>JBJTJV010000280.1:0-16030 GCA_046352645.1 Chloroflexota bacterium | reverse complement strand
CGAGAAACCCCGCCCCCCACCGCGGCCCCCCCCCCCCCCCGCGCCGGTCCCACTCCAACAGCCCCACAGCCGCGCCCGCCCCCCCCCACCCCCGGCCGTGCGCCGCGAGGCCCCCCGCGCGGCCCTCCAGGAGCCCGGCATCCGCCTCCACGACGCGCACATCCGGCCGCTGCGCGATCTCGTCCGCGACGATCCGTGCGTAGCGGCGGACCCCGCTCTCGGGGCGCCCGACCTGGAGGATCCCGATCGTCGGCGGGCGTCCGCCGGCGGCCGCGTCCCGGTCCGTCACCCGCTCAGTCGCCGTAGCCGAGGGAGCGCAGGAGCGCGCCCGAATCGGCGACGATCTGCGCCTGCTCGGCCGGGCTGAACGTCCGCTTCCACGATCCCATCGAGCCCTCCGACGCGCGGTCGCAGGCCTCGAGGAAGGCGGACCGCGAGCTCGCGGTCGTGATTCCCAGGAAGTCCAGGATGCGCGTCGCCTCCGTGCGCGGATCGGTGACGAGCGATTCGTAGCGCAGCTCGTGGTAGCGGGCGGGCCCGAGCGGCGGGCCGTCGCGGAGGGCCGCCTCCGTGTAGCGCCGCCACGACCAGATCATCCGGTGCGCGTCGCTCGTCGTCTCGAACTCGCGGACGCGGTCCTTCTCCACCCACCACGGAGCCCAGGGCCCGTGGAGGTAGCCGCCGGGCTCCCGCTTGCCGCCCGCGACCGAATCGAGCCGCAGCCAGGGCTGGCGGTAGTGGGAGGCGGCCGCGTCGCGGCCGTCGCGGATGATGTGGATGAACTGCGCGTCGGGGAAGGCGCGTGCAAGGAAGGGGATGAGGAGCGCGTTCGTCGGCGTCTTCTCGCAGAAGCGGAGGTGCCCGTCGAGCTCGATGCGCAGGAGCCACGCGTAGAGCGAGCGGAAGAAGAAGCGCGAACGGCGCTCGCTCCACAGGCCGTCGTAGACGTAGCGGCCCGCGGACTTCGTGGCGGGCGGCTCGTGGTGGTAGCTGATCTCCGGCAGCCGGCCGATGCAGTCGCCCAGGAACGTCGTGCCCGAGCGCGCGGCGCCGATGATGAAGACGGCGCGATCGAGCGACGGCACGATCGAGGCGAGGACCCGCTGCGGGGTGACGGACCGTCGCCGCTCGAGCCGCTTGTAGTAGCGGCGCTCCGCGCGGTAGCTCAGGCGGATCCACGACGGCAGGTTCCGGAGCGTGATCGGCGTCGGCGTCGCGTCGATGTGCGCGGGCGGCCCGCCGCTGCCCGGCAGGGGTCCGTCCGCGTCCGCCGTGGCGGGGGTCGCCGGGGCCTCCGGGGCGCGGTCGGGCGTGCTCTCGGCGTCGTCGCGGTCGGTCATGCGCATCCCCGTCGTCCTGGGCCGGCGGACGGCACATCTCCGCGCCGGGGCCGGGCGGGGGCATTCTACCGCTCGCCGCGATCGCGACCCCGGTGTCGCGGGCTGCGATCGCGGGTCGGCCGTGGCATGTCTGACCCGGCGCGCTACGATCGCGTGATGTACGCCGTGATCATGGCCGGCGGCGGAGGCACGCGCCTCTGGCCGCTCAGCCGCGCCGAACGCCCCAAGCCGTTCCTGCCGCTCTTCGGGGAGACGACCCTCCTCCAGGCGACGGTCGCGCGCCTCGCGCCGCTCATCGCGCCCGCGGACGTCTACGTCGTCACGGACGGCCGCTACGCCCCGTACATCCGCGCGCAGGTCCCCGCGATCCCGGCCGCCAACATCCTCGCCGAGCCGGTGGGGCGGAACACCGCCGCCGCGGTCGCGTACGGAGCCGCGGCGATCGGGCGGCCGATGGACGAGGTGATGGTCGTCCTCCCCGCGGACCACCGGATCGCGGACGCGGCGGGCTTCCGGAGCGCGCTCGCGGCCGCCGCGGCGCGCGCAGCGGGCGGCGACCTCGTCACGCTCGGCATCGACCCGACGGGACCGGAGACGGGCTATGGCTACGTCCTCGCCACCGGCGACCCCGAGACGATCGACGGCCGCGTCGCCTGGCGCGTCGAGCGCTTCGTGGAGAAGCCGGACGTGGCGCGCGCGCGGGAGCTCCTCGCCGGGGGGCGCGCCTCGTGGAACGCGGGCATCTTCGTCTGGCGGCGCGACGCGGTCCTCGCCGGCCTGCGGACACACGCACCGGACATCCTCGACGCGATCGCCGCGGTCGCGGACGATCCGGCTGCGCTCGCCGCCGCATATCCGGCCATCCGCAGCACCTCGATCGACTACGCGCTCCTCGAGCCCGCCTCGCTCGCGGGCCGCGTCGCGGTCGTGCCGATCGACGTCGGCTGGAGCGACCTCGGCTCCTGGGCCGCGCTCCTCGAGGCGCGCGCGGGCGACGATCCCGCAGGCGTCGTGGCGGATGCGGAAGGGTCTGCCGAGGTGCTCGCGATCGGCGGTCGGTCCGTGCTCGTCCATGCGGCCGGCGGCCGGCTCGTCGCCGTCGTCGGCCTCGAGGACGTCGTCGTCATCGATACGCCCGACGCGCTGCTCGTCCTCGCGAAGGATGCCGCGCAGGACGTGAAGAAGGTCGTCGACACGCTCGCGGCCCGCCCGGGGAAGCCGCACCTCTAGGGGGCGGCGGCCCGCCCCGGCAGGGGCCACCGGCCGCGCCTACCGCCCCGCGGCGCCCTGCCAGACCTGCGCGTACCGCACCGCGATCCGCGGCAGCGCGAGGAGGTCCGCGAGCCGCGCGACAGCCGGATCGGGGTCCGGCGGCGGTTCCGCGAGGAGCGCGCCGACCGCGGCCGCGATCGTCGCGGGCGTGCACGGGTCCGCGATGCGCAGCGCGCCCGGCACGAGCGCCGCGTAGGCGCGCATCTGTGGCAGGCCGGACGCGACGATGGGCCGCCCGCTCGCGATCCAGGTCGAGAGCGACCCGGAGGCGGACATCTCCTGGTACGGGGCGAGCGCGACGTCCGTCGCCGCGAGGATCGTACGCAGCCGCTCGTCCGACACCCAGCCGGTGAAGACCACGCGATCGGTCACGCCGAGCTCGGCTGCGCGCGCCCGGAGCTCGTCCGCGCGTGCGTCGCGTCCCGCGATCGTCGCGCCGGCGAAGATCGCGGTGACGTCGTCGGGGAGCGATCGGAGCGCCTCGAGCACGAGCGCGTGCCCCTTCCGGCGGGTCATGTAGCCCTGGAGGGTGACGACCCGCCGACCCGCGAGGCCGAGCTCCGCCTTCGCCGCCGCGCGCGCCGGAAGGTCGGGGAGGGTCTCCACGAAGTGCGGCACGACCCGGACGCGGTCCGTGCGCAGGAAGGTCGCGAGGCGGCGCTCCTCCTCCGCGTCGTGGACGACGAGGGCGCGCGCACGGCGCGCGAGGAGCCGGACGCAGATCGCCGCGGGCGCGAGCCACCGATCGGCGAAGCCGGTCCGTGGGTAGACGTCGTGCAGGGTGACGACGAGCGGCCGCCGGCAGAGGAGGAGGAACGCCGCGACGCGCGGGACCGCGCGTCGGACACCGCCCCAGTCCGCGAGCTGCCACTGCACCTCCACGACATCGCAGGGAGCGACCGCGCGCGCGGCCACGGCGAGCGCGCGGATCCCGCCGTTCGCCGGGACGGAGGCCTCGGTGACGGCGATGCCGGCAGCGCGTGCTGCTCCCGCCACGATCCGACCGTAGCGTCGGACGCCGCTCCCATCCGGCCCGAGGTGGAGGATCCCGAGCCGGAGCGGGGCGGCAGGGTCGCTCATCCCCGGTCGCGCTCGAGCGTGCGGAGCAGGTCGCCGGCGCTCCGCCGCAGGAGGAGCCGCAGGGCCGGATCCAGGCGCCGTCCGCCCGCACCGACGCGCGAGCGGTAGATGGCGCCGGTATCGCCGCCCTCGCGCCGGCGCTGGTCCGTGAAGCGTGCGTAGCGCTCGGTCGCCGCATGCTCCTGCTCGTCGAAGCGCAGGACCGCCGGGTCCCAGGCCTCGCCGAGGAAGGCGAAGAGCGGGCGGAGGGTGCCTTCCGGGTCGGCCACGATCGACTCGTAGCGCAGCTCGCGGTAGCGCGGGGCCGTCGGGCCGTTCGCGAGCGCCCGCGCGGCGCGCACGTAGCGCGCCCATTCCCCGTTCGCCGCGCGCGCGGCCGAGCGCCAGCCCCAGCGATCGCGGAACGACGCGACGACATCGCGCCCGTCGCGGACGACATGGACGTAGAGGGCGTCCGGGAAGAGCTCCGCGATGAAGGGGAGGACGAGCGTGTACGTCGGGTCCTTCTCCGCCCAGCGGCGCTTCCCCCGGCCGGCGAGGACCTGCGCCTGGAAGTCCGTGTAGAGCGCCCGGATCCGCGCCAGCCACCAGTCGCGCGGCACCGCGTACGGCCCGAGCATCCGCCAGTGCCGGCCGACGATCGGCTCCAGGTCGCGGAGGAAGTGCGTCTCCTCGCCGCACGAGATCGACGGGTGGGAGTCGAGGATGAGGCGCAGGAGCGTGGTACCGCTCCGCGGCGCGCCGATGATGAAGATCGGGCGGTCCGCGTGGTCGGCGATCGGGGCGAGGTCGGGGTGGGCGTCCGGCACGGGACGAGGATAGCGGGGACCACGGGGGGCGGGCGCCGGGCAGCCGTCCGGGACGGTAGACTCCGCCCCTGCCGCGCGCCTGCCCAGGGGCGCGCGTGCCCCGCACGAGCGAGGAGCCCGAGACGCACGTGAGCGACCCTTCCGCCGCCCCGATGCCGCCGATCGCCTTCGGTACGGACGGCTGGCGTGCCCGGATCGGCGAGGACTACTCCTTCGAGAACGTCCGACGCTGCGCACAGGGGGTGGCCGACTGGGTCATCGCGAGCGGGATGCGCGAGAAGGGCGTCGTCGTCGGCTACGACCGGCGCTTCGCGAGCGAGCACTTCGCCCAGGCCGCGGCCGAGGTCCTCCTCGCGCACGACATCCCGGTCGCGTTGCCGCGGGAGGCGATGCCGACGCAGATGGCCTCGTACCTCGTCGTCGAGCAGGGCTTCGCGTGCGGCGTGGTGATCACCGCGTCGCACAACCCCTGGACGGACAACGGCTTCAAGGTGAAGTCGCCCACCGGCGCCGCTGCCGACGCCCCGATCCTGTCGGCCATCGAGGCCGGCATCCGCCGCCACGCCGGGGGCACGCCGCCCGTCCGGCCGCTCGCGGACGCGGAAGCGGCCGGGCTCGTCGCGCGGCCGGAGCCGTTCCCGGGCTACGCCCGCTTCGTCGCCCGCACGCTCGACCTCGATGCGCTCCGGGCCGCGCCCCTGCGCGTCCTCGTCGATCCGCTCTACGGGTCGGGGGCGGGCTGGATCCCGCGGCTCCTCGCCGGCGGCCGGATCGTCGTGGACGAGATCCACGCGGAGCGCAACCCGTGGTTCGGTGGCGTGAACCCCGAGCCGATCCGCCCGAACGTGGATGCGGCGCTCGCCACGATCGCGCGCGATGGCTACGACCTCGGCCTGCTCCTCGACGGCGACGCGGACCGCTCGGGCGCCGCGGACGAGAAGGGCACCTTCATCCACCAGCTCCAGGTGATGGGGCTGCTCATGTACTACCTCCTCGAGCACCGCGGGCTGCGCGCACCGGTCGTGTCCACGATCAACGAGACCGCGATGGTCGGCAGGCTCGGCGGCGCGTACGGCGTGCCGGTCCACGAGACGCCCGTCGGCTTCAAGTACGTCGGGCCGAAGATGATCGAGACCGGCGCGATGATGGGCGGCGAGGAATCCGGCGGCTACGGCTTCGGGATGCACCTGCCCGAGCGCGACGGCATCTACGCGGACCTGCTCCTCCTCGACCTGTTCGTGCGCGAGCGCGCCGCCGGGCGGTCGCCGGTCTCGTCGGCCGTCGCGCACCTCCACGCGCTCGCGGGCCCCTCGTTCTACCTGCGCACGGATGTCCATGCGGACAGGGCCGCCTATCCGGCGCTGAAGGCACGGCTCCTCGCCGAGCTCGGCGCCGCCGCACCCGCGGCGCTCGCCGGGATGCCGGTCGACCGGACGGACGCCCTGGACACCCGCGACGGGTTCAAGTTCTGGCTCACGGACGGCGCCTGGCTGCTCGTCCGGTTCAGCGGCACGGAGCCTCTCGTGCGGGTCTACGCCGAGGGCACGAGCGCGGAGCAGCGGGATGCGCTGCTCCGGGAAGGGGAGCGGATGGTGACGGGACGATGACGGACGCCATGGACGGCAGCGCGAGCGTGCTCGACGACCCGCGCGCCATCGCGCGCATCGATGCGTCCGGGAAGCTCGGCGCGGTCGCCGCGATCCCCGGGCAGGTCCGCGACGCGTGGGCGATCTCCCGCGGCCTTGAGCTCCCCGGGCGGCACGCGGAGGCACGCGCCGTCGCGGTCCTCGGCATGGGCGGGTCGGCGATCGGCGGCGACCTGGTGCGCGCGATCTGGTCCGACCGGATCCGTGTCCCGATCGAGGTCGTCCGCGGCTACGACCTGCCGGCCTGGGCCGGCCCCGAGACGCTCGTCGTGGCGAGCTCGTATTCCGGTGCGACCGAGGAGACGCTCGCCGCCGTCGAGACGGCGTTCGCCCGGCGCTGCCCGGTCGCGGTGATCACGACCGGCGGCCCCCTCGGTGCCGTGGCGGACCAGGCGAGCCTGCCGAGCCTGCGTTTCCCCGGTGGCGGCCAGCCGCGTGCCGCGGTCGGCTACTCGATCACGCTCCTCGCGGGGCTCCTCGAGCGCGCGGGTCTGCTCGCCCTCGAGACGGGCGAGGTCGAGGAGGCGGCGCAGGCTGCCGAAGCGGCCCTCGCGGCATGGGGTCCGGACGTCGCGACCGAGGGCAACCTCGCCAAGGAGCTCGCCTGGGCGATGCTCGACCGGCTGCCGGTCGTCGAGGCGAGCGGCTTCCTTGCCGCGGTGGCCCGGCGCTGGAAGACCCAGCTCAACGAGAACGGGAAGACGATGGCCGTCTGGGAGGAGCTCCCCGAGGCGAACCACAACACCGTCGTCGGGCACCCGAACCCCGCGACCGTGCGCGACCACCAGCTCGTCCTCTTCCTCACCTCCGCCCTCGACCATCCGCGGAACGCGTTGCGCTCCCGCCTCTCCGCGGCGCTCGTGGCCGATGCGGGCATCACGACGCGCGATATCCGCGTGGACGGGCCGACGCGCTTCGCCCAGGCGCTCTCGGCGATCGTCCTCGGCGACCTCGCGAGCGTCTACCTCGCGCTCGTCTACGGCATCGACCCGACGCCGGTGGACACGATCGCGGGCCTCAAGGCAGCCCTCGCGGCAGCGGCACGCGCGGGCGCCTGACCCGCGGCCCCGCCGCGCACGGCGTTCCCCCGGGGTCCCGTAGGGCCGCGACGGGGCTTCCGGCAGGGGCCCGCGGGGGTGCATCGGCACGGTCCGGACACGTCCGGCGTGGGCGTATGCTGAGCCCGTCGTCGGAGCCCGCCGCGGGGGCCACAGGTCCCCGCCGGAGGTCTCCCGGTGGAAGGCCCGCGGTCGTCCCCGGCCGGGGCCACGCACGGAGGTCCCCACGATGCACTCGAGCGTGATCGGGAAGATCGAGAAGGCCCACCGCTACGCCCAGGAGCCCGAACGGATCGCGATCGCGCGACTCGAGGCCGCGTTCCGGGGCGACAACGACGCGTACAGCGTGACGCTCGGCATCGACGGCTGGAGCTGCACCTGCCACTCGTTCCATAGCCTCCACGGTTGCGCGCACATCCTCGCCCTCCAGGAACTGCTCGGGCGGATGCTGCCGGAGCACGCCCGCACCTCCGATCTCTTCGCGCCCGTGGCCGTCGCCGCCGGCTGAGCCTGACCGGGCGGGGCGGCGGGCCGCGCCCGCGACGCCGGGGAGCGCCCCGGCCCGCAGGCGCGCCCCTGCCACCGCCCGTGCTCAGCGGGCCTCTCCTGCGGCCGGCGCGCCCGCACCGGGTGATGACCCCGGCCGGCGGACCCGCAGCGTCCGCGTCCCGGGCCCGGCACCCGCCGCGTCGTCTGCTGCGCCGCCACCGGCGACCCGCGTCTGCTCCGGGCAGGCGCCCGGGAGGCAGCGCGCCCGTACCCGGATCGTCGTGGTGGCGGAGACGGCCGGCCGGAGGCCCTCGTCCGGCGTCCGTCGCAGGACGGCCTGCACCTCCGTGTCCACCTCCGGGGCGAGGACGATCCGGTAGCTGCCGGGCACGTCCCCGTCCCGCATCCAGAACGTGGTCCACGGGGCGATCCCGCCCGCGGGTCGCGTGCGCACCTCCACGGTCCGTCCCGAGAGGCGCTGCGCCGAGAGACGCCCGTACGCATCCGATGGCGCCACCCGCAGCCCCGCGGTCAGGACAAGGCTGCTGCCGGGCTCGACGCTCTGCGCCTCCGCCGCGAGGGTGAGCTCCGTCGCCACGTCGTTGCACGCGGAGACGAGGCCGGCGGGCGTCTGCAGGTCGTACGCCTCCTGAAGCGTCGCCACGTCGCACGGCCCGAACTGGCGCATCGTGCTGCCGGGGCGCGGACGCGCCTGCGCCACGTGGTTCATCACCGTGGCGAAGGTCGGCAGGCGGAAGCCGTCGCTCTCGGGGTGGCCGAGGCCGAGCACGTGCCCCAGCTCGTGGAGCACGATCCGCTCCACGTCGAAGCAGCCATCCGTGGGGTCGACCTGGCACCAGCGGAGGATCCCCCAGCGGAACCGGTACCCGTGCGTCCGGATGCGGATCGTGAAGGTGTCCGGCTGTGCCCAGCCTGCGCAGGCGATCCCGTCCGCGCAGGGCCCCGACGGGAAGAGCGTGGTGTAGCGGATGAGCCCGGTCCCCTCCGGATCGCGGCGGAAGGCAGGGGCGCGGGAGCGCCGCGACCGGTACACCGCGCCTGCCGCCGCGTCCACCGCGTCGCGGAGCCATGCCGGCGGCGCATCGCTCGTCGACCAGCGATAGCCGAGCACCACGCCCGGGCCGGGCTGAAGGCCGTTCCAGGCCGGGACGGGGCGCGCGTCCACGAGGGGGAAGCGCTCGCTGCCGCCGGCGTCGGGCCCATCGCCGGGCCCATCGCCGGGCCCATCGCCGAGCTCATCGCCGAGCGCGGCGCCCCGACCCTCCAGGCACGGATCGCCGCTGCACCATGTCGCACGCGCCGGTGACGCCCCGAGGGCGACGCTCCGCGGAGCGTTCCCGTCCGGGAACCCCGGCGGAGGTGCGGCGATGCGCACCCACGGCGCCCGGCCGTCCGGCCCGCTCTGCCAGATGCCGAGCTCACGCCGCGTCCCCGGCGCCACCCCGCTCCAGCGCAGGCGCCCCGACGGGTCGTCGATGCGCAATCCGTGGACGTGGTGGGGCACCACGACCCGCGCGATCCGGCAGCCACGGAAGCGATCGAGGCTGTCCAGCACGGTCCCGCCCGCGCCTCGCCGGCCGACCACGACGCGTGCGCCCGCCACGGCGAGGAAGGCATCCGGGCCCGTCCGGAGCTCGCGTCCGGCGAGGGAGAGGCGATACCCCGTCAGCCGTCCGGCGGCGTCCAGCCGGGCGGTCCAGCCCGGCTCACCCCCAGCCGCGGGCGGCCGCCCGACACGCGGCTGCCAACAGCGCGGCAGCGGATCGGGGCGGACGCCGCGCAGGCGTGCGGGGGATCCGGCGCGGGTCTCGACCTCGGCCGCGGGCGCGTGCCCCGCGGGAGGTGCCGACCGGGCCGCCGCGATCGGGGTGGGAACGACCAGGCCGAGCGCGAGGGCGAGCGGGAGCGCGCGCCGGGCGAGGGTGAGCAGCCCGGGAGGGAAGGACGGTGGCCGGTCCTCCGGCCGATGTGCGAGGGACATCCGTGGATCCTCCTTCGGCGGGAGGCGCCGGCGGTGGGGACAGGGGCCACTCTGCCGTCCCCGGCTCACCGGCCGCTCTCCGCGGCGCTACACTCCCGTGGACAACCGAAGACGTGATCCGGGATCCCGCGAAGCCGGTGGAAGTCCGGCACAGTCCCGCTACGGTGATCGGCCGCAAGGCCGAAAGTCCGGTCGCCGGGCCCGGATCGTGCACGACCCTCGAGAGAAAGGGAGCAGCACCCATGGGCGACCGTAGCCACCTGCCGACCTCGAGCGTGACGACCGCATCGAGGTCGTCCCGTTTCCGGGGCATCCTTGCCGCCACGCTCGCGGCGGGCCTCCTCCTGGCCCCCGGCCTCGTCCTCGCGCAGACGAGCGAGGACGCCGTCGAGCCCGGAGCCTCGCCGGGCGTCCCCGCCGATCCGGTCTACCCGATCACCTTCATCGACGACGAGGGGACGCAGATCGTCATCGAGGCTCGGCCTGAGCGGATCGTGAGCCTCTCGCCCGCGATCACGGAGACCGTCTTCGCGCTCGGCGCAGGCGACCGTCTCGTCGGCGGGACGGACTACGACGACTTCCCCCTCGAGGCCGCGAACCTGCCCGATGTCGCGACCTTCAGCGGGGTGATCCTCGAGCAGCTCGTCGCGCAGGCGCCGGACCTGGTCCTCGCCGCGGGCAACGGCTTCACGCCGGCCGACGACATCGTGCGGATCCGCGAGCTCGGCTACACCGTCGCGGTCCTCTACGCGGAGACGCACGAGGAGGTGCTCTCGGGGATCCGGCGCCTCGGGACCGCGATCGGCGCGGTCCCCGCGGCCTACGCCCTCTCCGAGCGCATCGAGGCCGACCTGGCGCGCGTGGCCGGGGCCATCGCCACCACGCAGGGCCGCCCGCGGACCTTCTACCAGATCGGCTCCGACCCGGAGATCTACGGGCCTGCGCCGGGGTCGTTCCTCGCCGACCTCGTGGAGCTCGCCGGCGGCACGGCGGTCACGACCGCGGACCCCGCGAGCTACGCGATCCCGCTCGAGCGGCTCGTCGCGGAGGACCCCGAGGTCATCATCGTCGCCGACGCGCTCTGGGGCGTCTGCCCGGCGGATGTGGCCGCACGTCCCGGCTGGGGGTCGATGACCGCGGTCCGCACGGGTGCGATCCGGGCGGTCGCGGACACGGAGATCACCCGGCCCGGCCCGCGCATCGCCCAGGGCTTCGCGGAGCTCGCGCGCGCCATCCACCCCGAGCTGGTCATCGGCGGCTTCCCACCGGAGCCGGTCCTGTGCGCCGACCGGGCAGCCGCACCCGCGCCGTGACCGGCGGCGTGGCGACGCAGCCGGCGATCGGGCGCACGGGCCGCCTCGCGGCGGCCCGGCGCCGCCCGGTGCTGCTCGGCGTCGGCGGCGCGCTCGTCCTCGTCGTCGCGGTGATCGCGGGGATCCTCTTCGGGAACGTCCCGCTCGCCCTCGGCGACACGCTCGCGATCCTCGCGTCGCGCATCGCCGGCATGGATGTCGGCGCCACGTGGGCCGCATCCGCCGAGACGATCGTCATGGAGCTCCGGCTCCCGCGCGTCCTCACCGCGCTCCTCGTCGGCCTCGGGCTCTCCGTCGCGGGCGCGACCTTCCAGGGCCTGCTGCGGAACCCGCTCGCGGACCCGTACGTGCTCGGCGCCGCGAGCGGCGCGGCGTTCGGCGCCGCGGTCGGCGTCCTCCTCCCGATCCAGGTCGCGCTCCTGGGCTTCGGCCTGTCGAGCTTCCTCGCCTTCGCGGGAGCGCTCATCGCGGTGACGCTCGTCTACCGCGTCGCGGGCGGGGCCGGCCCGGGCTCGCTCACCCGCGTCCTGCTCACCGGCTACGCGGTCGGGTCGCGCCTTGCTGCCGGCCTCGCGCTCACGATGGTCCTCGCGGGCGAGAACCTCCGGCGCATCCTCGCCTACCTCCTCGGGAGCCTCGCCGACGCGACCTGGACGCAGGTGCTCGTGGCGGGCCCGGTGATCCTCGTCGGGACCGCCCTGATCATCCTCCGCTCGCGGTCGCTCAATGCCCTCCTCCTCGGTGACGAGGCGGCAGAGCACCTCGGTGTGGACGTGGGCCGCGAGCGGGCGATCCTCCTCGCGCTCGCCTCGCTCGTGACGGCGGCCGCGGTCGCGCTCGCGGGGCTCATCGGCTTCGTCGGGCTCGTGGTGCCGCACGTGGTCCGGCTCGTCGTCGGCCCGAACGCACGCGTCGTGCTGCCGCTCTCGGCGATCCTCGGCGCTGCCTTCCTCATCGGCGCGGACCTCGTGGCGCGCATCCCCGGCGAGATCCCCGTGGGCGTCGTCACCGCCCTCGCGGGCGCGCCGGTCTTCATCGTGCTCCTGCGCCACGCCCGCGGCGGCTACGAGCTGTGAGCGGGGTCGCGCTCCGCGTGGATGGGCTGACGCTCGACTACGGGCGGCGGCGTGCCGTCGCCGACGTCACCTTCGCCCTCGCACCCGGTGAGCGCGTCTGCCTCGCGGGCCCCAACGGCGCAGGGAAGTCGAGCCTCCTGCGCTGCATCACCGGGCTCGCGACGCCCACGTCGGGCAGCGTGACGCTCGATGGCGTCGACGTCCGGGCGCTCGGACGCGAGCGGCGGGCACGGCGCGTCGCGGTCGTCCCGGGCCAGGCCGCATTCCCGTTCGCGATGCGCGTCGAGGAGATCGTCGCGCTCGGCCGCGTCCCCTACGCGACGCGGCTCGGCGGGCTCCGTCCGGCCGATCTCGCCGCGGTCGCGTCCGCGATGGAGCGCGCGGGCGTCGCGCATCTCGCGGACCGCGACGCGCGCACCCTCTCGCTCGGCGAGCGCCAGCTCGTGCTCATCGCGACCGCCCTCGCGCAGGGCGGGAGCTTCCTCGTCCTCGACGAGCCCACGGTCCACCTGGACCTGCGCCACCAGCTCGAGGTGATGGACCTGCTCGCGCGCCTTGCGGACCGCGATGGCATCACCGTCCTCGCCGTCCTCCACGACCTCGCGCTCGCGGCCGCCACCTTCCCGCGGCTCCTCCTGCTCCGCGACGGTCGCCTCGTGGGCGACGGGCCCGCGGACGCGGTGCTCGCACCCGACCGGATCCGGGAGGTCTACGGCGTGGACCCGGCCCGGCTGCCGTACCTGCCGGGGACCGGCGCCGTCGCGCAGCCCGGCTGAGCGCGGTCCGCGCGCGCCGTCAGCCGCCGGGCGATGCGTCCGGCGCGGCGGCCGGTGCCGCGTCCATCGCGCGGTCGAGCCGCTCGGTGACGTCCGTGAGGTCGTAGGGGAGCTTGCCCATCGACGAGACGAGCACCCGGTCGGGCAGCAGCCCGTAGGTGGTCCCGAACGTGCGGTCGAGGATCACGCGGAAGAGGTTCACGAGCGTGGCGCGCCCGTCGATCTCCGGCGGCGGCCCGCCGGGCACGAAGGCGCCGAGCAGGATGCCCTGCTTCACGACGAGCTCCTCGTCCGTCGCGTCGTCCCAGCGGAAGCCCGCCATGTCGGCCTCCATCCGTGCCGGATACGGGCCCTCGTCCGCCGCGACCACGATCACCGGGCGCTCGGCCGGCGGCACCGCGAGGAGCCGGTCCACGAGGGCCGTGACGCGGTCCTCCGTGTAGCGCAGCTGGCGGGCATAGGCGACGGGGGCGGGGACGGCGCGCTCCGCGGCGTCCGGGTAGGCGCCGTCCTCGCGGAAGACGTACGGCGGGTGCGGCAGGAGGATGTGGGCGAGGATGAGGCGCGGCCGGTCGTGCGCCTCGGCGGCGAGCCGCTCGAGGGTGCGCAGCTGCCAGAGGGCGTTCTCCCGGTGCTGGTTGTCGTTGTGGAAGATCTCGGGGACCGTAAGGTCGTCCCAGAGCGCGAGGACGGTCGTGTCGCGGAAGAGACGGTCGAAGTCCGTCTCCGTCGTGCGCAGGAGCATCCGGTCCGCGATCCGGCTCTCGGCGGTCGGCAGGAACCAGGAGCCGAGCTGGACGACCTCGTAGCCGCGCTCGCGGAACCAGTGGCCGAGCGGGTGGTCGCGGAGGATCGCCACGAGCGGCCCCTCGTCCTCGGATGCGGGGCCCATCCGCGCCGCGAGATCGTCGAGGTAGCCCAGGCTGAGCACGGACGCCAGCGAGAGGCTCGTCCGGCCGTAGTTCGCGCGTGCGTCCTCCGCGACCGCGAAGCCGCGCTCCGCGAGCGCGCCGGGCAGCCGCGGCTCGATCCCGGCATACGCCGCGAGCGAGCGCGCCGATCCGTGCCGGTCGAGGATGAGCACCCAGACGTCCGGGTCGCCGGGCACCGGTGCGGGCCGATCCCCGAGGACCCGCGGCGGGCGGGCCAGCTCGTCGGCGGCCGCCGGCCCCACGCGCACGAGCGCGAGCCCCCCGAGGATCGCGCCGACGACGTTCAGGCCGCGCGTCAGGGTCGCGATCCGCGCACCGCCGGCGCGCGCGGCGACCGTGCCCGTGACGAGCAGGAGGCCGACCCCGGCCGCCACGATCCCGGCGCGGAGCGGCCCCTCGTTCGGCAGGAGCGCCGCGACGTGCCCGTAGCCGAGGACGCACACGACGACGCCGGTCGCCACGAGCGCTCCGCGGCGGAGGTCGCGGAAGAGGAGGCCGCACAGGAGGAGCGCCGCGAGGGCGCCGCCGGCCGCGGTCGCGAGCGCGGGCAGCGTCGCCCGCACGGTCACCTCCGCGAGGTTCTCGCTCGCGAGGAAGAGGACCGCGTAGACGGCGAGGAGGAGCGGGTGGGCCGGCAGGGGCCGGAGGGTCGCGCGGCGCATCGTCACCTGTGGCAGGCCCGGGTCGGCGGCCTCTCCCGCGGCCGACGGCACGACAGCCCGGGCGTCGGGACGGCGGTCGCGTCCGGGCGATTATCATCCGGCGCATGGACCTCGTCTTCGCCTACCTCGACCCCGGCTCCGGGAGCCTGATCATCCAGGCGGTGATCGCCGGGATCGTGGCGATCCCGGTCCTCTTCCGGAGCCGCAACTCCGCGGCCGTCCGCGCGCTCCGCGGCCGCCCGGCCGGGCCCGCGGCCGCGCCGCCCGCGGACGCCCCCGCCCCGGGCGCGCCCACCCCGGACGACCCGGCGCGTTGAGCACGGGCGGTCCGGTCGCGGGTCCGGTCCGCGACCCCGGCTCGTGGCGCGACCCCTCGGGGTTCGTCTACCGGCGCGACGGGGTCGTCCTGCGCCAGATCGCGTCCGCGTTCGCGCCCGAGTGGGAGGCCTACCTCGCCTCGGGGCTCCACGCGCGCCTCGTCGCGCGCGGCATGGTCCTGCCCTTCGCCGATGCGCCCCTCGCGGACGCGCTCGACCCGGCGACGGCCTGGCGTGTGATCCGGCCGGAGCCCCTGCAGGTCCTCTCGTGGCCCTGGGAGTGGAGCTTCGGCCAGCTGCAGGCGGCCGGACTCCTGACGCTCGACCTCGCCCTCGCCGCGCTCGACGCGGGCTTCGTCCTGCGCGATGCCTCCGCCTTCAACATCCAGCTCCGCGGGACGCAGCCGGTGCTCATCGATTCGCTCTCCTTCGCCCGGCGGGTGCCGGACGCGCCGTGGACCGCCTACCGCCAGCTGTGCGAGCACTTCCTCGCGCCGCTCGCGCTCATGGCGATCCGTGATGTCCGGCTGGGGCGGATGCTCCGCTCGTTCCCGGACGGCATCCCGCTCGACCTCGCATCCCGCCTCCTCCCCGGGCGGACGAAGCTCCGCCTGGGGCTCGCCACGCACCTCCACCTGCACGCCCGCGCCCAGGTCCGCCACGGCAGCGCGGGGGCCGCGCAGGCGCGGGCGGTGCGTCTGCCGGACGCGCGCCTGCGGGCGCTCCTCACGAACCTCCGGGGCACGATCGCGGGGCTCCGCTGGGACCCGGGCGGGACCGAGTGGGCCGACTACGCGGACAACACGAGCTACGGTCCGGCGGCGACCGCGGCGAAGGAGCGGATCGTCGCGCAGATGGTCGCGGACACGGCACCGGCGCTCGCGTGGGACATCGGCGCGAACACCGGTCGGTACAGCGCGATCGCGGCCGCGGCCGGGGCCCGCGTCGTGGCCTGGGACATCGACCCCGCCGCGGTCGAGCGCCATCAGCGGGCGCTGCTCGCGGCGGGCGAGACGCGGATCACGCCCCTGCTCCTCGACCTCGCGGACCCGAGCCCGGCGCTCGGCTGGGCCCTGCGGGAGCGCGCCTCGCTGACGGACCGTGCCGATGCCGATCTCGTGCTCGCGCTGGCGCTCGTCCACCATCTCGCGATCGGGCGGAACGTGCCGCTGCCGATGATCGCCACGTTCCTCGCGGAGCTCGCGCCCGCAGGGCCCAGCCGAGCGCCGGGCTCGGGTCCGCGAGGTCGAGGAGCAGG
>JBJTJV010000279.1:0-2386 GCA_046352645.1 Chloroflexota bacterium | reverse complement strand
GGGCAGGCGGGCTGGACACCCGCGGCGCCGCCTCCGCCGCCGGGCTTCCCGCCGCCGGGCTTCCCGCCGCCGCCCGCCCGGCCGGGGGGCCGTGGCGCCTGACCCGGGCATGAGCGTCGTGCGCATCGCCGCCGGCGCGGTCGCGCCCCACCCCGGGCCCGGCTGGGCCGCGGGTCCGGGCCTGCCGCCCGCAGGCCTCTACCTCCACGTCCCGTTCTGCCGGTCGATCTGCCCCTACTGCGACTTCGTGGTCGTCGCCGGGCGCGCCGCCCGCGGCCCCGGCAGCCGGATCGGCGCCGTGGCGGCCGCGCTCGCGACCGAGGTGCGGTTGCGGGCCGACCTCCTCGACCGGGCGCACGGCACTTCCCGGCCACCGCTCACCTCCGTCTACCTGGGTGGCGGCACGCCATCCCTCCTCGCGCCCGGGCAGGTCGCAGACCTCCTCGCGGTCGTGGTGGAGCGTCTGGGCCTCGCGCCGGATGCCGAGGTGACGCTCGAGGCGAACCCGGGACCCGACGAGCACGGCGACCTCGCCGGCTACCGCGCTGCCGGCGTCACGCGGCTCTCGATCGGCGCCCAGAGCCGTCATGCGGCCGAGCTCCGGCGCCTCGGCCGACGGCACGGGCCGGACGACGTCGCCGCGACGGTGCGCGACGCGCGGGCGGCCGGGATCCGCTCGGTCGCGCTCGACCTGCTCATCGGCGTCCCCGGCCAGGACGCGCGGAGCTGGGATGCGACCCTCGACCGCGTGCTGGCGCTCGCGCCCGACCACGTCTCGGCCTACCACCTCGCGCTCGACGACCCCGACGCGGAGGGTCGGACCGGACCGCTCGGCGACCACCTCCCGCTCCGGGACGGCGCGCGCCGGTGGCGGGCGCGTGCGCGCGCCGCCGTGGACGACGACCGGACCGTGGAGCTCGACGCGCTCGGCGAGGCGCGCCTGGCGGCCGCGGGCTTCGAGCGCTACGAGATCGCGAACCATGCGCGTCCCGGGCATGCCGCGCGCCACAACCTCCACTACTGGGAGCGGCGCAGCGTGCTCGCCGCGGGTCCGGGCGCGCACGCGTTCGACGGCGTCGCGGTCCGCTCCTGGAACGCGGCGCCGCTCGATCCCTGGCTCGCCGCGCTCCGGCCCGCGGACGGGACGGCACCGGCGCTGCCGCCCGGGGATTCGGTCGTCCTCTCGCCCGACGACGCGCGCGCGGAGGCCGCCATCCTCGGCCTGCGCCTCGCGCGCGGCATCGGGCCGGAGCTGGCGGACGATCCGGCGCTCGCGCCCGCGCTCGCGTGGGGCGTCCATGCCGGCCTCCTCGTCCGCGACCCGGCCGGCGCCCGCCTGACCGCCCGCGGTCGGCTCCTCTCCAACGAGCTCTTCGCGCGGCTCCTGCCATGAGCGACGGAGCGCGGCATCATGGCCGCGTGCGCATCCGCATCTCGGGGCGTCGCGTCGCCCTGGTCCTCCTGCTCGCCGTCGCCGCTGCGGGGGCTCCCCCGGTCGCGGCCGTCGCCCCGCCGCACGCGACCGCCGGCACCGACCCGCGGCCCGCGCCGCTCCCGGTCTGCCGCTACCGCGACGACCGCACGCGCTACGCGCGTCCGGCCGACTGGCGCCGCACGCTGCTGGACACGAACCTTCGGCTGCCGCGCGACTACCGGGTCCCCGACCTCGTCCCGGTCTCGCGCGCCGGCATCGCGGGCTCCGGCCGGATCCGCGCCATCGCGATCGCGGACCTGCGTGCCCTTGCCGCGGCCGCGCGGCGGGCGGGGAACCCGATCGCCGTCCGCTCGGCGTTCCGGACCTGGGAGGACCAGGCCGCGATCTTCGCGACGTGGGTACGCCGCTCCGGTCGCGCCCAGGCGCTCCGCTACAGCGCCCGCCCCGGCCACTCCGAGCACCAGCTCGGCGTCGGCATCGACTTCATGTCCGCCGGGGGCGGGGCGCCCTGGGCGGGCGGCGACTGGGGCAGCACGCCCGCCGGGCGCTGGATGGCGCGGAACGCGTGGCGCTACGGATGGCTGATGAGCTACCCGCCGGGCGAGGAGCGGCGCTCCTGCTATGGCTACGAGCCGTGGCACTGGCGCTACGTCGGTCGGGAGCGGGCCCGGGTCGTCCGCGAGAGCGGCTTGCCCTACCGGGTCTGGCTCTGGCGGACGTCGGAGGGGCTGCCCTGACGGGGCCGATCCGCGGGCGGCAGGGGCGTGGGTCGGCCGGTCCGGCCGTGCGCCTCGCCCTCGCGGTGCTCCTCGCGGCGGGGTGCGCCGACCCCGTCTCCCCGGCCGACGGTCCGGCCGCCTCCACCGCCGCCGGCCCCACCGCGGCGCCGTCCCAACCGCGCCCCCCGACGGCGTCACCGGAGCCCGCCCCCTCCCTGCCGCCAGCCGGGGG
>JBJTJV010000278.1:0-4321 GCA_046352645.1 Chloroflexota bacterium | reverse complement strand
GCCGTGGCGGGCGTGGACTTCCACGTGGACCGGGGCGAGGTCCTCGGCCTCGTCGGCGAATCGGGCTGCGGGAAGAGCGTCACCTCGCTCTCGATCCTCCGCCTCATCGCCCCGCCAGGGCGCATCGAGGCAGGCGAGATCGTCTTCGACGGGCGCGACCTGCTCGCGCTGCCGGAGCCGGAGATCCGGGCGATCCGCGGGGACCGGATCGCGATGATCTTCCAGCAGCCCACGTCGTCGAGGCCGAGGACCTCGCCCCGGTCCACGGGGAAGTCCACGCCCGTCACCGCGCGCACGAGGCCGTGGCGGGTCGCGAACGAGGTGCGCAGGCCGCGCACGGCGAGGAGCGGGCTGCCGGCGGACGCCCCGTGCGCGGTCATCGCTCGAGCCGCGGGTCGAGGGCGTCGCGCAGCCCGTCGCCGAAGAGGTTGAACGCCAGCACGGTCAGGGAGATGGCGATGCCCGGGAAGATGAGCAGGTGCGGCGCGGCGAAGACCCGGTTCCGCTCGAGGCCGATCATCGCGCCCCATTCGGGCGTCCGCGGATCCGCGCCGAGACCGATGAACGAGAGGGCTGCGACGTCGAGGATCGCCCCGCCGATGCCGAGCGTCCCCGCGACGAGGATCGGGGTGAGCGCGTTCGGCAGGATCCGCCGGACGAGGATGCCGCCCGGGCTCTCGCCGAGCGCCCGGGACGCCGTCACGAAGTCCTGCTCGCGGACCGTGATCACCGACGCGCGCATGATCCGCGCGTAGACGGGGATCGCGACGATGCCGATCGCGAGGAGCGCGTTGAGCAGGCCGCGTCCGAGGACCGTGACGATCGCGATGGCGAGGATGAGCGAGGGGAAGACGAGGAGGATGTCCATCGCGCGCATGATCAGCGCGTCCGTGCGGCCGCCTGCGAAGCCGGCGATCGCGCCGAGCGCGGATCCCACGACGATCGCGAGGCCGACCGTCACGAAGCCCACGACGAGCGAGATGCGCGCGCCCCAGATCACGCGCGACAGGACGTCCCGGAAGTTGCTGTCCGTGCCCATGAGGTGCTGCCACTGGTCCGCAGGGCAGCCGAGCGCGTGGATGCACGGCGGCGCGAGCGACTTGACCCCGGGCTCGAGCGAGAGCAGGTCGGCGTTCGGCTCGAAGGGGGCGAGGACCGGCGCGAAGACCGCGAGGCACGCGAAGAGCCCGAGGATCGCGAGGCCGAGCTGGGCGTTGCGCTGGCGCAGGATCCGCCCGAGCGTCTCACGCACGCGGCCGTTCCGGCGCGCGCCCTGCACGGGGCCGCCGGGCCCGCGGGCGACCGCCTCCGGGCTGCCGGCACGCACGCTCACCGGGTCACCTTCACGCGCGGGTCGAGGTAGGCGTAGGAGATGTCCACGAGCAGGTTCACGAGCATGAAGCCGACCGCGATCACGATCGTGAAGCCCTGGATGACGACATAGTCGCGGCTCTCGATCGCATCGAAGACCGTCTTGCCGACGCCCGCGAGGTTGAAGATCGTCTCCGTGAGGACCGCGCCGGAGAGGAGCAGGCCGACCTGGAGGCCGATGATCGTGACGATCGGCAGGACCGCGTTCCGGAAGGCGTGACGGAGGATCACGGAGCGTTCGGCGAGGCCCTTCGCGCGGGCCGTCCGCACGTAGTCGAGGGCGAGGACGTCCAGCAGGCTCGAGCGGGTGATCCGGGCGATGATCGCGAGGGGGATCGTGCCCAGGGCGATCGCGGGCAGGATGAGGTGCCGGATCGCATCCACGAGCGCCTCCCACTGGAAGGTGACGAGCGCGGTGAAGGTGTAGATCCCGGAGAGGAAGTCGAGCAGGACGCGGAGGGGTCCGTCAAGCCCGGTGAGGCCCCACGCCTCCGCGAGCGGGATCACCTCCACGCCGGACGAGAGCCGTCCCGACGGAGGCAGCGCGAGCGGGGTCCCCTTGAGCGCGATCGCG
Source organism: Chloroflexota bacterium (assembly GCA_046352645.1). Classification (GTDB taxonomy): domain Bacteria; phylum Chloroflexota; class Limnocylindria; order Limnocylindrales; family CSP1-4; genus JAFMJV01. The sequence continues at coordinate 2,376 of JBJTJV010000278.1, read as the reverse complement.
AAGATCCAGGCGAGGAGGAGCCCGAGCACGAAGACCGGCGTGGAGAAGCCGATGTTCGCGAAGAGCATCGTGCCCACGTCCACGGGCGAGTTCCGCCGCCACGCCGAGAGCACGCCGAGCGGGACGCCGACGAGGATGGCGAAGAGGAGCGCGTAGAAGCTCAGCTCGAGCGTCGTCGGGAGCCGGTCGATGATCAGCTCGGTCACCGGCAGCCGGAACTTGATCGAGGTGCCCAGGTCGCCGCTAGCGATCTGGCCGAGGAAGACGCAGAACTGGCCGGGCAGCGGATGGTCGAGGCCGAAGCGGATCGCGAACTGGCGGCACTGCTCCTCGGTCGCACGCTCGCCGAGCGTCGCGGTGCACGGGTCGCCGGGGAGGACGCGCGCAAGGACGAAGACGAGCAGCACGATCGCAAGGACGACCGGGATGCTCACGAGGATGCGGCGGACGATGTAGCTCGCCATGCGCCTGTGGGCGGCTCCTGCTGGGGGTGCCGGGGATGCGCGCAGGGGGCGCCGTCCGTCGCCGGACGACGCCCCCTGCGGCGTGCGCTAGGGCCGGACGATCACTCGGCCGGCGGGTTGAGGAAGCCCCCGCCGATGAGCGCGGGCCAGTACGCGAAGGTCGCCGTGCGGCCGACGTGCAGCGGGCTCGCCGCGTCCCACTGGGCCGCGAACGAGACGAGCACGTCCGACGCGTCGAGGACGGAGCCGTCGTGGAACGACACGCCCTCGCGGAGCGTGCAGGTCCAGACGGTGAGGTCCGCGTTCGCCGTGCAGGCGGTCGCGAGCGCAGGCTCGGTCGCCGTGCCGCCGACCGCGTACTGGTAGAGCGATTCCATCATCGGCTGGCAGGCCCGGAAGGTCTCGCCGTCCGTCTCGTCAGCGCAATAGAGGCTGAGCGGCTCGGCGTTCTGCATCCACGACAGCGTGTCGCGGTCGCCGGCCTTCATGACCGAGAACTGCTCGTTGCCGAGCGGTGAGGCATGGGCGCCCTCGATGTCCGCCTTGAAGGCGGTCGCGGAGCCACCGTGGGCGACGACGACCGCGGGGACCTGCTCGGCGATGATCCGGTTCGCCTCGGCGTAGGCCGCCGAGCGCTCCGCGTCGTCCGAGCTCTCGCCGCCGGCCTTGACGGCCGCGACGAGCGCCTCGTAGGGGGCGCCGAACTTCTTGCCCGTGGCGGGGCCGAAGTGGTAATCGAGGAAGTTGCTCGCGTCGGGGTAGTCCGCACCCCAGCCGAGGAGGAAGATGCCGTCGAGGGTGCCCGCGGCGTTGTTGTCGAGGAAGGTCCCCGACTCCTGCTCCTCGATCGTCACGCGGATGCCGAGGTTGTTCTCCAGCTGCGTGGCGATCTCCTGGGCGATCGTCGGCGGGTCGGGGAGGTAGCCCCGGACCGCGGCGCGGAACTGGATCTTCGTCTCGAAGCCGTCCGGATAGCCGGCCTCGGCGAGGAGCGCCTTCGCAGCCTCGAGGTCGAAGGACGGGACGGGCTCGCCGTCGCAGCCGAACGGGATGGCGCACGGCGTGAAGTGCGACGCGACGCTCGAGCCGGGCGGGTAGAAGTTCGCCACGATCCGCTCGCGGTCGATGCCCAGCGCGATGGCCCGGCGGACCAGCTCGTTGTCGAACGGCGGGTAGGCGTTGCTCAGGCCGAGGTAGAAGGTGTTCAGGCCCTCGCGCGGGTAGATGGCGAGGTTGCTGTCCGCCTCGATCGCCGCGAAGTCGGCGGTGCCCGGGTTGTCGATGCCGTCGACGGTGCCGGCCTGGAGCTCCACGAGCCGCTGCGCGGCCTGGTCGCTCCAGCGGATCTCGAGGTTCGGCGTCAGCGCCTTGTCGCCCCAGTACGCGTCGTTCGCGACGTAGCTGATCCGGTTGCCGCGGTCCCACGCGCCGAGCTTGTACGGGCCGGTGCCGTTCGGGACCTCGAGGATCGAGCCGTCCGGGCCGTGCTCGATGAGGTGCGCCGCGTCGTCGATCGCGAGCGCGGAGAACGCGATCTGCGAGAGGAATGCGACGTTCGGGTTGCAGAACGTGAAGACCACGGTCTGCGGGTCCGGCGCCGTGATGCTCTTGAGGTTCCCCGAGTAGGGGGCCCCGTTGAACGTGCCGGCCGCGCAGTCGACCTCGCCGCCGTAGTTCGGGTAGACGGTGATGTCCGCCGTCGGCATCGGCGCCGCTTCCTGCGCGGCCGCCGGCACGGCGACGGTCGCGGCAAGGACCGCGCTCGCGCCGAGCGCGACGAACGCGCTCATCCTGGATCGTCGGGTCATCCCTGACCTCTCCTCCTGGCTGGTCCGTCGTCCCACCGGGCCTGCGTCGCACGCATGCGGCCCTCGCGTCCGGGCTCCGTCACGCCCAGGCGGGCGTCCGGGCG
>JBJTJV010000277.1:0-15568 GCA_046352645.1 Chloroflexota bacterium | reverse complement strand
CCCCCGACCATGCCCGCCGCGGACGGCGGCGCCGCCCGGGCACCCGCCCCGCGGGTCGCGGTGATCCTGCCGGCCCGGGACGAGGAGACCACGATCGCCCCCTGCATCGCCGACTTCCACGCGGCGCTCCCCGGCGCCCGGATCGTCGTGGTGGACAACGGCTCACGGGACCGCACCGTGGAACGGGCGCGCGCGGCGATCGCTGCGATCGGCGGCGCCGGCCGCCTCCTCACCGAGACGCGGCCGGGCAAGGGCGCGGCCGGGCGCCGGGCCTTCCGCGCGATCGATGCCGACGTCTATCTCCTCGTGGACGCGGACAGCACGTATCCGGCCGACCGGGCCCGCGACCTCGTCGCGCCGATCCTGGCGGGCGCCGCGGAGATGGTCGTCGGTGACCGCCGCGCGGACGGCGCCTACGCACGCGGCGCTTCCACGTGGCGGGCAACGAGGCCGTCCGCCGGCTCGTGGCGCGGCTCTTCGGTCGCACGCTCCGGGACGTGCTCAGCGGCTACCGGGCGCTGAGCGCCGCGTTCGTGCAGACGTTCCCCCTGCGCGCAGACGGCTTCGAGCTGGAGGCGGAGATGACGGTGCACGCGCTCGACCGCGGCATGCGCATCGTCGAGGTCCCCGTCGCCTACCACGACCGTCCGGAGGGGAGCGCGTCCAGGCTGCGCACGTTCCGCGACGGCCGGCGCATCGTCCTGGTCCTGCTCGGCCTCGCCTGCCGCTACCGCCCGCTCCGCGTCTTCGGCGCGGTCGGCCTCGTCGCCGCGTCCCTCGCCCTCCTCGCGGCGCTCCCGATCGTCGCGGGCGCGGCGGGCCGGGGCGCGCCCGATGCGCGCACGCTCGCCGGGCTTTCCGCCGGGTTCGCCATGGTCGCGGGCATCGCCGGCGCGGTGGGCGTGCGGCGGGAGGGCGCCGCACGCCGGGAGCGGACGGCGACACGGGCCGTGCTCGTCGTGGCGTCCGGCGTCCGGTCGCCTGCCCACCCGGACGCCGCCGACGGCTGACGCCCCGCGAGCCCCCGCGCAGGGCTTGATTCCGGACCCTCGTTTTGGTATGGTCATGCCGTCGCCAAAGCGACCCGTATCGAGAGCGCCCGAGGGACACAGCCCGAGGACGGCGCGGCAACCACCGGCTCACCCGGAGCAGGAACGGTGCTCACGCTGTGTGCGATGCGGCAGGGTCCCGTTCACGTCCCGGCGCCCGGCATGGCCGTGCGTCCCGGCGTGCCGGGATCCCATCAGGAGTGCCGGAGGGGCCTGGCCCTGTGAAGGCACCGCAACCGGACCCGGCGGGCTGCCGGGAGCACGGTGCGACGCCCAGGCCGGATGGGAGATGGCACATGCCCACGTCCTCCGTTCCTGCGTCGCGGCGTTCGCGGGGCGCCGCCCCCGGGCGCGTGCGCACGCGTCCGCGGACCAGCGCGTCCGGCGGCGGGCTCCTCGAGGGCCTCGGCATCAACGGCTGCGGGGAGATCGAGCCGCTCGTCATCGCCGCGGCCGCGGCCCGCCGTCGGCGCCTGGAGGCAGTCGCGGACGCGGTGCTGGTGGAGCTCGTGCCGCCGGCGGTCATCCCGATCGTCTCCAGCTGGATCTGGCGCCAGCGGGGCGGCAGCCTCCTGGTGCTGCCGAACCTCGCGGACCAGCCGCTGGTCCCGGATCCCTGCCTCGGTCTCGCGGTCGCGGCACGTCGCTCCGGAGCCGTCTGGATCGCCGCCCGGCCGCCCGCGGTCGAGGGCATGGACCAGGTCCTCCCGCTTGTCCTCCTCCCCGTCGCCGTCCGCGACCGGATCGTCGCGACCGTCTCGGCCCCGGACTGGACGGAGCGGGTCCTCGCCCGCGCCCTGGACCTGGAGGTCACGCAGTGAACGAGCTGATCCGCGCCGTCCTCGATGTCGTCCCGCCCGGTGCGCATGCAACGAGCCTGCTGGTCGAGCTCGTCGAGATCGTCCCGACGGATACCGTGCCGACCGCGGCGATCCGGGGACGCCCCGAGCCCCGGATGCTCCTGAACCCCGGCTTCGTCGCCACGCACGCCGCGACGCCCGAGCGGCTGCTCATGCTCGTGATGCACGAGCTCCATCACCACCTCCTCGGGCACACGCGCCGCTTCCCCGTCATCACCCCGCTGGACAACCTCGGCTTCGACGCGGTGATCAACGCCCTGCTCTGCCGTGCCTTCCCCGACCCGCGGGGCATCGCGCTGCTCACGTCGTTCTACGATCCCGGCCGGGTCCCCGAGGCCCTCCTGCGCCCGCCCGACGGCTGGAGGCCGGACGGGCCGGCACCGCTGAGCCCGCAGCTCATGGCCGCCGGCCGGACCCGCCTCGCCGAGATCCACCAGGAGCTCTACTCGTGGCCCGGCGCGAGCTACGCGGAGCTCCGCGAGGCGATCGCGGACGTCGTCCCGGATGCGGCGCTCCGGGCCGTCCCCCTCCTCGGAAGCCATGGGATCGAGCACGCCGGGGACGGCCGCGAGGACCACGACCCCGTCCTGGCCGACGTGCTTCGGGGCATGACGTCGGCGTGGCCCAGAACCCGCCTGCCCCTGATCCCGGACGACGGAGAGCCGTCGATCGTGGAGCGCAGCGTGCCGTCGGTCCGCGTCGTGGGTAGCCGGGCGCGGCTCCGGTCGCGGCTGCGCTGGGCGGGCAGGCGCGCGAGCGATGGTCCGGGGGCGGCGCTCGACGTGTCGGAGCGGAGCGCGGTCGGCCCGTTGCGCTCCGGCTCCCGGCGCGATGTCGTCGCCGGGCTTCTCGGCAGCCCGATCCTCCTGCACGAGCATGCGGTCACGGACCGCGAGCGGATCCCCGTCACGCAACGGGTCCACGTCTACCTCGACGTCTCCGGCAGCGTCTATGCGCTCCTGCCTGCCCTCATGGCCTCCATCCGCGATTGCGCCGCGTTCGTCCACCCGGTGGTGCACGCGTTCTCCACGGCGGTCGTGGACCACTCCTTCGCCGACCTGCGGCTCGGCCGCATCCGCTCGACGGGCGGAACGGATATCGCCTGCGTCGTCGCCCACGCCCGGGAGCACCGAATCCGGCGCGCCGTGATCGTCTCGGATGGCGTCGTCGGTCGGCCGTCCCGGGCCGACGCGGCCACCCTCGCCGCGATGCGCGGCGGCCTCGCGTGCACGGAGGACCCGGTGCCCCCGGACCTCGGCAGGCACGTGGGCCGGGCGGTGACCCTCGCCGACGCGATCCGGGCTGCCTCCGCGGCCTGACCACGGCCGCTGCCGACACCGTCACGGCACCGCGGGACCACCACGACGTAACCCGGGCGGTATCGAACCGGACGCGCCGCGCCCCCACCATCCGCCTGGAGCGGTACCCGTGGAACGGTGCCTGCCGCACGGCGTCGCCGACGGACGGTCCCCGGCGCGCACCGAACAGGGGAGAGGAACCATGCTCGGAACCGAGCGGATCGGCGGGGGACAGAAGGTCCCGCTCGCGATCCTGCTGCTCGCGATCCTCGGCGTCGCGGTCGCCGTCGGGATCCAGTCCACCACCGCCCCCGCGCGCGGCGAGCAGCCGCCGGTGGATGCGGGCGCGACGGCGTGGCTCCTCACGTCGACCGCGCTCGTCCTGCTCATGGTGCCGGGCCTCGCGATGTTCTACGGCGGCCTCGTGCGCACGAAGAACGTCCTCGGCACGATGCTCCACAGCTTCGCCGCCATGGCGGTCGTCGGCGTCCTCTGGGTCGTCGTCGGCTACTCGCTCGCCTTCGGGCCGAACGTGCTCGGCGGCATCGTGGGCTTCGACCCCGGCCTGATCATGCTCGCGAGCATCGACGGGACCGTCGGCGCGAACGGCGTCCCCGACCTCGTCTTCGCGATGTTCCAGGGCAAGTTCGCGATCATCACGCCCGCGCTCATCGCGGGTGCCTTCGCCGAGCGCGTCCGCTTCCGCGGCTACATCGTCTTCATCGCGCTCTGGACACTCTTCGTCTACAGCCCGCTCGCCCACTGGGTCTGGGCCGCCGACGGCTTCCTCTTCCAGCTCGGCGCCATCGACTTCGCGGGCGGCACGGTCGTCCACATCTCCGCGGGCATCAGCGGCCTGGTCGCCGCCCTCTACATCGGCTCGCGCCGCGGCTACCCGCGGACGGCCATGCAGCCGAACAACCTCGTCATGGTGATGATGGGCGTCGGCCTCCTGTGGGTCGGCTGGTTCGGCTTCAACGCCGGCAGCTCCCTCTCGAGCGGCGCGAAGACCGCCCAGGCGCTCGCGGTGACGCAGGCCGCAGCGGCCGCCGCCGCCGTCGCGTGGATCGCGATCGAGGCCGTCCGCCACCGCAAGGTGACCGCGCTCGGTGTCGCGTCCGGCATCCTCGCGGGCCTCGTCGCGATCACCCCCGCCGCGGGCGTGGTCACCCCGGCGGGTGCCATCGCGCTCGGGTTCGCCGCGTCCGCCCTCTGCTACGGCGCGATCCTCCTCAAGAACCGGCTCGGCTTCGACGACTCGCTCGACGTGTTCGGGATCCACGGCGTCGCCGGCATCGTGGGCGGCCTCCTTCTCGCCTTCTTCATCCGCGCAGTGGAGATGCCCGCCGGCCGCTCGATCATCGACCAGCTCGGCGTCCAGGCGCTCGGCGTCGCGGTGACGATCGTCTTCGCCTCCGCGGTGACGCTCGTGATCGTCGTCCTCGTGGACAAGCTCTTCGGGTTCCGGCTCAGCGCCAAGGGCGAGATGGCGGGCATGGACCACGAGCTCCATGGCGAGCATGGCTACGGCCTGCTCAACCTGAACTGATCGCACCGGCATCGGAGGCACGCAGATGAAGCTCATCGTCGCGATCATCCAGCCGGACAAGCTGGACGAGATCCACCAGTCGCTCATCCGCTCGGAGATCTTCCGCATCACCGTGAGCCGGGTGACCGGGCACGGGCGCCAGGAGGACCCGGAGATCTATCGCGGGGCGGAGGTCGTCCCCTCGCTCATCCCCAAGGTCAGGCTTGAGATCGCCGTGAACGAGGCGTTCGTGGAGCCCACCATCGAGGCGATCCTCTCGGCCGCCCGCCACGGCGACGGGGAGATCGGCGACGGCAAGATCTTCGTCCTGCCGCTCGAGCAGGTGATCCGGATCCGCACCGGCGAACGGGGCGGCGGGGCGATCTAGCCCCGCAGCCCCTGCCGCCACGGCATGACCGGCCGGCCCCCGGAGCGACGCACGCCGCGTCCTCCCCGGGCCGGCCGTTCCGCGTCCGGGGACGCGTGCCCCGCGGTCAGCCCGCCGCGGGGAAGACGACGACGGACACGCTCGCGTCGCCGAAGTCGGACGCGTAGAGCACCCCGGGCACCGCGCCCACGGCCGTCCGCTGTGCGTTGGCGCCGACCGCGACGCGTGTCACGACGGTCAGGGTCGCCGCATCCACCACGAGCAGCTCGCCGGCCGCCTCCGTGCCGTGGGCGATCGCGAGCTGCGTCCCGCCCGGTAGGAGCGCGATCCCATTGAGCGGCGCGCCGAGCACGGCAGACGCCGCGACGGACGCGGTCGCGACGTCGATCGCCGTGAGCGCCCCGCTCTCCATCCCCGTCACGAACAGCTGCGTCCCGTCCGCCGAGAAGGCCACGCTCCCGGGCCGCCCGCCGACCTCCACGGTCGCCGTCGGCTCGCCGCTCGCGGCGTCGAGGAGCGTGACGCTGCCGTCGTCCGCGCCCGGGACCGCGAGGACCGTGCCGTCCGGCGAGAGCGCGACGTCGAGCGGGCGGAGGCCGACGGTCAGCTGCCCCGCGATCGTGCCCGCCGCGAGGTCCAGGACGCTCACGGAGGTCGCGGAGGCTTCGTAGCCGCGGTTCGCGACCCACGCGCGCCCGGCCGCCGCGTCGAGCGCGATCGCGACGGGGAAGTCGCCACCCTCGATCGTGCCGGTCTCCGTCCGGGTCGCCACGTCGATGATGCGCGTCCGGCCGCCCGTATCGGGGACGTATGCGGTCGTGCCGTCCGGCGTGAAGGCGATCTCCGTCGGCCACCCGCCGAGCGCGATCGTCGCCGTCACCGTGTTCGTCGCGGTATCCACCACGGAGATCGTCCCGTCGCCCTTCACGTCCGCGTCCGCCCCGTCCACGTTCGCGACCCAGAGCTCGCTCCCGTCCGGCGTGACCGCCAGCCCGAGCGGGTTCAGCCCCACGGCCACCTGCGTCACGGCCGCGTCCGTGCCGACCGCGTCCTCGGCGCGGGCGAGGCCCGGGACGGCGGAGCCCACGGCGATCGCCGCGAGGAGCGGGAGCGCGAGCCTGCGCACGCTCGTCCGGGCCGGGTAGGTACGCATGGGGAGCCTCCTTGGGGGTGCGGGCGTCGGTACGTCCCGTCGGGCGCAAGGATACCGCTCCCGCGGGCGCCGCCGCGGGCGCCCCTTCCGCGCCGCCCCGTCCACGGCTACCCTGCGCGGAGCGGAGATCGGCCGTGGGCCGGACGGAGGGAGGGACCACGATGAAGACGGCGAAGGACAGGTTCGTGGTGATGGGCGCGGACTTCGCGGGCCATGCGCTCAAGGAGGCCGTGAAGAAGCATCTCCACACGCGTGGCTGGACCGTTGAGGACCTCACCCCCGTTGCCGAGAAGGCGCCCATGTACCACCGCGTCGGGTTCGCTGTGGGTTCCCGGATCGCCGAGAAGGAGTTCGAGCGCGGCCTCGTCTTCTGCGGCTCGGGGATGGGCGTCCACATCGGGGCGAGCAAGGTGCCGGGCGTGCACGCCGCCGTGTGCGAGAGCGTGGATTCCGCGCGCCGCTGCGTCACCGCGAACAACTGCAACGTCATGGCGATGGGCGCCTTCTTCACCGGTCCGCAGCTCGCGATGGCGATGGCGGATGCCTTCCTCGGGCACCACTTCGGCCAGGGCTACGAGGACTGGCAGGACTTCGACACGTACCACATGGTCGGCTGGCGGGAGTGCGAGGAGTTCGACTACGCCGCCTACAAGGCGAACGGCTTCGAGGTCGCGGATCCCACGCACCCGCCGCTCGGGCCGCAGCCGAAGCGCCTTGCCTTCTAGCCGCCGGCCGCGCCGGTCCGTATCCCGGAGCTGCCCGTGACGCCCCCCGCGCTCTTCGATCTCACCGGCCGCACCGCCCTCGTCACCGGCGCGAGCCGCGGCATCGGCAACACGCTCGCACGCGGCCTCGCGGCGCACGGCGCCACGGTCGTGCTCAACGGCCGGCGTTCGGACCCGCGCGATGCCGCGGTCGCCGCGCACCGCGCGCACGGCCACGCGGCGCCCGGCCGCGTCTTCGACGTCACCGACGCGGCCGCGGTCGACGCCGCGATCGACGACATCGAGGCCACGATCGGCCCGATCGGCATCCTCGTGAACAACGCGGGCATCCAGCAGCGCGCGCCGCTCCACGAGTTCCCCCGCGACGGCTGGGCGCGGATCCTGGACACGAACCTCACGAGCGTCTTCCTCGTGGGGGCCGCGGTCGCCCGGCGGATGATCCCGCGCGGGGCGGGCAAGATCATCAACATCTGCTCGCTCACGAGCGAGCTCGGCCGCCGCACGATCGCGCCGTACGCCGCGAGCAAGGGCGGCGTGAAGATGCTCACCCGCGGGATGTGCGCGGACTGGGGTCCGCACAACATCCAGGTGAACGGCCTCGCGCCCGGCTACATCGTCACGGAGATGAACCGCGCGCTCATGGATGACCCGGACTTCGATGGCTGGGTCCGCCGCCGGACGCCCGTCGGCCGCTGGGGCGAGACCGACGAGCTGATCGGCGCCGCGGTCTTCCTGTCCGGCCCCGCGTCCGACTTCGTGAACGGCCAGGTGCTCGTCGTCGATGGCGGCTTCTCCGCCGTCATCTGAGGCACGTCCGCCGTCCGCCCACCGTCTCCCGCCCCTCCCCCCTGCAGCCCGAGGAGTGACCATGACGTTCGACGTCGCCGCGTTCCGCAGCCTCTTCCCCTCGCTCGTCTCGGGCATCGCCCACTTCGACGGGCCGGGCGGGACGCAGACGCCGCAGCCGGTGGCGGACGCGGTCGCCGCGACGCTCGCGGGGCCACTCTCCAACCGGGGTACCGGGATCCTCTCGGAATCGAACGCGGACGCGGCCGTCCACGCCTTCCGGGCCGCGGCCGCGGACCTCATCGGCGCGCCCGCGGAGGGGATCGTCTACGGCCGCAGCGCGACCCAGATCGGCTACGACATCAGCCGCGCCATCGCGAAGCGCTGGGGCCCCGGCGACGAGGTCGTCGTGAGCCGCCTCGACCACGACGCGAACGTGCGCCCCTGGATCCAGGCGGCCGAGGCGCGCGGCGCCACGGTCCGCTGGATCGACATCGATCCGGCGACGGCGGAGCTCGACCTCGCGAGCGCGGACGCGGCGATCGGGCCGCGCACCCGGCTCGTCGCGCTCACCGCCGCCTCCAACCTCCTGGGCACGATCCCGCCGGTGCGCACGATCGCGGACCGCGCGCACGCGGTCGGCGCGCTCATGTACGTGGACGGCGTCCACTTCACCGCGCACGGCTTCGTGGAGATGGCTGCGCTCGGCGCGGACCTCTACGTCTGCTCCGCGTACAAGTTCCTGGGGCCCCACTGCGCGCTCCTCGGCGCGGCCCCGGAGCTCCTCGAGACGCTCCACCCGGACAAGCTGCTGCCGTCCACGAACGTGGTGCCCGAGCGCTTCGAGCTCGGCACGCTGCCCTACGAGCTGCTCGCGGGCGTCACCGCCGCGATCGATGTCCTCGCGGCGATCGCCCCGGGCGACGCGACGCGCCGGCGCGACCGTCTGCGCGCCTCGTTCCACGCGCTCGACGCGCACGAGCTCGCGCTCCGGGCGCGCCTGGAGGCGGGGCTCGCCGCGCTCGGGCCGGACGTCGTCGTCCACTCGCGCGCCGCCGTCCGGACGCCGACGCTCCTGCTCACGCTCCCGGGCAGGCGGACCGCGGACGCGTACGCCTTCCTCGCGGCGCGCGACATCCTCGCGCCCGCGGGCAGCTTCTACGCCATCGAGCCGTTCCGGCGGCTCGCGCTCGCGGACACGGACGGCCTGCGCCTCGGGCTCGCGCCGTACACGACGGCCGAGGAGATCGACCGCGTCGTCGCGGGGCTCGCGGACTTCATCGCGCGCTGACGGCGGTCGGGGCGGCCCGCCGCACGCGCCCGCCCGCGGCCCGGGTCAGTCGGCGGCCTCCTCGCCGTGCTCGGGGGCGGCCGCGGGCAGGAGCGGCAGCCCCTCGTGCGGCGCGGTCCCCATCAGCCCCACCTGGTGGTAGACGCGGATCTTCTCGCGCGTGTCCTCGATGTCGAGGTCGCGCATGGTGAGCTGGCCGATCCGGTCGTCCGGCGTGAAGAAGACGCGGTCGCCCTTCTCCATCGTGAGGCGCTCGGGGTGGTACGTGAGGTTCGGGCTCTCCGTGTCCAGGATCGAATAGTCGTTGCCGCGCCGGAGCTCGAGCGTCACCTCGCCGGTCACCGCGCGGGCGACCCAGCGCTGCGCGGTCTCGCGGAGCATGAGCGACTGCGGGTCGAACCAGCGGCCCTGGTAGAGCAGCCGGCCCAGACGTCGCCCGTTCGTCCGGTACTGCTCGATCGTGTCCTCGTTGTGGATCCCCGTGACGAGCCGCTCGTACGCGATCCAGAGGAGCGCCATGCCGGGAGCCTCGTAGATGCCCCGGCTCTTCGCCTCGATGATGCGGTTCTCGATCTGGTCCGAGACGCCGAGCCCGTGGCGCCCGCCGATCGCATTCGCCTCGAGGAAGAGGTCGAGCGGCGTCTCGAAGGTGCGCCCGGAGAGCGCCACCGGCTGCCCCTCCGCGAAGCGCACGCTCACCGTCTCCGCCGGGACCGCGACGTCCGCCCGCCACGACGCCGCGCCCATGATCGGGTTCACGATCGTGACGCCCTTGTCGAGGAACTCGAGGTCCTTCGCCTCGTGGGTCGCGCCGAGGATGTTCGAATCGGTGGAGTAGGCCTTCTCCCTGCTCATGTGGTACTCGAGGCCCGCACCCTCGAGGTAGGCGGACATCTCCGCCCGTCCGCCGAGCTCGTCGATGAAGCGCTGGTCCAGCCACGGCTTGTAGATGCGCAGCCGCGGGTTCACGAGCAGCCCGTAGCGGTAGAACCGCTCGATGTCGTTGCCCTTGTAGGTGCTCCCGTCGCCCCAGATGTCCACGACGTCCTCGCGCATCGCGGTGACGAGCATCGTCCCGGTGACCGCGCGGCCGAGCGGCGTCGTGTTGAAGTACGCCTGGCCCGCGGTGGAGATGTGGAAGGCGCCGCTCTGGATCGCCGCGATCCCCTCCGCGACGAGCTGCGGGCGGCACTCGATCAGCCGCGCCTGCTCCGCGCCGTACGCGAGCGCCTTGCGCGGGATCGCGTCGTAGTCGTCCTCGTCGGGCTGGCCGAGGTGCGCCGTGTACGCGTAGGGGATGGCGCCCTTGGCGCGCATCCAGTGGAGGGCCGCGCTCGTGTCCAGCCCACCGGAGAAGGCGATGCCCACGCGCTCGCCGGCCGGCAGGCTCCTCAGGATCTTCGTCACGCGGCTCGACCTCGCTCCACCGGCTCCGGGGGCTCGTCCTCCGCCGCGGCAGTGCCGCGGGCACGCGGCCCGTCGCCGCGCACGGTACACCAGCCGCGGCCCGGGTCGCCGCGCCCTCAGCCGTCCGCCGCGCGCGCCCCGGCCGCGACCATCTCCGCGATGGCCGCGTCGCCGTCCCCCGGCCGCACGTCCACCGCGGCGACCAGGTCCGTCCGGAGCGTCACCGCGTAGCCCAGGCGGAGCGCGTCGAGGACCGTCGCGCGCACGCAGTAGTCCGTGGCGATCCCGGCCACCACGACCGTGTGCGCCCCCGCGGCGCGGAGCAGGTCGTGGAGCGCGGTCGGCACCTCGTTGCCGGTGAGGTGGTCGCGCATCGTGAAGCCGCTGTAGCCGTCCTCGCCCTCGCTCCCCTTGCGCACGACCGGACCGTCCACGTCGAGCGCCGGGTGGAAGTCCGCGCCCCAGGTCCCCGCCACGCAGTGCACCGGCCAGGGGCCGCCGTCCTGCGCGAAGTGCGGCGTGTGCGGCGGGTGCCAGTCCTGCGTGTAGACGACGAGCGCCCCGGCCGCCCGCGCGGCCGCGATCGCGGCGTTCAGCCCCGGCACGATCGCCGCCGCGCCCGCGACCGCGAGGCCGCCCGCGGGGTCCGCGAAGTCGTTCTGGACGTCCGTGACGATGAGCGCGACGCCGTGGCGGAAGGAGGTCACCCCGCGATGGTAGCCGCTGCGGGGCCGCGGGCGGCCGACGCATCGGGGAGGATATGCGCCGACGGGTCCCGAGCTGGAGGATGGCGATGTCCGAGACGATCGTGATCGATGGTGCGGTGGCGCTGGCGGGCGCGGACCGCCACGTCCATGCCGCGCGGCGGCTTCGGGAGTCGTTCCCCGGACTCGCCTGGCACGACGGCGCTGCCGGCTCCGGGTCCGCGGCCATCGTCCTCGCCGAGGATTCCGCGCTCCCCGAGGGCGCCTTCCGCGTGACCGCGAGCGCGGGCCGCATCGAGATCGCGGGCGGGCCGTTCAGCGGCGTGATCTACGGCGCGGAGGAGGTCATCGCCCGCGGCGGCAGCCATCGGGGCCGGATCGCGCTCCCCGCGGGGACGCACGCGGAGACGCCCGGGCTCGCGTACCGCACCTTCTGGAACTGGGACCACTCCACGAACTGGGAGCTCTCGCAGGTCGGCGTCCAGGAGATCGGCGTCTTCAACCCGTACGGCAAGCCGCCCGGCGGCTTCCTCCGCGACTTCCGGCGCTGCGTGGACTTCTGCTCGCGCAACCGCATCGCGGCGGTCGTGATCTACGGCTTCCTCCGGGACACCCACGGCGGGATCGAGGCAGCGCAGGAGCTCTGCCGCTACGCCACCGAGCGCGGCGTGCGCGTCCTGCCGGGGATCGCCATCGGCTCGTACGGCGGCGTCTACTGGGAGGGTGACCACCGCTACAACCTCGCCACCTGGCTGCGCGCGAACCCGCAGCACGCCGCGACGCTGGAGAAGGGCGTCGGCTTCCAGATCGCGGACCTCGCCTTCCCGCTGAACTTCCCGCGCTCGGACTACACGCTCTCCGCCTGCCCCTCCGCGCCCGAGACGATGGCCTGGATGGAGGATGGGGTCGCGTGGCTCAGCGAGACCTTCGAGATCGGCGGCATCAACATCGAGGCGGGCGACTACGGCGTCTGCGGCTGCCCGCGCTGCGTCCGGCGGCGGGACAACGAGGCGGAGGCGGCGCGCCGGAAGGACGTCCATGGCGACTACTGGTCGCACACGGACATGGCGGACAACTTCCCCCGCCTCTACCGCACCGCGAAGGCGATCCGCCCCGATGCCTGGATCTACTCCGAGATCCAGTGGGACAACCTCCTCGACCCGGTCGCCCACGCGGCGCAGCGCCGCCTGCCGCACGGTGGCATCTACCAGCACACCTCCAACCGCACGTACTGGAGCCGCATCCGGAACGAGCTGACGCGCGCCTACGTGGAGGCGCTGCCGACCCAGCCGAACGTCATCCGCTGCCAGTTCGCCTGCCAGTGGAACGGCGACGAGCGGACGGAGCGCTATGCGCTGAACGCGCGCGTCTTCGCCGAGATGGCCCAGGTCTGCGCGGACCGCGGCATGACCGGGCTCACGGTCTGGGGGGAGCCGTCTCCGTACACCGCGACCGTGGAGGTCTCGTACCTCGCCTTCGCCCGCTTCACGTGGGACCCGTCGCTCACATGGGAGCGCTTCCTTGCGCGGGACGTCGCGCCGCTGCTCGGCGGCACGGACGCGGCGCAGGCGTTCGTGGCGATCGCGGAGGAGCTCGACGCGCACCAGCGCCTGCCCGTGGAGCGGCTCGCCGCGCTCCGTGACGCGGCCGCCGGGCACCGGGCGGGGGACGACGCAGGGCGCCGCTGGCTCAGCCTGGAGGACGCGATCGCCCGCCGCATCCACATGGGCGCGTAGGCCGGGGGCGTCTGCGCGCCCGCGGCGCCTGCGGTCAGGCGTCCGGCGGGATCACGCCCTTGCGGAACATGAAGCAGCCGTAGAAGCGGCGCTCGCCGGTCTGGATCACGGCGTAGCTCGCGCGGGCAAGGTCGTAGAAGGCGAACCGCTCGATGGAGACCATCGGCCGGTGGCGACCCTCCGCCGTGTCGATCGCAGCCTGGACCTCCTGCTGGACCGGCGGGACCTGGGTGGGATCGCCCACGATCTCCATGCGGCCCGCGAAGTCGTCCACGAACGTGTCGAGCGGCAGCACGGAGAGGATCGCCTCCACTGCCTCCGCCGCGGTCAGGTTGTCCATGCGCAGCAGCTGCCCGGTCACCGTCGCGCGCGCGACCGAATCGGACGGGAAGTTCGTGTCCGCGATGATGAGCACGTCGCCGTGGCCCATCGCGCGCAGGCAGCCGAGCACCTCGGCGTTGAGCCGGCTGTCGATCCCCTTGAGCATCTCGGTCCTCCCTGCCGCGGGCCGCCACGGGCCCGCCCGCGTCAGTATGCCCCGGCGACGTCAGCGGTCCCCGGCCTCGCGCCGCGCGTACTGGCCGACCGGCCCGTCCAATCCGCCGCGCGATGCGCGACGAAGACGCAACGGAGAGCACGACCACACGCGGCGGTACCGGCACGTGTGGAGATGTGGTCCGAGCGTCGTTCGGCACCGTGCAGGGGGCACCGTCCGAACCCCCGGATACGGGTCCGGGGGATTGACAGCGGTGGCGAACGATGGTCATGCTCCGCGCCGACAGCGCACCGGAGCCAAATCGTGCCGGTGCCGAGTCAACCCAGGAGGAGAGAACCAGTGAGGTTCAAGAAGGCTGCCGTCGCAACGGCAGTGATGGCGATCGTCGTCGGCGCGCTGCCGGCGATGGCGCAGGACGAGATGTCGGCAGAGGAGCAGCAGCTCCGCGCGGACATCCTCCAGATCCCCGGCGTCGGCAAGGGCAGCCCGACGGACGCCGATTGGCAGAAGGTCGGCGAGATGACCCTGGGCCCCACCAAGGCGAACGTCGCCGAGGGTGAGTGCGCGGGCGTCAACCTGACGTTCATGGGCCTCAACAACCAGAACCTGCACAACAACCTGTTCCGCGGGTTCCTCAAGCCGTGGGAGGCCTACACCGGCGCGACGATCGAGTGGATCGACCTCGCGCAGGCCGACTACAACGCGCGCCTCCAGCAGGCGATCGCGACGGGCACCGTCGACTTCGACATCACCGAGATGGGCGCCCCGTTCGAGGGTGACACCGCCGGCAAGGGCCTTCTCGACCCGATGCCCGAGTGGGTCGCCGAGCAGATCGACATGGACGACTACGTGGGCTACCTCCAGGCGCCGATCGGCACCTGGGGCGGCGAGACGTACCGCATCTCGATCGACGGCGATACGCACACCATGTCGTACCGCAAGGACTACTTCGAGGACCAGGCGCTCAAGGACGCCTGGACGGCCGAGGGCCACGAGGGTGAGTGGGCTCCGCCGACCACCTGGGAGCAGATGAACGAGCAGGCGAACTTCCTCAAGGGGAAGACCGACCCGCTGACCGGCGGCCCGGCCTACGGCGTCGTCGATCCGCTCAAGTACCAGTGGGGCGGCTTCGGCTTCTACTTCCTCGCCGACCGCGCCGTCGCGTACGCGAAGCACCCGTCCAGCCCGGCGTGGCTCTTCAACCCCGAGGACATGACCCCGCTCGTCAACACCCCCGGCTGGGTGCAGGCGATCCAGGACGTCATCGACCTCAACGCCGCCGGCGCCTACCCGCCGGACCAGCTGAACGCGGACCCGAACACGACGGGCTTCTCGCAGTTCCTCCAGGGCACCGGCTCGTCCGTCCTCTGGTGGGGCGACGTCGGGTCGAACGCGAAGACCTCGGACACCTCGATCGTGGGTGACGTCGTCGGCTTCGACATCAACCCCGGCGCGGACAAGGTCTACAACTGGGGCACCGGCGCGTGGGAGGAGACCGCGAATCGCGCTCCCATGAACGCCTACATCGGGTGGGGCGTCTACGTCACCAACAGCGTCTCGGGCGACGAGCTCAAGCGCAAGTGCGCCTGGTCCGCCGCGGCGCACCTCGGTGGCAAGGACCTCTCGCTGTGGATGGCCGCCTACCCGTCCGGCTTCCAGCCGTACCGCAACTCGCACTTCAACGTCGACGAGTGGGTCGGCGCGGGCTACGACCAGGAGTACATCGAGGACTACCTGGCCTCGAACGCCGACTCGTACAACCACCCGAACGCGGCGAACGAGCCGCGCATCCCGGGCATCTTCCAGTACTACTCGCGCGCCGAGGACGAGCTTGTCAAGGGCATCGGCTCCGGCGCTACCGCCCAGGAGATCGCGGACAACCTCGCCGCGGCCTGGGAGGAGATCACCGACCAGATCGGTCGCGAGAGCCAGCTCGAGCTGTACCGGGCCTCGCTCGGCATGTGACCGGGTCGGGGCGGGCGTCGGTGACGGCGCCCCGCCCCGCCTCCGGGATCTGCCTGCAGGTCCTGCCGGGGGGGGCGGTGGGCGCGCCCCCCCGGCGGGCCCGCCGGCAGGTGCCCGCGGCGGGGCGGGGGGGCCGGCCCGGCCCGCGCCCCGACCCCGGCACCTGGCGGGCGAGGGCCCGG
>JBJTJV010000276.1:0-3949 GCA_046352645.1 Chloroflexota bacterium | reverse complement strand
AGCGGGTCGCGGGCACCTGGCGGACGGTGGCCCGCGGCACGCTCCGGACCGCCGCCGCGACCATCACCACGCCCGCGTTCCTGCCCCGGCTCACCGTCAGGGCGCCTGCCGGGGGCGGGGATGGCCCGTACCGCCTTGCGCTGGATCTCCTCTGGTACGCGCCGGACGCGCGCGTCGCGGGCGAGCGGCGCGTGGTCGTCGGGTGGTACCTGCGCGGGGACGGGAGCGCGGCGCACAGCTGCCCCGCGACCGTCATGGGCGACCCGATCTAGCGGCCGACGGTCGACGGCGGGCCGCGGTCGCGCCGTCCGTGGTCGTCCCGCTACGATGGCGGCGACGCAGGCCGCGACGAGATCGGGCGCACGATCGCACGGGAGGCGGGCAAGCCGATCCGCGATGCCCTCGGCGAGGTGGACCGCGCGATCCTCACCTTCCGGCTGGGTGCGAGCGAGGCGGAGCGCCTCGGCGGCGAGGTGATGCCGCTCGACCTCAACCCCGCGAGCAAGGGGCGCATCGGGATCACCCGGCGCTTCCCGGTCGGGCCGGTCGCGGCGATCAGCCCGTTCAACTTCCCGCTGAACCTTGCCGCGCACAAGATCGCGCCCGCGATCGCCGCCGGCTGCCCGGTCGTGCTCAAGCCGCCGACGAAGGACCCCCTCACGATGCTCCTCGTGGCGCAGATCATCGAGGCGGCGGGGCTGCCCGCGGGCGCGCTCTCCGTGCTCCCCATGACCCGTGAGGCGGGCGACCGGCTCGTCACCGACCCGCGCTTCCGGCTCCTCACCTTCACCGGCTCGCCCGCGGTGGGCTGGAGCATGAAGGAGCGCGCCGGGAAGAAGAAGGTCGTGCTCGAGCTCGGCGGCAACGCGGGCGCGATCGTGGACCGGACGGCGGACATCGACTGGGCGGTGAAGCGGGCGCTCGTCGGTGCCTTCAGCTTCTCCGGCCAGGTCTGCATCAGCGTCCAGCGCCTCGTCATCCACGAGGACGTCTGGGAGCCGTTCGTGGAGCGCTTCGTCGCGGGTGCGCGAGCGCTCCGCGTCGGCGACCCGCTCGATCCGGAGACCGCGGTCGGCCCGATGCTCGATGCGGGCCAGGCGCGCCGGATCGCGTCCTGGGTGGACGAGGCGGTCGCGCAGGGCGCGCGCGTCCTCTGCGGCGGCACCGCGGACGGGGCCTTCTACCCGCCGACCGTGCTCGCGGACGTGCCGCCGACCGCGCGCGTCTGCACCCAGGAGGCCTTCGCGCCGGTCGTCACGCTCAGCCGCTTCCGCGACCTCGCCGAGGCCTTCGCGATCGTCAACGACAGCGCCTTCGGCCTCCAGGCCGGGCTCTTCACGAACGACCTCGCGGGCGCCTTCGCGGCCTTCGAGGAGCTCGAGGTCGGGGGCGTGATCCTCAACGACGTGCCGACCTACCGCATCGACCACATGCCCTACGGCGGCGTCAAGGATTCCGGCCTCGGCCGCGAGGGCCTGCGCTACGCGATCGAGGACATGACGGAGATCCGCATCCTCGTGGTGGCCCAGCCGAACGTCCCCTGACGGGCGGCGGGAGACAGCGGCCGTCAGTCGGCGCTGCCCTCCTCCTCGCGCTCGAGATACGACGCCAGCTGGTCCGCGCGTGACAGGTGGTGCTCGAAGAGCAGGTCCGCGGCGCGGCCGCGGTCGCCGGCCGCCAGGGCCGCGACGATCGCCCGGTGCTGGCGGATGGAGGCGCGCTCGTACGTGCCGCCGCGATACGCCGCCCGGGCCGCGGTGCGTGCACGGCCGATGAGCGCGTCGGCCAGCGCGGACAGCGGCACGTTCGGCGAGCCCCCCGCGAGGAGCAGGTGGAACGCGGTGTCGGTCTCGGCCGCGTCGTCCGGCCGGCCGTCCGCGACCGCGGCCGCCTGCGCCTCGATGAGCGCGCGCGCCTGCTCCGCGAGAAGGGCCGGATCGCCGCGCCCGCCCCGGAGCGCCTGGCTCTCCACGGCCGCGCGCAGCTCGATGAGATCGTGGAGCGCCGACTGGTTCCGCCGCAGCCAGTCGTCGATGAGCTGCCGGCTCCGGAACGCGGTCCGCGGATCCACCACGAACCGCCCCTGCCCGACCCGCGCCTCCACGTAGCCGAGCGATTCCAGGCTGCGCAGGCTCTCCCGCAGGACGGTCCGGCTGATGCCGAGCTCCTCGGCCAGGTCGCGCTCCGAGGGGAGCCGCGTGCCTTCCGCCAGCTCGCCCTCCTCGATGCGCCGCCGGATCTGGTCGGCGACCTCGTCGACGAGGCTGCCGCCGGACGCCTCCACCCGCGAGAAGCCGTCCACGCTGACCTTCCGCCTGCGCACCTGCGCGACCGCCATCCGCACGCCTCCCGCACCCCGCCTCGTACCCCCGGCCGCCGGGGGGTGTACACCGAGTCCCCGCGCCGTCCCGTCGGTCGCCCCGGCCTGCGCGGGAGCGCCTTGACGCGAGTGGTCTGACCAGTCCATCATGCCGTCTCTGCGGCGCGCATGCAGCCCCGCCGAGGGGCAGGTGACGAGGAGGAGACGTGGAGCGCGTGGAGCCGTCCCGGCTGGGGCTCGGCTGCTACCCCCTCGGGGGCGGCTACGGTTCGGTGGACGATGACCTCGCGCGCCGGACGGTGGATGCCGCGCTCGAGGCCGGCTGGACCTTCCTCGACACCGCGGAGACGTACCTCGCCTCGGAGGAGCGCCTCGGCGAGATCCTCGCCGGCCGGCGCGACCGCGTCTTCCTCGCGACGAAGGCCTTCCCGAGCGAGCCGTACACCTACGCGAACCTGCGTGTCGCGGTGGAATCGAGCCTCCGCCGGCTGCGCACGGACCGGATCGACCTCTATCAGCTCCACGGGCCGCAGGACTGGGTGACGGCGTTCCCCGGCAGCCCGTCCTACGCGGAGATCGGCGACGCGCTCGCCCGCCTGAAGAAGGAGGGGAAGATCCTCGCCGCGGGCGTCTGCAACCTCCCCGTGGAGGCCCTCGCGGAGGTCCACGGACATGCCGGCCTCGCCTCCACGCAGAACCTCTACAGCATGCTCGACCGGGGCGCGGAGGACGACCCGCTCCACCTGCCCGTGGAGCGCCGGATCATCCCCTTCGCGCGGGAGCATGGCCTGCGCTTCATCGCCTTCAGCCCGCTCTCGCGCGGCCTCCTCGCGGACGGCCTCGACGCGTCGCGCACCTTCTCCCCGGATGACGAGCGCCACTTCCTGCCGCGCTACCAGGCGGGCAGCTACCCGCAGTACGTGGCGCTCGCGCAGCGGCTCGAGGCCTGGGCGCGGGACCATGGCCGGACGCTGGTCCAGCTCGCCGTGGCGTGGACGCTCGCGATGCCCGGCGTCACGAACACCCTCGTCGGCGCCAAGCGCCCCGAGCAGGTGCGGGCCGTGGCGGGCGCGGAGACCTGGGCGCTCGGGCCCCGGGAGCTCACCGAGCTGGACGCGATCGTGGCCACGCTCCCGCCGGACGCCGCGGCCGCGAAGATGATCGTCTGGGACCACTTCCCCGCCTCCGCCCTCGCCCGCCTGCGCGAGCGGCGCCACGGCACGGCTGCCGTCTGACCCCCATCCGAGCACGAGGAGCAGCGTCACGATGACCGATCCCGTCGATACCCGGCCGATCCTCCTCTGCCGCGTGGACGTGCCGCCCAGGCTCCAGCAGGAGCTCGACGACTGGTCCCCCTGGCACTTCGACGACTTCGGCCGCCACCGTACCGTTCAGGCCGTCTCGTCCGCGAGGATCCACCGCGACTGGGACCCGGTGACCGGCCTGCCGGCTGCCTTCAACAACGGCCAGGCCACGCGCTGGATCCCCTACGTCTGCCTGGACATCCCCTCGATGCACAGCTGGATCGGCAGCCCGATCGTCAGCGGCGGCCTCGACGAGCCGACGATGGAGCGGGAGAACAAGTACCCGCCGATCGCAGGCGAGGCCTTCAACGGCACGATGATGACC
>JBJTJV010000275.1:0-31957 GCA_046352645.1 Chloroflexota bacterium | reverse complement strand
CCGCGAACCTCCCGGCAGGGGCCGGCTCGGCAGCGGGCTCGGGCGCCGGCGCAGGGGCCGGAGCGGGAGCGGGTGCAGGGGCCGGGGCATCGCCGCCGAGCAGCTTCGCGGTCGCCGCCTGGACGACGGCACCGCCGTGGGTGATGACCGTGGCGCTCGTGATCTCGTCCGCCATGTCGTCCGTCATCGCGCCGTCCTTCACGAAGTGGAGGAGGAGCGCGCTGATGTTCCGCGCGTAGAACGCGGACGAGCCCGCGGGCATCCCTGCCGGGAGGTTCGCGGGGGCGATGACCGTGACGCCGTTCTCCGTGACGATCGTCTCGCCGGCGCGCGACACCTCGACGTTGCCGCCGAGCGCGCTCGCCGCCATGTCCACGATCACCGAGCCGGACTTCATCAGCGAGACCGCGCGGGCCGACACGAGGACCGGGGGCTTGCGGCCGGGGACCTGGGCCGTAGTGATCACCACGTCCATGTCGCCGATCCGGCCTTCCAGCTCCTGCTGCTGTGCCGCACGCTCGTCCGCGGTCAGCTCGCGGGCGTAGCCGCCGCTGCCGGAGGCGTCCGCGACGGACTTGAGGTCCAGCCACTTGCCGCCGAGCGAGAGGACCTGCTCCTTCGTCTCGGGACGGACGTCGTAGGCGGTCACGCTCGCGCCGAGGCGCTTGGCGGTGCCGATCGCGGCGAGGCCGGCGACGCCGGTGCCGAGGATGAGGACGTTCGCGGGCTTCGCGGTGCCGGCCGCGGTGGTCAGCAGCGGGAAGTAGCGCGGGTAGGCCTCGGCGGCCATGATCACGGCCTTGTAGCCGGCGACGTTCGCCTGCGACGAGAGCGCGTCCATGGTCTGGGCACGCGAGAGCGTCCGCGGGATGGCGTCCAGGCTGATCGCCGTGACGCCCTTGTCCGCCAGCGCCTTCGCGGTCTGCGGATCGATGAGCGGCTGGAGGAGCCCGATCACGGCCTGCCCGCTGCGGAGGCTGCCGACCTCGGCCGCCGACGGCTTCTGGACGCGCAGGACGACATCCGCCTGGGCGTACAGGTCCGCCTCGGAGACGACCTTCGCGCCCGCCTCCGTGAAGGCCGAATCGGGCAGGGCCGAGCCGGCTCCCGCGCCGGACTCGACCAGGACCTCGATCCCGGACTTGCTCAGCTTGCCGATGACTTCGGGCACGAGTGCGACGCGCCGCTCGTTCGGCGCTGTCTCCCTGGGTACGGCGACCTTCATCCACGAACCTCGGACGATGAGGTGGGCAAGCAGCGGCAAGGGCCGTCTGCGACCCGTGGATACTAGCGGAACCCCGCAAGCCCGCAGGGCCGCGGGGGCGCGCCACGATGGGCGCCGGGCGGGGCCCCCGGCGAGGCTACTCGGGGCGCTTCGTGCTCGGCTGGCGCGCGGGCCACGGGAGCGCGAGGTACTGCGCCTGCCAGGGGGTCTTCACGACCTCGGTGTAGTGGTGGACGAGGACGCCGTTCGTGGCGTCCGTGGGGACGCGCACGAGGAGCTCCACGTAGTCGAAGGAGTTCGAAGCGGCGAAGGCGAGCTGGACGGTGGAGATGAGGCCCGCCGCGCCGCGCGGCTCGAAGGGGACGAGGATCGGGCCGGTGTCGATCTGGTACTCGCCGTCGCGCTCGTTCACGTTGATCGTCTTCACGGGGAAGTCGAGGCGGACATCGAGGCCCGCGAGCGAGAGCGAGGCGTGGATGACGAGCCGGAGGCCGTCGTGGACGGCGTCGACGATGTCGCCGGGGGTGGCGAGCGGCTGCGCATCGACCTCGACGAGGCGGACGTGCGATTCGTCGAAGGTGTCGTCCCGGCGCACGAACATCCGCTCGGGCTGCATCCCCGACCCGGGCGGCCAGAGCGGGATGCCCATGCCGGCGCGCTGGTAGGTCTTCACCTGGAGGAAGCTCGCGTCGCCGAAGATCGGGATCATCTCGGCGTTGGTGGGCATCCACATGTCCGTCGGGACGCCGACGTACTCGGTGCGGCACGGCGCGCCGAGGATGAGCGTGTCCTGCTCGCCGGTGGCCG
This sequence comes from Chloroflexota bacterium, assembly GCA_046352645.1. Taxonomy (GTDB): domain Bacteria; phylum Chloroflexota; class Limnocylindria; order Limnocylindrales; family CSP1-4; genus JAFMJV01. The sequence continues at coordinate 29,925 of JBJTJV010000275.1, read as the reverse complement.
GATCGACGAGGTGGCAGATCGCGTCGACCGGGGTGCGCGCGTTGTTCAGCGTGCGGGGCGGCTTGTGGCTGACGGTCGTGGGCGGCTTCTTCAGCTCGTCCACGCGCCACTGGACGGACGAGGCGGCGTGGTCGATGGCGCGGACCATGATCGGACGCGGGCTCCGGCTAGGGGCCCCGCATGCGCGGGGCGGAGGGAGAGCGTAGCGGGCGCACACGGCCACGATGCGACGAGGACGCGCAGGCGCGGATGTCGGCCGGCGCCGCCCGCCTCAGCCCGCCGGGCTCGCCACGGGCCCGTGCCCCACGCGGAGCAGCTCCGGTCGACGCCACAGCAGCAGCGCGCCCGTGAGCACCAAGAGCGCGCACCTCCCCCCGAGCACGATGCGCTCGCCCGTGACCGCCGCCACGGCCGTCACCGCGGTCGTGCCCACCGGCTCCAGCGCGACGAAGACGAGCGTGTGGATCCCCAGCACGCGCCCGCGCATCGCCGCCGGCGCGAGCCACTGGAGCACGATGTTCGCGGTCGCGTAGTGCGCGTTCGTCGCCATCGGCAGGAGCGTGACGATGAGGAGCGTGGACCACGCGCTCTCGGAGAGCCCGAGCGCCGCGACGAAGGCCGACGAGAGGAAGATCGCCCCCACGAGCACGCGCCCCGGGCCCGCGCGTCGGAGGATCCAGCCCAGGCTCAGGCCGGTCGCAAGGACGCCCACCCCGCCGAGCTCGGTCGCGAGCCCCTGCGCCCCCGCATCCGTGCCCACCGTCCGGGCCACCACGATCGGCATCGGCGCGAAGTACGAGTAGACGAGGATCGCCATGAGCGCCGCGATGCCGAGCACCGTCACCGCGACCGGCGTCGATCGGTACCAGCGCACCCCGGGGCGCAGGTCGAGGCGCGATCCCGCCACCGGCCCGTCGTCGTGCGCGATCGTCACCGTGCCGAGAAGACCGACAAGGACGAGCGACGTGGCGGAGAAGAGGATGCACACGAAGGCCGTCAGGAAGGTCCCGATCGCCGCGACGAGGACGCCGACGAGCAGGCCGCTGACGATCCGCCCCGTCGCGGTCGCGATGAGCAGCGACCCGATCGCGCTCCCCATGGCGCGCCGCGGCACGACCCCGCCCGCCAGCACCTGGATCGCGACGCCGTTGAACCCCTCCGCCCCGCCGACGAGTGCCGCGGCGGCCAGGATCGGCACGAGCTCGGGCTCCGGCCCGCGCACGCCCCACGCCAGGAGCGCGACCCCGACCGCCTGCGCGACGATCCCGACGGCGAGCACGCGCCGCGGCCCGAACCGGTCCGTGAGCGCGCCGCCCGCGAGCACCGGGATCGGCATCCCGAGCGTCCAGAACGCCCCGAGCAGCCCCACCTCCACGACCGAGCGCCCGGCCGCGATGAGCGCCGCGAGGGCCGTGGTGTAGACGAGCCAGAGCGCGACCTGGTTCGCGCTCGCGGCCGCGAGCACGAGCCGATAGCGGGGATGCCGCAGCGCTTCCACGGGGCGACGCCCGGATCAGCCGGCGAGCCAGTCGGGGAAGCGGCTCTCCATCAGCGCCCGGCAGGCATCCGCATCGTCCTCCGTGAACCCCTGGTAGGGCGAGAGGAGGCGGAGCGGGAAGTCCGGCATCCCCCCGATCCGGACCATCAGCTTGTCGTAGGCGCCGTCCATGTGCGGCCCCGGGCGCGGCACCGCCCAGAGCGCAGCCCCGAGCGCGAGGAAGCCCGCGCCGATCCGCGCGACCTCCGCCCGGTCGCCCGCGACCGCGGCCGCGTAGAGCGCGTGGCACTGGCGCGGCGCAAGGGCGGCGTAGGAGGCGAGCAGCGACGCCGGGCCGGACTGCGCCGCGGACGGGAAGACGTCCACGTCGAAATGGTGCTGGAGCTGCGGGGCGTTGCGCAGGATCTCCTCCGCGGCGACCGGGCTGCCCGTGGCGATCTTCGTGGCCACGAGGTTCGGCACCCGCGCCGCGATCCGCGCGTAGTCGGCGCCCGTGAGCATCCGCCCGGTCCGGCCCAGGTTGTAGTGGAGGAAGGTGGAATCGGTGAACGTCCCGCAGACGTCATCGAAGAACCGGAGCACCTCGTCGTCCGAGCACCGCCCCCACGGCGGCAGCGACACCTGGAACGAGCGCGCGCCGAGGTGGTGCGCGATCCGGATGCGCTCCACGACGGCGGGGACGGACATCCCGATGACGCCGACCTGCGCGGTCGCGGCGTTGTGGTGCGCCTCGTCGAGGAACGCGCGCACGACGGCCCGGAAGCGCTCCGTGTCCACCGCGTAGCCCTCGCCCGCGGTGCCGAAGACGTAGAGGTGGCGGAAGCCGTCCGACGCGCTCCGTCGGACGTGGGCGCGGAAGGCATCCTCGAGGAGCTCCTCGCGGTCGTTCCAGGGGACGGGGCAGGCGACAAGGATCCCGCGGGGTACGCGCGGTGCGGCGGCGTTCGTGGACATCGTGCCAACGATACGCCTCCGCGGACCGGTCGGCGCGCCCCGGGCTCGCCGCACGCCGTATCCTCCGGTGCGTGACGACCGCCCTCCCCGGCCCCGCGCCCGACGCACCCGCGCCCGAGCGGGGCAGCGCGTTCCTCGCCGCCCTCCGGGCGGAGCTGCCGGACCTGCGGCTCCTGACCGACCCCGCGGAGACCGAGCGCTACCGCTGGGACGAGATGGAGTACATGCGGCCCGGGCTGCCGCTCGGCGTCGCGTTCCCGCGGAGCACCGCGGACGTGGCCGCGATCGTCCGCTGTGCTGCGGAGCATCGCGTCCCGCTCGTGCCGCGCGGCGCGGGGACGGGCCTCTCCGGCGGCGCGATCGCGGCCGCGGACGGGCTGACCGTCGTGATGACGGAGATGGCCGACGTGGTGGAGCTCGACGTCGCGAACCAGTGCGTCCGTGTCCAGCCGGGGATCCTCAACGCGGAGCTGGGCCGGCGCGTGGCCGAGCACGGGCTCTTCTATCCGCCGGACCCGTCCTCGTATGCGATCTCCACGATCGGCGGGAACGTGGCGGAGAACGCGGGCGGCCTGCGCTGCGTGAAGTACGGCGTGACGCGCGACTACGTCCTGGGCCTCGAGGTCGTGCTCGCGGACGGCGCGGTGATCCGGACCGGCGGCAAGACGGTGAAGGACGTGATGGGCTACGACCTCACCGGTCTCTTCGTGGGCTCGGAGGGGACGCTCGGCATCGTCACGGAGGTGACGCTCCGGCTCGTGCCCGCACCCGCCCCGACGCTCACGCTCCTCGCGTTCTTCCCGACGGTCCGCGCGGCCGCCGACGCGGTCGCCGCGGTGACGCGCGCGGGCATCGTGCCGTCCACGCTCGAGCTGATGGACCGCTTCACGATCGGCGCGGTGGAGGCAGCCCTCCGGCTGGGGCTGGATCCCGAGGCCGCGGCGATGCTCATGATCGAGACGGACGCGGGCGGCGCGGCCGCGGAGGCCGAGCTGGACGCCGCGATCGCCGCGTGCGCCGCCGCCGGCGCGCTCCACTGGATGCGGGCGGCGGACCCGCAGGAGGCCGACTGGCTGCGCGAGGCGCGCCGACGTGCGCACTGGGCGCTCGAGCAGGCCGGCGTCGCGCGCGCCGACGACATCGGCGTGCCGCGCTCGCGGATCCCCGAGCTCATCGACGCGATCGCGCGGATCTCCGCGGCGCACGCGATGCCGATCGGCGTCTTCGGCCACGCGGGCGACGGGAACCTCCACCCGGCGTTCATCCTCGCCCGCGACGACCCGGACGCGGAGGCACGCCTGGAGCGCGTCCGGACGGAGATCTACGCGGAGGTCCTCGCGCTCGGCGGCACGATCGCGGGCGAGCACGGCACCGGCGCCGCCAAGCGCGGCTGGCTGGTCGCCCAGCGCGGCGCGGACGCCGTCCGCGCGATGCGCGCGATCAAGGATGCCTTCGATCCGCTCGGCATCATGAATCCCGGCAAGATGCTCCCATGAGCGATGCCTTCCTCGCCGCCCTGCGGGCGGCGCTCCCGGATCTCCGGGTCATCACCGACCCCGCCGAGGCCGAGGCCTACCGCTGGGACATGACGGAGTACGCGCACCCGGGGACGCCCCTCGGCGTCGCGCTCCCGGCCTCCACGGCAGAGGTGGCGACGATCGTCCGGCTGGCGGCGGAGCACCGGGTGCCGCTCGTGCCGCGCGGGGCGGGCTCGGGCGTCTCCGGCGGCGCGCTCGCAGTGGACGGCGCGCTCACCGTCTCCATGGCCGGCATGGCCGAGGTCGTGGAGCTCGACGTCGCGAACCTGTGCGTCCGTGTCCAGCCGGGGATCCTCAACGCGGAGCTGGGCCGGCGCGTGGCCGAGCACGGGCTCTTCTATCCGCCGGACCCCGCGAGCTACGAGTTCTGCTCGATCGGCGGGAACATCGCGGAGAACTCCGGCGGCCTGCGCTGCGTGAAGTACGGCGTGACGCGCGACTACGTCCTGGGCCTGGAGGTCGTGCTCGCGGACGGGGCGGTGATCCGGACCGGCGGGAAGACCGTGAAGGACGTCATGGGCTACGACCTCACGGGGCTCTTCGTGGGCTCGGAGGGGACGCTCGGCATCGTCACGGAGGCGACCCTCCGGCTCCTGCCGCTGCCGGCGCCCAAGCTCACGCTCCTCGCGTTCTTCGGCGACGTCCGTGCCTGCGGCGATGCCGTGGGGCGGATCTTCCGGGCGGGCGTGATCCCCGTCACCTGCGAGCTCATGGACGGCGCCACGATCCGTGCCGTGGACGACGCGCTGCGGGTCGGTCTGGACCGGGACGCGGCCGCGATGCTGATGATCGAATCGGACGCGGGCGGGGCGGCCGCGCTCGACGAGCTCGACCGGGTGGAGCGTGCCTGCACCGAGGCCGGCGCGACGGCGGTGCTGCGGGCCGCGGACGCGAAGGAGGCCGACTGGCTCCGCGAGGCGCGCCGGAAGGCGCACTGGTCGCTCGAGCAGAAGGGCGTGGTGCGGATGGAGGACGTCGGCGTCCCGCGCGATCGCGTGCCGGACCTGCTCGCGGCGATCGGGGCGCTCGGCGAGGAGCACGGCATCCACGTCGGCATCTTCGGCCACGCGGGCGACGGCAACTTCCATCCCTGCTTCGTCATGGACCGCGACGATCCCGACGCGGAGCGGCGCGTGGACCGCATCCGCGCCGCGATGTTCGCCGAGGTGCTGCGCCTCGACGGGACGATCTCCGGCGAGCACGGGACGGGCACGGCGAAGAAGCACTGGGTCGAGCCCCAGGTGGGGCCGGATGCGCTGCGCGCGATGCGCGCCCTGAAGTCCGCGCTCGACCCGCTCGGCATCCTCAACCCCGGCAAGCTCCTCCCCTGACGTCCCGCGCCGGGAGCGGCCCGGGCTGCGGCGCGCGCGGCCCCGCCGCTCGGTGCGGCCCGCCGGGTCCGCGTCAGGGCATCAGCCGCTGCGGCACCCACGCGCCGTCCGGGGCGCGCGTGTAGAGGAAGCGGTCGTGGAGGCGGTCGTGGTGTCCGGCCCAGATCTCCACGCTGCGCGCCACGATCCGATACCCGCCCCAGTCCGGCGGCCGCGGCACCACCTCCGCGTCCGCGAAGCGCGCCTCCACGGCCGCCCGCCGCGCCTCGAGCGCCGCGCGGTCCGCGACCGGCCGACTCTGGGCGCTCGCCCACGCCGCGATCCGATGGGGCCGCGGCCGGCGCGCGAAGTAGTCGTCCGAATCGGCATCGCCCAGCCGCTCCACCGACCCCACGATCCGCACCTGGCGCTGCGGCGGGTCCCAGGCGAAGACGACGGCCGCCCGCGGGACCGCGGCGAGGTCCGCGGCCTTCGCGCCCGTCCGGTCGGTGAAGAAGCGGACGCCATCCGGATCCACGCCGCGGCAGAGCACGAGCCGGTTGGCGGGCCAGCCGTCCGCCGACACCGTGGCGAGCGCCATCGCGGTCGGCTCGGGCACGCCGGCCGCGCGCGCCTCCTCGATCCAGCCGGCGAGGACGGCGAGCGGGTCGGGCGGGGGCGGCTCCGCGAGGCCCGGGAAGCGTGCGGCGAGGTCGTGCATGGGGGCAGGGTAGCGGGCCCGGGCCCCACCGCGAGCGGGGACGGGCTGCGGTGCGGTCCGGTCGGATCCGGTGGGTTGGGAGGGGATACCGACAAACTATCCGTACTCCGCTCCGTACCGGTACGGATGCGCCGAAGGTGTTGGCTCGGTGACACTTCCGTGGCCGGGTGGGAGCCCGGCGACACGATCGCATCCACCCGCCCCTGCGCTGCGTTACACGGCACGCAGCCCGGGGGACGAGAGCCGGACCCGCTGGGGCGTGGTCCGGCTCTCACCTTTCCGGCCGTCCCCGCCGGGGCCTATCATCCTGACCATGGAAGCCGAGGCCCTGCCGCGGATCGGGCGGTACCACCGGGTCGACGTCGCGCTCGTCGCCGCGAGCGTCGTCCTCCTGGGCATCACCCTGCTCACGCTCTCGGAGCCGCGCTGGGGCGTGCTCCACGTGGACCGTGCGCTCGACGTGGCAGTGACCGGGTTCACGATCCTCGTCGCGCTCGCCATGAGCATCCTGATCATGCCGCGCTACGAGGCGGACGGGCGGGTCAGCTGGCTCCTCCAGATGGTCGCCTACGGCTGCCTGTCGAGCTGGATGATCTACCAGGTGGTCGTGGTGATCCTGCGGCTGGACCGGGGGATCGGGCTTGCCCTCGTCGATCCGGGACAGGCGCCGGCCTGGGCGGCGCTCGTCACGCGGGCGGTGGTCGCGGCCCTCCTGCTGGGAGCGGGGATCGCCGCGGTCCGAGGGACGCGCCGGCGGTTCCGGCGACCGCGGCTCCTCGGCCTCGTGCCGTTCGCGTTCATGTTCGCCGTCGGGTACGGCGCGGAGCTGCTCCGCGCGATCCAGCCCGCGCTCATCACGTCGGAGACGACGATCCGGCTCGTGACGCTCGGGACGGCCGGGCTGCCGGTCGGCGGGCTGACGGACGGCCTCGGCGACCCGCCGCCCGCGGCGATCCTCGCGGGCCTCGTGCCCACCCTGCTCTTCTTCGGCGGTGCGCTCGCGTTCCGCGTCGCGCGCGTCCGCGGCGGCCCGCCGTCCACCGGCTACCTGTCCGTCGCGCTGCTCTTCGCGGGCTTCGCGGAGGTCCAGTTCGCGGCGACGGTCTCCGTCTACAGCGGCCTCGTCACGCTCGGGGACCTCATCCGCCTGTGCATGGGCGTGACGCTCTTCCTGGGCGTCATCGCGGACGAGCAGCAGGACATCCGCCGGCTGGAGGCCGCGAACGCGGCACAGGCCCGCCTCGCGGCCACGGAGGCGGAGCGGGCAGCCCTGGAGGAGCGCGCGCGGATCGCCCGCGACCTCCACGACGGCCTCTCCCAGCAGCTCTGGCTCGCGAAGCTCAAGGTGCAGCGCCTGGTGCGCGCGCTCCCCGACGAGGAGTCGCCGGATGCGCACGAGGCGGTCGCCGCGATCGATGCGGCCATCGCGGAGGCCCGGGGCGCCCTCCATCTCGTGCGCGCGGACGTGCCGGAGCGGACGACGCTTGCGGAGCTCATCGCGGAGGGCTGGGACGAGGTCGCGGACCGGGCGGGCATCGACCTGCGGCTCACGTCCACCGCGGAGGCGAGCGCGGAGCTGCCGCCCGAGGCGCGCCTGGAGGTCGCCCGGGTCGTGCGCGAGGCGCTCGCGAACGTGGTCCGTCACGCCGACGCGACCGTCGTCCGCGTGACGATCGCCGCCGACGCGGAAGCGCTGAGCGGGGTGGTGGACGACAACGGCCGCGGCTTCGACCCGGACCACGTGCCGGCCGGCCGCCTCGGCATCGTCGGCATGCACGAGCGCGCCCGCCGCCTCGGCGGGACCCTCGACCTCGAGAGCGCCCCCCGCGACGGCACGACCGTCATCCTCCGCGTGCCGCGCCGGGCCGCGGCGCCCGCCCGGCGCCGGACCCCGGTGGCGCGCACCGGCGGCACGCGGGCCGGCCGCGCGTCGGACGGCGCGGGCGCCATGGAGGCACGGCCGTGAGCGCGATGGCCGCGCCCGCCACGCCGATGCGCGTGATGCTCGTGGACGACCACACGCTCGTCCGCTCCGCCGTCCGCCAGGCGCTCGACGGCAGCGGCATCGCGATCGTGGCGGAGGCCGGGACGATGGAGGAGGCGATCGGTCGCGCCCTGATCGCGCGCCCGGACGTCGTCCTCCTCGACCTCGACCTGCCCGGGGCGACCGGGCTCCAGATCCTCGGCGAGCTCGTGCCGCGCCTTCCGCACACGCGCTTCGTCATGCTCACCGTCTCCGCGTCCGAGCGGGACATGCTCGAGGCGCTCGCGCGGGGCGCGACCGGCTATCTCACCAAGGACCTGAGCCCGGAGGCGCTCCGCCGCGCGATCGTGGGCATCGGCCGGGGCGAGCTCGCGATCCCCCGCAGGCTCGCCCTCCGCGCGCTCGAGCACTTCGCGGGCCTGGCGCGGCGGACGCGCACCGTGGGAGCGGGCACGGAGGTCTCAGGCCTGTCGCCTCGCGAGAACGACGTGCTCCGGATGCTCGCGGACGGGATGACGGACCGCGAGATCGCGATCGCGCTCGTGATCTCGCCGCGGACCGTGGAGACGCACGTCGGCAACATCCTGCGCAAGCTCGAGGTCCGGAACCGGGCCGAGGCGGCGCAGCGGTTCCGGGAATCCGGCTGACGGGGGGACGGCGCGCCCGATGCGGCCGGGCCGAGCGGCCCGCCGTCTCGGTCCGTTCGTCCGTTCCCCGGACCGGGGCCGCTCCCCGACGCTCAGAGGTGCCGGCAGGCAGCCGGCGTCCCCGGCCATGGCAGGCCACCAGGAACGGATGGGTCCCGATGCACGAGGCGAAGGCGGTCCGGACGGCGATCGGCACGGCGGTCGCGACGCGTGATGCGGCGCTGCGCGCGGACCGGGACGCGGGGACGGTCCCCGACCCGGGCGCGTGGCGCCACCTGGAGCTGGAGATCCTCGACCCGACCCGGGCGAGCCCGGAGGCGGTGGCGCTCCTCGCACCCGCGATGCTCGAGGAGATGGGGATCCGGGAGGTCGCGTTCGATGTCTTCACCCGCGCGGTCCGCTGCGTGATGTGCGGCCAGGAGACGCACGCGGAGCCGTCCGACCCGGTCTGCCGCGCCTGCGGCGCCCCGGTGCCCCGGACGGAGGGCCCCGCGATCGACGCCCGCTGGACGCGGGCGCCCGACCCGATGCCGGCGTCCCCGGGCGTCCGCGGCGGCGAGATCGGCACGGTCCTCGCCCACCATAGGCGCCACGCGCGCCACGGCCATCCGCCGGTGAGCGGCTGATGTGCATCGCGGCCCCCGGGACGGTCGTGTCCGTGACGCCGGACGGCGTCATCATCGACCTGGCCGGTCGGCGGCTGCGCGCGCTCGCGCCGGAGCCGGGGCTCGTGCTCGTGCCGGGGGACCGGGTGGTCGTGAACGCCGGGATCATCGTCCGGCGGGTGGATCCGGAGCAGGCGGAGGCGATGGAACGCGCGCTCCGCATCGTGACGGGCGCCGGGCTGCCGGTGCGCACGGAAGGGAGCGGGGAAGGATGAGCGACGGACGTGCGGCAGCCGGGATCCCGCGGATCCCGCTCACGGTGCAGGCGGGGATCGGCCTTGCGCTCGGCGCGGCGCTGATCAGCGGCGTCTCCGTCTTCGTCAACGCAACGGGTCAGAAGGCGTTCACCGACCAGGTCCTCTACACCACGCTGAAGAACCTCGTCGCGGCCGCGATCCTCGTCGCGGGCGCGCTCGCGATGGGCGGTGCGGCGGAGGTCCGCGGGCTCTCCCGGGCGCAGCTGGGCAGGCTCGTCGTCGTGGGGCTGATCGGCGGGAGCATCCCGTTCGCGCTCTTCTTCACCGGTCTCGCGGAGGAAGGTGCCGCGGGTGCGGCGATCATCCAGAAGACGCTCTTCGTCTGGGTCGCGCTCCTCGCGGTGCCCATCCTCGGCGAGCGGCTCGGCGCCCTCCAGGTCGCCGCGATCGCCGTCCTCGTGCTCGGCACGTGGCTGATGTCGTCCGCCGTGGACCTCGCGGCCTCGCCGTCCGGTGCGCTGATGATCGGCGCGGCCACGCTCCTCTGGGCGGTCGAGGTGATCCTCGTGAAGCGCCTGCTCGGCGGCATCTCGCCGGCGGTCGTCGGCGCGGCCCGCCTCGGCATCGGCGTCGCCTTCCTCGCGGGCTTCCTCCTCGTCACCGGCCGGCTCGGTGGCGTGGGAGCCGTGAGCACGGAGGGCTGGACGTGGGTGCTCGTCACCGGCGTCATCCTCGCGGGCTACGTGGGGACGTGGTATGCGGCGCTCCGGCGTGCGCCCGCCTCCGCGGTCACGGCGGTCCTCGTCATCGCCGCGCCGATCACCGCCGGGCTCCAGCTCGTGGTGAACGGGAAGGCGCCCGCGGAGCCGGCCGTGGTGGGCGCGGTCGTCCTTCTCGCGGCAGGCGGCGCGCTCGCGTGGCTGACCGCCGGGGCGCGGCCGACGACGCTCCGCGCCGGAGGGGGCCGGGGGGATGACCGCGGCCGCGCCGCTCCCGCCGCTCCCGCCCCCCGCAGGCGCGGGCGGCGTGCCGCGACCGTTCCCGCCGCCGCCACCGGGCCCGGTCCTCTTCGCGCGCTACGCGTTCAGCCCCAACCACCTCGGGCTGTGCGGCCCGGAGGACTGGCGGGCGCTCCTGGAGCTCGGCGTGCGCGGCGCGGACGATCGCGGCCTGCGGGCGCTCGCGCAGGGGTTCGAGGGTGCGTATCCGTACCTGGAGCTGCTCGCTGCCTCGGCCGGGATCGCGGACCCCCTCGACCGGCGCGTGGTGGAGGCGTACTGGATCGGCTCGCCGCTCTCCGATGCGGTGGACCCGGGCCTGATGGCGCGCTCGGTCACGACGCGCTTCCGGGCGCGGACGGATGCGGCGGAGTGGCGCTACCTCGCGGCGAAGCCCGCGGAGGGCGCGCGGCCCACGCACGCCTTCCACGTGCTCGATGTCTTCCCGCGCGTCGGGCTGATGCGCGGCGGGACCACGCCGGACGTGCTCGCGCTCATGGACGCCTGCCGGATCCGCTGGGGGCGGGTGGCGGAGGTGACGGGCGACCGGCTCGTGGTGCGCTCGATCCCGCTGGGCATGGAGGACGGGCGGCTGCGCCTGGGTGCGGCCCGCATCGAGGATGTCCGCCGACGCCTCGACGGGAGCGGCTTCCTTGACGACGTGCAGCCCGGCGATATCGTCTCGCTCCACTGGGACTGGGTCTGCGAACGCCTCGCACCGGAGCGGCTCCACGCGCTCGTGACGCGCACCGAGCGCCAGATCGCGCTCACGAACCGGACGATCTAGCGGGCACGCCGTCCGGCCGCGTGCACCCGGGCCGGATGCATCTGGACGGTCGCGCCCGCACGGCGCACGGTGACGGTGCCGGAACCCGCTCCCCGCGGAGGTCGCCGCCATGGCCCGCACGTGTATCCCGGCGCCGCTCGGCGCCCTCCTCGTCCTTGCGCTCGTGGTGCCGCTCACAGGCGGCCCCCGGGCCGCGGCCACCGAGCCGGCCGCGGGCGTCGCGATCCTCCGGGAGGTCCGGGCTGCGTCCCACCCGGGCTTCGACCGGATCGTCTTCGCGTTCTCCGGCCGGATCCCGGAGCTGCGCGCGATCGGCTGGTCCGACGCGCTTTGGCATGACGCGGCGGGACCGGAACGGCGGGCACGGATCGCCGGGAACACGTTCCTCGGCCTCTCCTTCTTCCCGGCGTGGGGGATCGACATCGGCGAGGGCTGCTGCGCTCCCAGCTACGGGCCGCGCCGACGTGCGCTCGCGACGGCCGACCTCGTGGAGCTGCTGGAGATCGGCGACTGGGAGGGGTATCTCTCCTTCGGCATCGGCCTGCTCCGGCGGACGCGGATCGTCGCCGTGACCACCCTCCACGACCCACCGCGCATCGCGATCGACATCGCGACCGGGTTCGCGCGCACCACGGCGCCGATCGCCGCGTGGGATACCGGGGCGGACGTCTGGGTCGCGCGGGACCGCGTCATCCGGGCGGATCGTGGACCGCTCGGCACGGCGCGGGATCTCCTCGCGCGGATGCTCGCCGGGCCGACGCCCGCGGAGCGGGCGGCCGGCCTGCGGCTGCCGCGGAACGGGGTGACGCACATCACGGACCTCGCGCTCGAGGACGGGGTCCTCCGGCTGCGGCTCCGCGGCGGCTGCACCGCGGGGACGCCGGGTGGCACGATCGGTGACGCGATCCTCCGGACGGTCGGCGACCTGCCCGGGATCCGCGCGGTGAAGGTCTTCGGGCCCGGCGGCGGGACCCGCGTCCCGTCCGGCGCGGTCGATTCGCTGCCCGTCTGCCTGGGGCCGCTGCCGGGCGGATGAGCCCTCCGGCGACGCCCGCATGGCCCGCGGTTGACAGCGCCGAGCGGATGCGCGAGCGTCCGCGCTCAAGAGCAGCGCCACGTCCGCCCCCGCCCCGATCCTCCTCCATCCCGATGACGACGTCGCGGTCGTCGGCGTGGACACGCCTGCCGGCACCGAGCTGACCGCGCGCGGCATCACGGTGCGCACCGCATCTGATGTGCCGTCCGGGCACAAGGTGGCGCTCCGGGCGATCGCGGCGGGCGAGGTCGTGCGGAAGTACGGCGAGCCGATCGGCGTCGCGTCCGTGGCGATCGCACCCGGCGACCACGTGCACGTGGACAACCTGGAGTACCGGCCGGTGGACCGCGCGGATGTCGCGCCGGCCGCCCGGCCGCGGCCGGAGCGCCCGGTCGCGACGCGGACCTTCCAGGGCTTCCGGCGCGCCAACGGGACGGTGGGGACGCGGAACTTCATCGGGCTGCTCACGACGGTGAACTGCTCGGCGAGCGTCTCGAAGTTCATCGCGGCCCAGGTGGAGAAGAGCGGGATGCTCGCCGCCTATCCCTCGATCGACGGGATCGTCGCGCTCACCCATACCTCGGGCTGCGCGATGCCGACCGCGGGCGAGGGCTTCGAGATCCTCCGCCGGACGATCCTGGGCTACGCGAACCACCCGAACTTCGGCGGCCTGCTGCTGCTCTCCCTCGGCTGCGAGACGAACGAGCTCCAGGGGCTGATGGAGGACTCCCGCTTCCGCCCCGCGGTCCCCTGGAAGGCGCTCGTCATCCAGGAGCAGGGCGGCACGCGCGAGACGGTCGCAGCGGGCGTGGAGGCGGTGCGCGAGCTCCTCCCCGCGATCGGCGCGGCGCAGCGCGAGCCGGTCCCCGCGAGCGAGCTGATCGTGGCGATGGAGTGCGGCGGCTCGGATGCGTACTCGGGGATCGCCGCGAACCCGGTCGTGGGGCGGGCCTCGGACCGCGTCATCGGCGAGGGCGGGACGGCGACGTTCTCCGAGACGCCGGAGGTCTACGGCGCCGAGCACCTCCTCGCCGCACGCGCGATCGGCCCGGAGGTCGCCGCGAAGCTCTACCGGCGGATCCGCTGGTGGGAGCGCTACGCCACGGTGAACGCGGGGTCGATGGACAGCAACCCCGCGCCCGGGAACAAGGCGGGCGGGATCACCACGATCGTGGAGAAGTCGCTCGGCGCGATCGCCAAGGGCGGCACGACCGACCTCATCGATGTCGTGGAGTACGCGGAGCCGCTCGTGGGCCCCGGGCTCGTCTTCATGGACAGCCCCGGCTACGACCCGGTCTCGGTGACCGGGATGGTCGCGGGCGGCGCGCAGGTCGTCTGCTTCACGACCGGGCGCGGCTCGGTCTTCGGCTGCACACCCGTGCCGAGCATCAAGGTCGCGAGCAACACCCCGATGTACTCCCGGATGCGCGACGACATGGACGTCAACGCGGGCCGCGTCGTGGACGGGACGGCGACGGTCGATGCGCTGGGTGACGAGCTCTTCGAGCTGATCCTGGAGGTCGCGTCCGGACGCAAGCCGCTGAGCGAGGAGCTCGGGATCGGGCAGGACGAGTTCGCGCCCTGGCCGGTCGGCGCGGTGATGTAGGCCGCGCTGCAGCAGCCGCGCCGGCGCTCAGCCGCCGGGGATGCCGATCTCGTACCAGCGCGGGTTGGGCAGCGGCCAGGACTGGTCCGGGATGCGGTCGATCGTGACCAGCTCGGTGTCGCGCCTGCCGCCCGCGCGGTCGCCCCGCTCCGCGCTCGCGGCGACCCGGTAGCGGAGACCGCCACCGAGCGCCGCCTGGCGCACGGCCCAGACGAGCGTCGTCCCCTCGAAGGTGACGCTGCCCGGGAAGCGCGCGCCGTCGCGGACGGAGCCGTCCGCGAGGTCCTCGAGGCCGGCGGCGAAGCGGCCGTCCGCGCCGGTGGCCCAGGTGAGCCGCCAGTCGGGTGCGTCGTCGTCGTCCGTGTCGATGACCGCGGCGTAGGCGATCCGCTCCACCTCCGGCGTGACGCGCCGCGGCGGCACGCTGCCGAGGTCGAGGAGGACGAGGAGGTCCCTGCCCTGGACGCCTACGCGCAGGCTCGCGAGGTCGGCGAGCAGGTCGCCCTCGACGGGCGCGCCGTCGGCGTCCACGAGGTCGTCGATGCCGTCGATCGCCTGGTCCGCGGGGCTGCCGTCGGACGGCGCATCGCGCTCGGGCACGACGAGCACCTGGCCCGCCTCGAGCCGGTCCGGGTCGAAGATCCACGGGTTGGCGGTGATGATCTGGTCCACGGAGCGCTTCAGACGTGCCGCGATGCCGCTGAGGGTGTCGCCCGGACGCACCCGATAGGTCCGCGGCGTCGGGCCGGGCGTGGGGGTCGGGGCGACGGACGCGACGGGCGCGGGGGCTGCGCTCGGCGGCGGGCTCGCGGGTGCGGGTGATGCGGGCGCGGCGGACGGCGCCGGGGCGCTCGGGGCGGGATCGCCCGCGGGGCGCACGCCGATACAGCCGGCGAGGACGAACGCGATGGCGACGGGGGTGACGGCGCGGACACGACGGCCGCGTCCCCCCGGGCGGTGCATGCGCCAAGGGTACCGTGGGACCACCATCCCGTCTGTCGGACGATCCGGACACGGGAACCGCCTGCGTGCCATACAGGTGGCACGAACGCAGCGGAACGTGCATGGCCTTGGAACCCGTACCATCCGCGGCGACGACGACGACCGGCAACGGCCGGGAGCCGGCGCCCGCAGGGCGCGGGCAGGCAGTGGGCGGGGGCCGTCCGTGGGTGGGAGGTCGTGCAGGCGGGATGCGATTCCGACGTGTCGATCCGGCGCTATTTCCCGTGGCCGGGCCGCAGCGGCGCCCGACCACGCGAGCGGGCGGTGCCGCGCGGGAGCGCGTCGCGCGGCGGCTCCTGGCGCACTGGGCGGATGGGACGCTCGCGGAGGCCGGTGCGCTCGTGACGGACGACGTGGAGGTCGTCGCACAGGACGCGGCCGGGCGGACGGTGCGTGTGCGCGGCCTCGTGGCGCTCGGCGCACACCCGGCCGGGGCGGCGGCGCATCCGGGCCGCGCGGCCGCGGGGGCACTCGTCGGGCCGACGGCGGTCGCGCTCGTGCACGCGGACGGGGACGGCATGCCGGGCGCGATGAGCCACTGGACGTTCCGCGACGGCCGGGTCGCGGCCGTGCACGTCTTCCGGGCGGGCGCCGGACGCGAGGGCTGAGCCTGTGCAGCTGATCGACGGGCAGCCCGTCTACTCCGCGACGGACCTCGTCGGGTACGTCCTGTGCCGCCTGCGGACGCGGCAGGACCGTGCGGTCGCGCACCGCCTCGTGGAGAAGCCCATCCGCGAGGACGACGAGCTCGACCTCATCACGCGGCGCGGCCTGGACCACGAGCAGCGCTACCTCGCGACGCTCCGCGCGACGCCGGTGCCGGACGGCCGCGGCGGCAGGCGCGCGCCGGTCGTCGCGGAGGTCACGCGCGACGGCTCGGGCGCGGACCAGGACGCGTTCCTCCGGGCCGCCGCCGCGGAGACGCTCGACGCGATGCGCTCGGGGGCGGACGTCATCTACCAGGCCACGTTCTACGTGCCTCCCGCGGCGGGTCGCGGGGGCTGGCGGGGCCACGCGGACTTCCTCCACCGGGTGGAGGTCCCCTCGGACGCACTCGGCGGCTGGAGCTACTGCATCGCGGACACCAAGCTCGCCCGGAAGCCCAAGGCGGGCGCGATCCTCCAGATGGCCGTCTACGCGGAGATGCTCGGCAGCGTCCAGGGCGTCATGCCCGAGTGGATCGAGGTCGCGCTCGGTGGCAGCGCGCGCGAGGTCGTCCGCTTCCGGGTCGCGGATTCCGCGGCGTACATGCGCCGCGTCCGCGCCCGCTTCCTCGCGGAGATGGAGGGCTCCCGTCCGGTGTGGCCGGTGCCGGACCCGTATCCGGAGCCGGTGGACCACTGCAGCGTCTGCCGCTGGGACGCGCGCTGCGCCACGCGGCGCCGGCAGGACGACCACCTCTCGCTCGTGGCGGGGATCTCGCGCAGCCAGCGCGAGGTGCTCGTGGCCGCGGGCATCGATTCCGTCGCGGACCTCGCGCTGCTGCCGATCCCCATCACGGACCCGCGCGCGCTCGGCATCGCGAAGGCGCAGGTGCCGGCCATGGAGCGTGTCCGCGAGCAGGCGCGGCTCCAGGTCGCCGTCCGGCCCCACGGCCGCGAGCGCGTCCTCCACGAGCGCCTGCCGCTGGAGGACCCGCCGCTCGGCCTCGCCCACCTGCCGGCCCCCTCCCCCGGTGACCTCTTCTTCGACATCGAGGGCGACCCCTGGGTGGACGACGGCGGCGCGGACGGCCTGGAGTACCTCTTCGGCGTCATCGAGCCGGGCAGCACGGAGCACCCGGACGAGTTCCTGCGCGCGGGGCGCGAGCCGGATTTCCACGCCTTCTGGGGCACGGACCGGGCGGGCGAGAAGGTCGCCTTCGAGGCGCTCATCGACCTGATCGTGGAACGGCGGCGGCAGTGGCCGGAGATGCACGTCTACCACTACGCGGCCTACGAGCCCGGCGCGGTGAAGCGGCTGATGTCCCGCCACGCGACACGCGCGGCGGAGGTGGACACGCTCCTGCGGGCAGGCGTCTTCGTGGACCTCTTCCGCGTCGTCCGCCACGGCATCCGCGTCTCGACGGAGAGCTACTCGATCAAGAAGCTCGAGCCACTCTATGGCCTGACCCGGACGGTCCCGCTGAAGGACGCGGGTTCGAGCGTCGTGCGCTTCGAGGAGTGGCTGGACGGCGGCCGGAAGGACGCGTCCATCCTCGACGGCATCGCGCTCTACAACCAGGACGACTGCCTGTCCAACTGGCGCCTGCGGGCCTGGCTGGAGGGCCGGCGCGCGGAGCTCGAGCGGGATCTGGGGCGCACGATCGAGCGCCCGGCGCCGGAGGACGGCGCCGCGTCGGAGAAGGCCGCCGAGGACGCGGAAGCGGTCGCGCGGGTCCGGGGATCGCTCCTCGCGGGCCTCCCCGCCGCGCTGGAGGAGCGGACCGCTGAGGAGCAGGCGACCTGGCTGCTCGCGCACCTGCTGGAGTGGCATCGGCGGGAGGACAGGGCGACCTGGTGGACCTGGTTCGACCTGCTGGACAAGACGCCGGAGGAGCTCCTCGACGACGGGACGGCGCTCGCCGGGCTCGTGCCCACCGGCCTGGTCCGCGAGGAAGGCCGCTCGCACGTCATCACGTACCGCTTCCCGCCCCAGGAGACGAAGGTCCGCGACGGGACACCGGTGAAGGACCCCGCCACGGGTCGCGCGCCCGGGAGCGTGGAGCGCGTGGACCACGGCGCGGGCATCGTGGAGCTCAAGCGCGGGAAGTCGAACAGCGCCCCGGACCCGACCGTGCTCATCCCCTTCGAGCTCGTCGGGGCACCCGAGCAGCGCGCGGCGCTCCTGGAGATCGGGGCATGGGTCGCGGAGCACGGCAGGGCCGCACCGGGCCCGTCCCGCGCCGGCCGTGACCTCCTCCTCCGGCGCGCGCCGGCGGTGGGTCGGCCCGCGGGCGGCGCGCTCGTGGAGCCGGGCGAGAGCGAGCTCGACGCCGCCATCCGCCTGGTGACGGCGATGGAGACGGGCGTCCTCGCGATCCAGGGGCCGCCGGGCTCCGGGAAGACCTACTCCGGGGCGCGGATGATCGTGCGGCTCGTGGAGCAGGGCCGGCGGGTCGGCGTCACCGCGAACGCGCACAAGGTGATCGGCAACCTGCTCGACGCGGTCGCGGAGGCGGCCGCGGAGCTGGGCGTGCCGGTCCGGATCGGGCAGAAGCCCGGACAGGACGGCGGACCGACGCACGCACCGGCGCTGCCGCTGAAGGCCAACGCGGACGTGGCGGCCGCGCTCGCGGCCGGGGTCGTGGACGTGGTCGGGGGCACGGGCTGGCTCTGGGCGCACGGCGACCTGCGGGCGAGCGTGGACGTGCTCGTCGTGGACGAGGCGGGGCAGATGTCGCTCGCGAACGCGGTGGCGGTCTCGGCCGCGGCGCACTCGCTCGTCCTGCTCGGCGACCCGCGCCAGCTCGAGCAGCCGGTCCAGGGGACGCATCCGACGGGCGCGGGGGCGTCCGCCCTCGAGCACCTCCTCGGCGGCGCCCGGACCATGCCCCCGGAGCTGGGCCTCTTCCTGGAGGACACGTACCGCCTGCACCCGGAGATCGCGCGCTTCACGTCCGAGCTCTTCTACGAGGACCGCCTGCGCGCGGTGCCGGGCCTGGAGGGCCAGCGCGTCCACGGGGAGGGCCCGTTCGCCGGTGCGGGGCTGCGCTTCGTGGAGGTGGTACACCGGGGGAACGTCGACGCGTCGCCGGAGGAGGCGGAGGCCGTCCTGCGGATCGTGCGCGCGCTCATCGGCCGGCCCTGGACGAACGAGAAGGGGGTCACTGCGCCGCTCGGCTGGGCGGACCTGCGGATCCTCGCTCCCTACAACGCGCAGGTCGCCCTCCTTGGACGGACGCTCCCGGCGGAGGCGGAGCGGCAGATCGGGACCGTGGACCGCTTCCAGGGGCAGACCGCCGCGGTGAGCATCTACACGATGACCACGTCCTCGCCGGAGGAAGCCCCGCGCGGGATGGAGTTCCTCTACTCCCTGAACCGGCTGAACGTCGCGACGTCGCGCGCGCGGGCGCTGGCGATCGTGGTCGCGGACCCCTCGCTGCTCGACCCGGTCTGCGCGACGCCGGACCAGATCCGGCTCGCGAATGGCCTGTGCGCGTTCGCGGAGATGGCGGAGCGCGTGCGCGCCTGACCGCGCACGATCGCACGCCGACGAGGCGCAGGACGAGCGACCCCGACCACCCGATGGGTCGCATACACGGCGGTGTACGCATGCCCGGGACCGCGAGTCCCCCCGGCCCGTGTCCCGGACCGTCCATGGGGATGGCCGAGGTCTGGGCGAGAGGATACGGCGGCGGTTCCGGCGTTCGGTGTAGGAAACGATGGACTTCGCGCGTCGCCGTAGGCTGTTTCCTACATGGATGTCCGGTCCCGCCCGGCGCGGAAGGGGCACCATAGGGGGCGTGTCGGAGATCCGGGACCAGCGCGCATGCAGGCCGACGTGAGCGGACGGACGCGCGCGCCCGCGACGCAGCCGGCGCCCGCGCGGGAGCCGACACGGCCGGCAGCTGGCGTGCGGCACCCTGGCGGCCGCGGGCCGGCCTTCCGAACGCCGCCGCGCGCATCCGGCACGATCGTCATCCCGCCGAGCCCACCACACCCGGCGACCCCGGAGCCCGTGCTCCCGCCTGACCCCGCGCTCGGCGATGGCACGTCCGAGCTCGCCGAGGCACAGCGGATCGCCCAGCTCGGCAGCTTCACGTGGGACGCGCTGACCGACCGGACCACCTGGTCGGACGAGCTCTTCCGCATCTACGGCCTGCCGCCGGGCCCCGCCTCCCCGCCCTACGAGGCGCAGGCCGCGTGGTACCCGCCGGAATCGAAGGCGCGCCTGGACGCAGCCGTGCTGGCGCTGCGGGCGACCGGCCGCGCGTACGACCTCGAGTACGACATCGTCCGGCCGGACGGGACCCGCCGCCGCCTGCACTCGCGCGCCGAGCCGGTCTTCGCCCCCGGCGGCACGATCGTGATGGTCCGCGGTGTCGTTCTCGACGTGACGGATTCGCAGGTCGCACACGTCCGCCTGGAGGCGCGCCTCCGCCTGGAGGCAGGCATCGCGGCGATGGCGCGCCGGCTCGCGAGCGACCCGCCCGCCGAGGCGGAGGGCGCGATCGCCGAGGCCCTCGCCGCGCTCGGTGCGCACCTGGGCTGCGACCTCGTCCACCTCACGGAGGTCGAGACCGCCGAGACGGTCATCCTCCACGAGTGGTGGGCGTCCGGGGCCGGACGCCGGCGGCGGACAGGCCGCGTGCACGCGCGCATCACGTCGCTCGCCTGGTCGTGGCCGCGACTCGCACGCGGCGAGCGCGTCCTCGTGCCGGACCTGCGGCGCCTGCCGCCGAAGGCGGCGTCCGAGGTCGCGGCCTGGACCGCGCTCGGCATGACCGCGCGCGCCGCGCTGCCGATCCGGCCGGAGGGGCGGACGATCGGGATCCTCGGCTTCGCGGACGTCGAGCGGCGTGCGTGGGCGGAGGACGACCTCGACCTGCTCGTGACGATCGCGGACCTCCTGGGTCACGCGCTCGTCCGCCTCCGGGAGCGCGAGATGCGCGAGCGGCTCGCGCACGCATCCGACGCGCTGCTCGCCGCGTCCGCGCCGGTCGCGCCCGAGGGCCGGCGGATCGCGGCGATGCTCGCGGTCGCGGCCGAGGTCGCGGGGACCGAGCGGGCCGCTCTCGTCCGCGGGCCCGCGCCGTGGACCGTCGCGGGTGCGACGGGGTCCGCGCCGGGGGCGACCGCATGGGCCGCGATCGGCGGCGCCGCGGCGCGTCGGACGCGGCCGCGCATGGATCCGGCGGCCGGCATCGTGGCCGTGCCGGTCCGCGGCCTTGGCCGCGGCTGGGGGGCGCTCGTCTGCGGCCCCGGCGGCCCGATCGGCCCCCTGCGTCCGGCCGAGCTCGACTGGCTGGAGAGCGCCGCGCGTCGGATCGCGGGCGAGGTCGTGCGCGCCGAGCAGGCGGAGCTCCTCCGTTCGAGCGCGGCGGCGGAGCGCGCACGCGCCCTCCAGCTCCGGCGCCTTGCCGGCCACCTCGCCGAGGTCCGCGAACGGGAACGGGCGCTCCTCGCGCGCGAGGTCCACGACGACCTCGGCCAGGTCCTCGGCCTGCTCCGCTCCGTCGCCCTCCAGGTCGCGGGCGCGGAGGACCTCCCCGGTCGGCTCCGCGGTCGCTGCACGGACCTCGCCGACCTCGCGTCGGGCGCGCTCGTGGCCAGTCGGCGCATCATCGACGACCTCCGGCCGCCGCTCCTCGACGAGCTGGGCATCGAGGGGGCGCTCCGCGCGCTCGCGACCGAGCATGCGTCGCGAACGAGGCTCGCCCCGCGCTGTCGGATCGCGGCCGCGCCCGCGGACCTCCCGGCGGCGCTCGCGCTCGACGTCTACCGCGTGGCGCAGGAGGCGCTGAGCAACGTCGCGCGTCATGCGGACGCGACGGAGATCGGGCTGACGCTGGCGGTGGCGGACGGGCGGCTCCGCCTGAGCGTCACGAACGACGGCGTCCGCCGGGCGGCGGGCGGCGACGCGGGCACGACCGCGCGCATGGCCGCGGCCCTGTCCGCGGATGGCCGGCGCTACGGGATCACGGGGATGGCCGAGCGCGCGCGGCGCTGGGACGGCGAGCTCCGGGCGGGCCGGCGCGGCGACCGCTGGGTCGTGCGCTTCGTCGTGCCGCTGCCGGCGCGTGGCGTCGGGGGCGAGGCGGCCGGCCGTGCCGCCCTGCGCGCGGCGGCGGACCCGCGATGAGCCACCTGCCGGAGCGGGGCGTGCGCGTCTTCCTCGCGGACGATCACGTGGCGGTGCGCGCGGGGATCGCGGGCCTGCTCGCGGACTTCCCGGGGATCGTCGTCGCGGGGAGCGCCGGCGACCGTGAGGGGACCCTCCACGCGGTGATCGACCTTGTCCCGGACGTCTGCCTCCTGGACCTCCAGATGCCGGGCGGCGGCCTTGGGCTGATCCGGACGCTCCGTTCCGTGGCGCCGTCGATGGCGATCGTCGTCTTCACGATGTACGGAGCGGACGCCTACCGCGACCACTGCCTCGCCGCGGGCGCCACGGACTTCCTCAACAAGGGCTGCTCGCCGGACGAGCTCGCGGAGGTGATCCTCCGCGCGGCCCGGGCTCCCGGACGCGGGGGACCGGGTGCCGCCGCCGCCCACCGGGCACCGCCGCCGGTCCGCCTCTCCCCGCGCGAGACCGAGGTGCTCCTGCGGATCGCGACGGGGAGCGAGGTCAAGGAGATCGCGCGCGACCTGGGCATCAGCGTGAAGACCGTGTCCACCTTCCGGGCGCGCGGCATGCGGAAGATCGGCGCAGGGTCCACCGCCGAGCTTGTCCGCTGGGCGATGACCGAGGGGCTCGTCTAGCAGGCGGGCCCGGCCCGCCGGGGCGCTAGAACGGGGCGACCGTGAGGACCGGGTCGCCGTCCTCGTTCGCCGTCGCGCCGAGCGCGACCTTGACGCCCGCGAGATCCGCCTCGGCGTCCGGCGTGCCCACGGTGAGGACATGCGTCGCGAGGACGGTCGCGGCGTCCGCGGAGAGGATCTCGGCGGTGACCTCGCCCTGCCCGGAGAGGAAGGCGCGGACCTGCGCGACGGGCGCGCCCGCCTGCATCACCTTGAAGATCACCGGGGCGTCCGCGATCTTCTTGCCGCCCGCGCCGGTCTTGCAGATCGGCTTGCCCGTGACGAGCTTGATGACCGGCGCCATCTCGCCGACGAGGGCGGGGTTGTAGACGTCGAGGCCCTCGACCTTCGCGGCGAGCATGACGCAGAGCCGGCCGGGGTCGGCCGCAGCCTCCACGGGCGCGACGGACGCGGCCGGGGCGGCCGACGCGGGCGCGGCAGTGGGCTCGGCCGGGGCGCTGGTCGGCGTGGAGCCTCCGCCACAGGCCACGAGGAACGCGGCGGCGGCAAGCGCGGCGGCGGCAGGGGCGATGCGGGACATGGCGCTCATCTGATGTGACCTCTCCTCCTGCGGACACGATGCGTGCGAGTCGGGAGGATAGCGGACCATTGCGTGCGCGACCAGCCCTCGGACGCGTCCGCGCTCGGCGGCGCACGTGCAGGAGCGTGGGCGCAGGGTACGACGGCACCGGGCGCGGCGCCCCTCTGCTACCGTCGCGCGCATGTCGACGCACGTGCACTCCGCCGATCTCCTCGTCCGCGCCGGACGCGTCCTCTGCCGCATCGCCGATCTCGACGGGCCGGGGGCCGTCGCCGTCCGGCAGGGGCGGATCGTGGCCGCCGGGCCGGACGTCGACGTCCCCGCGCGGACGGTCATCGATCTCGGGCCGGATGCGCTCCTCGTGCCGGGCTTCGTGGACATGCACGCGCATCCGGACCGCCGGACCGGCGCGGACGGCTCGCGCTACGGCGTGGACCCGGACCTCGAGCTGCTGCCGCGCGGGACGACCACGATGCTCAGCCAGGGCGACGCCGGCTCATCGGACTGGCAGGCGTACAAGTCGAAGACGATCGGGCTCGCGCGGGCGCGCATCCTCGTCGCGATGAACCTTGGGCGCTTCGGCGAGCAGGGCGACCGGCCGGCCCTGTCGGACCCCGCGGCGGTGGACGTGGAGCGCGTGACCCGCTGCATCGCGCGCGACGGGGGCCGGATCTGGGGCATCGCGGTGAACACCTCCCGCGCGGTGACCGGCGACGCGGACCCGCGCGCGATCCTGGACGCGGCGATCGAGGCGGCGTCCGCGGTGGATGTGCCGCTGCTCTTCGGCAGCCGGCGGGAGGCGGACGTGTCGCTCGACGAGCAGCTCGCGCTCCTGCGCCCGGGCGACGTCGTCACCTACTGCTTCTCCGGATCGCCGGAGAACATCCTCGACGACGCCACCGGCGAGGTCCGCGCAAGCGTCCGCGACGCGCGCGAGCGGGGCGTCCTCTTCGACATCGGCCACGGGATGATGAGCTTCGACTGGCGCATCGCCGACGCGGCGATCGCCCAGGGCTTCCCGCCGGACACGATCTCCACGGACCGCTATCGCGCGCACACGGGCGCCGATCCCGAGCACGACATGCCCCGCACGATCTCCAAGCTCCTCGCCGCGGGGATGCCGGAGGCGGACGCATTCCACGCGGGCACGGGACAGCCCGCTTCGCTGATGGGGATCGAGAGCGAGGTCGGCACGCTGCGCGTCGGGGGCATCGGCGACCTGTGCGGCCTTCGCTGGGTGCCGGACGGCCGGCTCGCGGACACCGCCGGCGTGGCACGCCCCGGTGGCTGCTGGGAGCCCGCGTTCGTGGCGCTCGCGGGGGACGTGTTCACCGGCGGCTGACCGCACCGCGGCGGCAGCATCGGCGGCCGCTGTCAGCGTCCTGTGAGCGGGCCGTTGCCGTTCCGTCCTTGAGGCCGGCGCGCCGGTGCGCGACATTCGTCCCACGACGAGCCGCACGGCACCAGCTGGTGGGCTTTCCAACGGGGCCGTGGGACCGGGGCGACGCAGACGACCCTCACGAGGACACGGCCGGGAGGGTCGTCGACTTCTCCGGGGGTCGGGGAGGGCGGCGTGCCGCGCGCCCTCCCGTGGCGGTCAGGGGGCGATGGGACCGAGGTCGAGGATGACGCGCCGGTAGGTGGACGGCTTCGTCCCGATGGCGACGGCCTGGTAGGCGTGCTGCTCGTTGACGTCCGCGACCTCCGGGCCGATGACCGGGTCGACCTGGTTCGCGACCGACACCCAGAGCGCGTACGCGTCAAGAGGGACCGCCACGGGTGCGACATAGTCGCCGCGGACGACGTCCGTGACGGTGGGCGCAGGTGCACCACCAAGGGCGAGCGGGGCCGCGATCCAGATGTCCACGGCCGGCGCCTTCGCCTCGTGGATCGCGGACAGGTTCGCGTACCCCGGGGTGATCTGGGTCATGGAGTTCACATCGAGCTCCAGGCGCGCCGCGCCGCCCTTCACCACTGCGACGGCGGTGACGTTGGCGCCCGCCGGCACGTCCACCCTCTGGCGGAAGACGAGCGGGCCGTTGCACGGCCCGTGGCCGGAGAGGCGGACGCGGAAGCGGTAGGTGCCGGCGGGGAGGTTCGCCTGGTAGTGCTGCCCGTAGCGGAAGTTCGTGAGCACGGGGTTGGGGCCGACACAGACGTCCACCTTGGCGCCGGGGATGCCATGGACGACGGTGACCGCGGAGCCGGGGATTGCGCTCGCCGGCGCGGCGATCAGCCCCACGGCAAGGGCGACGGCCGCGAGCGCCGTCGTGAGGGTGCGTGTGCGCATCTGAGTTCCTCCCGGTCGTCCGGTGCCCGGACGGTACATGCACGGCTGCGGCGCCCCTGGTGGGCTCCGCGATGCCATCCCTTCGGCGCCCTCCGGCGGGCGGATGGCGCGGCACCCGCGGAGGGGGCCGCGCCGGGCCGGTCAGCGGCAGGAGCCCGGTCCGGCGACCTTCAGCCAGCGCGCCCCGTCGTACCAGCAGAGCGCCTTCGACGTGTCGTTGTACATCGCCCCCATCGCGACGCCCTGGGTCGGCGGCCGGCGCCGCGGCAGGACGCGGACCATTCCCTGGCCGGTGACCGTCAGCTCGGCGCCGGTGCCCGCGACGGAATCGATGGTGAACGAGCCGTCCGCGGTGGCGCCCGCGTCCCAGGTCGAGGCGGTCCCACCGGTCGTCTGGAGGCGGATGCGCTGCGGGTCGGATCCCGTGAGGTGGAGGTCGTCCTGCGGAGCCTGCGTGCCCAGCCCGACGTCTCCGTTCGCGGCGATGTCCAGGCTGCTGGTCGGCGCGCCGGGGCGGATCCGGAGCGGGAGGAGCGAGGCGTTCGTGATGTCGCGGACGAAGAAGTTCGCCTCGTTCGCACCGATGTCCCAGGTCTGGGCGGTGAACTGGACGGCCGTCTGCGCAAGGCGGATCGCGGGCGTGTTGTCCGAGACCGCGTGGACGGCGAGCGCGGGCTCGGCCGTCCCGATGCCGATCCGCCCGGCACCCACGACGAGGGCGTTCGTGGTGGCATCCCCCGCGACGGTGAAGGGGATCGTCGCGTCCGTGGTGTTCGCGATGGAGAAACGGTCGAGCCCGCCGCCCGCGCTGTCGTTCGCGGTGAGCTCCCAGTCGTCCGTGGGGAACCCGGCGAGGGACGTATCCACGAACGCCATCCGCGTGTTGTTCTCCTTGAGGCGCAGCGTGTCGAAGTCGAAGACCTCGCCGTTCACGCAGTCGATGCCCACGCACATCGACCCCTGGACGATGACATCGTCCGCCTGGACGATGTCCGCCGGGCGGATGCTGCCGTCCACGTCGTCCCGGCCCCGGTCCCAGACGACGCGTGCCGGCTGGCGGGGGGTGCGCTTCGGCTCGGCGGAGCGCGGCCGACCGTTCCGGTCGGAGGCGGCCGTGGCGGGTGCCGCACCCGTCACGCCCAGGGTCGCGGCTAGCGCGAGCGCGACGAGGGCCGCGCGCCGTCGGTGGTTGTCCCGCATCAGAGGTCTCCCGTTCGGCCCCGCGGTCGCGGCGCCCTGCGCCATCGTGCCACGCGCGCCGGCTGGGACGGCACCTCGCGGGTGGGGGCGCCGCGTCAGCGGAGGGTCAGCTCCACCGAGCCGTCCACAAGGAGGTCGACCACGACGGTGAGCGCCTGGCCGTCGATCTCCACGCTCGCCTCGGCGCCCGGATCGATCTCCGTCGTGCGGACCGTGCCGTCCGCGTCCCGGGTGCGGAAGAGGATGTGCTCGCGGGTCCAGACGAAGGCCCAGCAGTTGGGGCAGCGCGCCGTCCCGTCCGCCGCGGCCAGGTCGCCCTGGACCCGGATGCCATCGACCGGATCGCCACCACGCCCGCTGACGCAGGTGGGGACAGCGAGCCCGATCGCCTCCCCGGCGCCGACCGGGGCGATCCGCAGCGCCCGCGCGGTCTCGCTCTCCGGGACGAGGCAGATCCGGGCAAGACCGTCCGCCGCCTCCCGCGCGGCCCCACCGGGGACCTCCCCGACCGGGAAGAGGCTCCCGCCGGGATCGCCCTTGATGATCTCGAGGACCTGCCCTCCGCAGGTGGGGTCCGAGCCCTCGAACTGGATGCAGAAGATGTCGCCGGCTGCCGCACGGAGGTCGGATGCGGCGAGCGGTGACGCGGCGGCGCTCGGGTCGGGTGCCGGCGGCGGGGTCGGCGTCCCGCCGGACGCACAGCCCGCGACGAGGAGCGCACCAAGGAGGACGAACGGAACCAGTCGCGGACGGATCATCGGGTCACCCTCGGGCTGCGGGCCGGACCGGCGCCGGGCCGCGGGCATCGTAGCGCGCGGGCGGGTGACCGAGCCACGCGCGCAGTGCGCGCGGCGGCCGACCCGGGGACGGTGCGGCCCGTGGGCGCCGGTCAGGAGGGCGGGGGGTAGCAGTCGTTCGGGGTATTGCCCTCGATCGTCGTCCCGCACACGGCGCTGCCGGCGAGCGACGCGTCCGTCCCCACGTAGACACCGCCGGCATACGGCGCCGTGGTGGCGGTGTTCAGGCGGATCCGGCTCCCGGCGCTCATCGTCAGGATCCCGGCCGCGGACTGGAGGACGACCCCGCCGCCGATGTTCCCGGTGTTGCCGACGATGCGGCTCGTGCCGCTCATCGTGACCGCGGCGTTCGTCCAGATCCCGCCGCCGTCGCCGACCGCGGTGTTCCCGGCGATGCGGCTGGCCCCGTCCATCGTGACCGCGGCGTCGACGACGAGGACGCCGCCGCCGCTCCCCGTCAGCGCGGCATTCCCGATGAGCCTCGCCTCGTCATGGAGCGCGAGCGTGCTGCCGAGGAGGTAGAGGCCGCCGCCCGTGGGCGCCTCGTTCCCGCGGACGACCGCACGGTGACGGACGACCACCGATCCGCCGATCCCGCCCCAGATCCCGCCACCCTCGCTTCCCGCCGTGTTGTCGACGACCTGGGCGTCATCGCGGATCTCCACCGAGCCGACCGTCCTGATCCCGCCGCCGGTCGTGCTCGCCTGGTTCCCGGTGATCAGCGTCCGGCCGCCGACGACGAGCGTCCCCTCGCTATAGACACCACCGCCGTCCGCTGCACCCCGGATCCTCGTGCTGCCGCGCAGGGTCAGCGTCCCGGTCGAGACGTTCGCGATCCCGCCGCCGGCCGTCGCGCTGTTCCCCACGACATCGACGGAGGTGAGAGTGAGCGTCCCGGCGGTGTAGATGCCGCCGCCGTAGGTCGTCGGGCCCGCTGCCACGCCGGTCCCGCCGCGGATCGCGATCCGGGAGATGCCGACGGTCACGTCGAAGATCCGGAGGACCGCGTCCGTGCCGCTTCCCCGGAGCTGCGGGGCGACCCAGCCGCGGGGCCGGACGCCCACGATCGTCAGGTCCTTCGTGATCGTCGCGTCCCCGGTGCAGCGGCCGCGGACCCGGAGGGTGGCGCCCGACGCGGCCTGCGCGACCGCGGAGGCGAGGTCCCGGACGACGTCGGACGGGTCGCTCGGGAGCGGACCCGCCAGCGAGATCCGACAGGCGGACTTCGGCGCGCCGAGCGCAGGGACCGCGGGAAGCGCCGCGCCGGCGACGAGGGCGATGGCGAGCGCGGCGCCGATCGCGGCGGGACGGATGGGACGGGGTCGCATCGGGATGCCCTCCGTGGAGCCGGTCGTGTGCCGGACAGCCGCGAAAGCGGCCCCGCGGACGGTAGCAGGGGACGGGCAGGTGTGACGCCCCGGTCTCCCGGGGCGTCACCGTTGGCTCGTCGTCCGGGCCGGCGCCGGCCGGCCGCGGCTCAGCGGTACTGGACGATGACGTTCAGCGCGCGGTCGGTCACCTGGCAACCCGAGAAGGAGCCACGGATGATCACGTCCAGGTTGTGCGTGCCCGGGCCGATGTTCCGGCGGAAGCCGGTCATGGAGCCGACCATCCCCGAGGGGCTCGAGCCGCTGGCCCAACCCGCGAGCTGGTAGACGCCCGGCTTGAACGTGCTGTCCGAGGGCTGCGTGTCCGACGGAGCGGTGTTCAGGGCGAACTCGCCGAAGCAGTAGGCATTGGCGCCGATGTTGCGGAGGAGGGTGCCGGAGAAGGTCGCCTGCGCGTCCGCGGTCCTGTCGGACGGGACGGTGAACGTCACCCGCAGGACACGCTTGTTCTCGTTGCTCCCCACGCTGATGGAGTCAGTGGCTGCCGCGGAGGCGAGCCGCGTCGTGCCGGACGCGAAGAACGCAGCAGGCGCGGCGGCGATGCCGACGGACCCGCCGGCGATCGCCGCGAGCGCGACGCCGGTGAGGAGCAGGTGCCAGAGCTTCACGTTGCGGTCGAGGATCCGCGCGACCGATCGCATGACGATGCCCTCCCTTGGCCACGGATGCCGACACGGACGTGGCGGTCACCGACGGTGCCGACCCGGATGCTACGACCCCCGGGACGGCCACGTGGGGAGCGGGCGACCGTGACGCCGCCGCTCGCCTAGAATCAGGCGATGGCCCTCACCATCGGCATCGTCGGACTCCCGAACGTCGGCAAGTCCACCCTCTTCAACGCGCTCACCCGGAACAACGTGCTCGCCGCGAACTACCCGTTCGCCACGATCGACCCGAACGTCGGCGTCGTCGGCGTGCCGGATGCGCGCCTCGCGGTCCTCGCCGAGCTCTTCCACTCGGCGAAGATCATCCCCGCGACCGTCTCGTTCGTGGACATCGCCGGGATCGTGAAGGGCGCGAGCGAGGGCGAGGGGCTGGGCAACAAGTTCCTCGCGAACATCCGCGAGAGCGACGCGATCTGCCAGGTGATCCGCGTCTTCACCGACCCGGATGTCGTCCATGTGGACGGACGGGTCAGCCCGAAGGGCGACATCGAGACGATCAACACCGAGCTGATCTTCGCGGACCTCCAGTCGATCGAGAAGGGGAAGCAGCGCCTGGAGAAGGAGATCAAGGGCGACAAGGGGAAGCAGGTCTACCTGGACGCCGCGCTCGAGGCGGAGAAGGTCCTCCTCTCCGGCCGCACGATCTTCGAGGCCGGCCT
>JBJTJV010000030.1:0-6004 GCA_046352645.1 Chloroflexota bacterium | reverse complement strand
TACCAGCGCAGCTCGATGCCGTCGCGCAGGAGGGTCCGCCATGCGAAGCGCGGATCGGCCACGGTGACCGTCGCCTCCGCGCTCTCGATCCGCGTGCCGTCCGCGAGGCGGGCGCGGACGCGGTACATCCAGGTGGTGTTCGGCAGCTGGTGCCCGGGTACGACCGCCCGCACGGTGCCGTCGGGCAGGAGCTCGGCCTCCCGGGCGTGCTCGACCTCCTCGCGGGGCAGGCGCAGGAGCAGGTCCACCCGCACGGCGTCCGTCCCGGCCGGGAGCGACGAGGCGAAGACCGCGGGGCTGCCGAGGACGGCCTCCGCGCCGAGCGCCCCGAAGGCCGGACCCGCCGAGCCCGTCGTCCCGGCGCCCGGCGCGGCCTGCCCGAGGACGAGGAGGGCGATGAGCAGGGTCGTGGCCCCGACGACCGTGCGCCCGCCGGCCCGAGCCGCGTGCGCCCGCCGATCGGCCGTCACCGGCCGCCCTCCCAGGCGAGCCCGGAGAAGCGCAGGAAGCCGAACCCGCTCGGCTGCGCACCGAGGAGGCCGTCGCGGCTCAGGGCCCAGGTGACGCCGTAGAGGAGCGGGATGAGGGGCGCTTCGTCCTGGACGATCCGCTCGGCTGCATGGAGCGCAGCGGCCTGGTCGGCGGGGTCGGGTGCCGCGGCGGCCTCGGCGAGAGCCCGGTCGAAGCGCGGGTCGCTCCAGCCGCCGAGGTTGCTGGGGCTGCCTGTCGCAAGGAGGAGGCCGAGGAAGTCCTGCGGATGCGGATAGTCCGCCAGCCAGTCGAGGGACCAGATGCCGGGTGGGTCCTCGTCCATCCGTCCCGTCAGCTCCGTGAACGGCACGATCTCCCGGGAGACGCGGATGCCGAGCTCGTCGGCCAGCGCGGCCACGAGGGCCGCGTCGGTGGCGCCGCCGCTCGTCGCGAGGGTCACCGTGGGGAAGCCGCGCCCGTCGGGATAGCCCGCGGCGGCGAGCGCCGCGCGTGCGGCGTCCGGGTCGTGGATCGGCGCGAGGTCCGCGTCGCTGCGCAACGGGATGCCGGGCGGGACGAGCGACGTCGCCACGGTGGCAGCCGGGTCGGCGAGCCCGACGATCCGGTCCCAGTCCACGGCCTGGGCGACCGCGCGCCGGACGCGCGCGTCGGAGAAGGGCGGGTTCCGGGTATCGAAGCCGTAGTAGCTCACGGAGAGGTCGTCGCTGCGCCGCAGGTCGGGCCCGAGGAGGGCGTCCCACGCGATCCACGTCGCGTCCCCGCGGGTGACCGTGACCCAGTCCGCGTCCCCGTCCTGGTAGAGCGCGACCGGGCTCGCCCCATCCGTGCCCGTGCGGACGAGCACGGTGTCCAGGGGCGGGCTTCCGCCCCACCAGGCGGGGTTCGCGCGGAAGACGAGGTCGTCCCCCGCCG
Source organism: Chloroflexota bacterium (assembly GCA_046352645.1). GTDB lineage: Bacteria > Chloroflexota > Limnocylindria > Limnocylindrales > CSP1-4 > JAFMJV01. The sequence goes on along the minus strand of JBJTJV010000030.1, from coordinate 4,600 downwards.
CTTCCGGGACGTAGGCGCCGGAGACCGCGAGCGGGGCGTCCGGCAGCCGGAAGCCCGCCGCGTCGATGCCCGGGGGGACGACCGCGAGGGACGGTGATGCGGCGATCGCCGGGAACCAGGCCGCTGGGTGCGCGAGGCGGACGACGACCCGGTCCCCGTCCGCGATCAGGCCGACCGCATCCGCCGGGCCTCCCGCGAGCCGCTCGCGCGCTCCGGCGACGTCCGAGAGCAGCCAGGCGAGCGGCGAGGGGTCGGCCGGGTCGATGAGGCGCAGCCAGCTGCGCACCACGTCCGCGGCCGTCAGCGGCGTGCCATCGGAGAAGCGCAGGTCCGGGCGCAGGGTGAAGGTCACCGACCTGCCGCCCGGCGCGACGTCCCAGCGCTCCGCCAGCGCGGGTTGCACGGAGCCGCCCGCATCGAACGCCGTGAGCCCGTCCCAGCTCTGGGCGAGGATGGCCGCGCTCGCCGCGTCGCCCATCCGGGCCGGGTCCCAGGTGAGCGGCCGGGTCGCTACGACGCGGACGTCGACACCCGGGACGGACGCGCCCGGGTCCGCCGGCAGGTCCCTGCGGGGCGTGATCGTGGCGGCCGCAAGGACCGCGACGAGGGCCATCGCACCGAGAAGCGCCCCGACGAGCGCCCGATCCCGGCGGCGAAGCGGGCGCGAGTGTGCAGGCCACCCCGGCGCCTGCTCCGGTCCGAGGGCCACGGGCGCGTCGGACGTGTGCGCAGGGTCCACGGGGGCCGACCCGCCGGGCACGGGGTCGTCGCGGACGCTGCCATCGGCTGCCGACGGGTCACGACGGGGGTCGGAGCGCTCGTCCATGCCGGGAGTCTAGGGGCGCGAGGCGACGGGCGACGTGGGCGCGGCCGGCACGCTACCCTTCGCGGCGATGGATGCCGAGTTCGACGAGAAGCTCCGCACGCAGGCGCTCGTGCTCGCGCAGCGCTACGCCCCGTGGCGGCCGGGGATCGACTGGCGCATCGTCGGCATCGAGGGGGTCGTCGTCCTGCTCGTCTCGCTCCTGCTCCTCGCCCAGGGGTCCGTGGACCTTGTCGTCGGGCTGCTCGGCGTCGTGCTCGTCGCGGTCTCCGGCGCCTGGGCATGGACGGCGATGCGCAGCTCCCTGCCCCAGGCGCTCCTCGGGTGGCGCGGCCTGCGTGGCGGCGTCGGCTTCGCCACCGGGACGCTCCTCGTGACCGACCTCCTGGTGGACTACCTGCCCACGAGCGGTGCGCTGGCCGTCCTCGCGATCGGCCTCTTCCTCGTCGGGGCGATCGGCTGCATCGAGTGGCTCGTCGGGCGGGAGGCGATGGGGTGGCGCTGGCCATCGCTCGTCGGGTCGGCGATCGCGCTCGGCTACGGCGTCGTGGTCCTCGCGAGCAGCCTCCAGGCGGGCCCGCTGTTCATCCAGGCGGTCGCGATCGTCCTGCTCGTGGGCGCGGCCGTCCTCCTCGTCCGCGCCGGACAGCTATGGCAGGCGAGCCGCGGGGCGGTCGCGTCCGGCGCGGGCGCCGCCGACGACGCTCAGCGCCCCGCTCCGCGCGCCTCCGACCCCGTCCCGCATGCATCGCCGGCACCGGCGGTCGCCCCGCGCGGCACCGGCGCCGCCACGCGCGGCGCCGGGCAGGCGGACGAGCCGCCGAAGCCTCCCGCGACCCCGCCGGCCCCTCCGGCGACGCACGCCTAGGCGCCGGGCTCCTCCGCTCGCGGGCGGCTCTCGAAGCCTGCCCCGCGGTGCGACCCGTCGCAGAACGGCTTGCGGGCGGAGTGCCCGCAGCGGCACAGGAAGACCGCCTCATCGGCTGCGAGCGGCCAGCGTCCACCCGCACCGTCCACGACATCGACCGGGCCCGTCACCTTCAGGCTGCCGTCGTCGCGGACCGTGATCGTCGCCTTCGGTTCCATCGAGCCTCCATGGTCTGCCCCCGGGATACGCGAGCGGTTCGCGTCCGCCGATGTCGCGGATGGGACGCCGCTGCCGGCGCTGCGCGCTACGCTGCGGGCCGGACCGCGGAGGGGAGGCAGGGATGCAGCGCTGGGAGTACGCATGGTTCAACGTGAATCGCGAGATGGTGGTCTTCACGACGTCCGGCGGCGGCTGGGAGAAGCTCTCGCAGCAGCTCGGGCAGGCGTGGTTCCAGGAGGTCTTCCGGCTGCTCGGTGAGGACGGCTGGGAGCTCGTCACGATGAAGGGCGGCTGGAACAGCGACACCGAGTACCTCTTCAAGCGGCCGGTCGCGCCGTGACCCGGGCGGCCGGCGCGGTCGGCGCCGGTCCGATCGCATCCGTGCGCGGTCTCCTGCCGACGCGGGCCAGCCTTCGGGGGATGCTCCGCCATCCGCGCCGGGATCTCGTCGCGGGCGTCCCCGTGGCGGTCGTCGCCCTGCCGCTGGCCCTCGCCTTCGGCATCTCCTCCGGCCTCGGCGCGGAGGCCGGGCTCGTCACCGCGATCGTGGCGGGGCTGCTCGCGGCGTTCTTCGGGGGCAGCAACCTCCAGGTGAGCGGGCCGACGGGTGCGATGACCGTGGTGCTCATCCCGATCTTCGCGCGCGAGGGCGCCGCGGGCGTCCTCGTCGTCGGGCTGATGGCGGGCGGGATCCTGCTCGTGCTCGCGTTCGCACGCGCCGGACGGTTGATGCGCTACGTGCCGCTCCCCGTCGTGGAGGGGTTCACGGTCGGCATCGCGGTGATCATCGCGCTGCAGCAGGTCCCCGTGGCGCTCGGGGTCACCTCGGAGCCGGGGATGGGGGTGCTTGCCGCGGCCGCGGCGGCGTTCGGCGCCTGGCTCGCCGCGCCGACGGTCGCCGCGCCACTCCTCGCGGGCGGGGTCGCGGCGGCGATGCTGCTCGTTGCCCGGTTCCGGCCCGCGCTCCCGGTCTCGCTCGCGGCCGTGGCGTCCGCGACGGCGGTCGCCACCTTCGCGGTCCTGCCGGTCGCCACGATCGGTGCGATCCCCGCGGGGCTCCCGATGCCGTCCTTGCCCACGCTCGCGGGGATCGACCTCGGGCGGCTCGTGCTGCCCGCGATCGCCGTCGCGGCCCTTGCCGCGCTCGAGAGCCTGCTGTGCGCGTCGGTGGCGGATGCCATGCGCGTGGACGAGCGCCACGACCCCGACCGCGAGCTCTTCGGCCAGGCCGTGGCGAACCTCGCCGTGCCGTTCTTCGGTGGCGTGCCGGCGACGGCGGCGATCGCCCGGACCGCGGTGAACGTGCGCGCCGGTGCCCGGACGCGGCTCGCCGCGATGACCCATGCGCTCATCCTGCTCGGCGTCGTGCTCGGGGCGGCCGGGCTCGTGGGCGCCATCCCCCTCGCGGCGCTCGCGGGGGTGCTCATCGCGACCGCGATCGCGATGGTCCGTGTCTCCGCGTTCCTGCCGATCGTCCGCGCGACGCGCGGCGACGCAGCTGCCTTCGCGATCACCGCGATCGCGACGGTCGCGCTCGATCTCGTGGAGGCCGTGCTCATCGGCCTCGTCGTCGCGGGCGCCTTCAGCCTGCGCGAGATGGCGAAGAGCGCGCGCATCGACGAGATCCGACCCGGCGACCCCGACCACGCGGCGGAGGAAGCCGGCCTGCTCGACGCCCGGATCGTCGCCTACCGACTCGATGGCCCGCTCTTCTTCGGCGCCGCGCACACGTTCCTGCTCGAGCTCGCCGAGGTGAGCGACGTGCGCGTCGTGGTGCTCCGGCTGTCGCGCATCGAGAGCCTGGACGCGACGGGTGCGTCCGTGCTCGGCGAGACGATCGCGGGCCTGGAGCGCCGGGGGATCACCGTCCTGCTCAGCGGGATCCGGCCGGACCACGCCGCGATCTTCCGCGGCCTCGGTGTCTACGCACGCCTCGCCGCCGAGCACCATGTCTTCCCGACGACGCCGGAGGCGATCGCCTACGCCCGTGCGCTCGTCGCTCCCGTGGCGGCTCCCCCGTGGGCCGCCACCCCCGGGGCCGCGCCCGGGTAGGCTACGGGGATGCCCGCTGAGTTCATCTACACCACCTACAAGCTCTCCCGCCACTACCCTCCGGACCGGACCGTCCTCGAGGACATCTCCCTCTCGTTCTTCCCCGGCGCGAAGATCGGCGTCATCGGGTCGAACGGCGCGGGGAAGTCGAGCCTCCTGCGGATCATGGCCGGGCTGGACGACGGGTTCACCGGGGATGCCCGCCTGACGCCCGGCTACACGGTCGGCTATCTCTCGCAGGAGCCTGCGCTCGACCCGGCGAAGGACGTGAGGGGCAACGTGATGGAGGGCGTCGCCGAGGTCCAGGGCCTCCTCGACGCTTACAACGCCGTGATGGCGAAGTGGTCGGAGCCGGACGCCGACTACGAGGCGATCGGCGCGGAGCAGAGCGCGCTGGAGGACCGGATCAACGCCGCCGACGCGTGGAACCTTGAGCGGAACGTGGAGATCGCGATGGACGCGCTCCGCTGCCCGGCCGATGACGCGGACGTGCGGACGCTGTCGGGCGGCGAGAAGCGCCGGGTGGCGCTCTGTCGGCTGCTCCTCCGGCACCCGGACCTGCTCCTCCTCGACGAGCCCACGAACCACCTCGACGCGGAATCGGTGGACTGGCTCGAGCAGTTCCTCCGCGACTACAC
>JBJTJV010000274.1:0-5829 GCA_046352645.1 Chloroflexota bacterium | reverse complement strand
GGGCGGGAGCGCGCGCCTGCGCCGGGCGCGGCGCCGACCCTGCCATCGCCGCACCGGGTGTCGCTCCCGCCACCCCCGCCGACGCGGATGCGCGGACCGGTGCGCTCCGGGAGGCGCCCGAGGTCCGTCCGGTCCGCCCGTTCGGGGCGTCGCCGGCCCCGGCGCCCGCCGGCTGGGACCCGCTACTCGACGCGCAGGGTCCGCGCGACCTGGATCGCGGGGGTTCCGTCCCCTAGCTCGACCACCGCCGTCACGAGACCCTCGCCCGCGCTCGCGCCCTGGCGCGGGATCACGACGTCCGGCCACGTGGCCAGCCCGTCCGGGTCCGTCGTCGCCTCCCAGACCTCGGTCTCGAGCCCCGGGATGGTGATGCTGAAGTCCACGATCACCCCGTCCGCGGGCTTCCCGTCCACGTCGCGGACCTCCGCCCGGATCGTGACGGTCGTCGGCAGCTCCGCGAGCCGCACCGTCCCGGGCGTCACCTTCAGCGTCGCCTGGCCCTCGCCCGTGCCGACCGTGATGACGAGCGTCTCCTCGCGCCGGTTGCCCGCCGCGTCCGTCGCGCTGAGCACGATCCGGTTCTGGCCGGTGCCCGCGCGGATCTCGAGCCCGAAGGACCCGTCGTCCGCGGTGGTGACGCGCTGCTCCGCGCCGTTCGTCGTGTTCCGGACGAGGATCTCGAGGCCCGGCTCGCTCGTCCCCCGGACCTCCACGAGCGTCGTCGTGACGATCGCCCCGTCCCGCGGCGCATCCACGTCGATCCGCGGCGGCTGGGTGTCCAGCGTGATGAAGACCGGCGCGGAGCGCGGCCCCTCGCCCTCGGGCGTCACGAGCGCGACCTCGATGCGGTTCTCGCCCCGCTTCAGCGGGACCTTCCGTGTCGTCTCGAGCTCCTTCACCTTCACGAGGAGGATGTCCTCGCCGTTCCGGTAGATGCGCAGCTTCAGGTCGTCGACCGGGATCCCCGGGTCCGGGATGGAGATCCGGGCGGGCCACTCCGCCTCCGTCGTGAGCGCGGGCTCGGGCGCGGCGATCACGGGCACCGTGGTATCCGCCGGGGTCGCGGCGGTCGCCGTCGGTGCGGGCCGCGCCGTCGGGTCCGGGCCGTCCGGGCCGGGCGGCGCCACGGGCGTCTGCGTCCCGCCGAGGGCCAGGACGACGGAGAGGCCGAGCGCGGCCGCGATGACGGCGACCCCTGCCCGCCGCCAGGGGGTGAGCGGCGCATCGCCCGCGCCGGTGCGCGCGCCCGCCGGGCCCCGGCGCCCGGTGCGCACGGGACCGCGCGGAGCGCCCTGGCCCTGCCGGTCCGTCATGCGCCGATTGTCGCAGAGCCGGTCCATCCGGCTCTCGGCAACCCTGCCAGACGTGTCTGACACGTTCCACCCGGCGGGGTAGTCTTCCCGGTGTCCCGGTGCACCGCCGGGGAGTGGGAGGCCGTGTGGACGATCGCGATCGTCGCCCCGAGCCGCGGCCGAGCCGCGCCGGACGGACGCCGGAAGGGCGTCCTCTGCCGCCGCGCCCGCCGTCGGGTCCGTTCGCGCGCGTCTCGCCGTCGCTGCCCCGCGTGGCGGCCGCGTCCGCGCAGATCGCCGCGTCGCGCAACCGCGCGGTCTTCGGCCTCCCGGGCGCGCGCCGGAACGTCTGCCCGCACTTCTACCTCACCGGCCCGCGCGGACCCGTGCCGATCGGCGCGCCGCACATGCTCCGCGCGTGGATCCGCCACGACGCCGCGGTCTGCCGCTGTCGGCTGCGTGGCGGCGTCCACCTCGACGGCGAGTACGTGACCGAGGTCTGCGTCTCGCCCAGGTTCAACCAGTGCGTCTTCTACGAGGACGCGCTCCCGTCGCGCTGAGCCGGCGGCCGGGGCCTCCGATGCGCAGACTGCGTCCGTGAACCCACCGCCGTCCCCCGACGCAGCGGCCATCGCCGCGCTCGCCGCCCGTGGGCGCTTCGGCATCCGCCTCGGCCTCGGCCGGACGCGTGCCCTCCTCGCGGCCCTCGGCGACCCGCAGGACGCGCTCCGCGGGGCGCTCATCGGTGGCACGAACGGGAAGGGGAGCACCCAGGCGATCGTCGCCTCCATCCTCGGGGCCGCGGGCGTCCGCACCGGCCAGACGCCCAAGCCGCACCTGGTCGCCTACCGCGAGCGGATCGTCGTGGACGGGGCCCCGATCGCGGCGGACGCCTTCGCCGCGCTCCTCGACGAGGTCCTGGGCGTCGCCGATCGCGTCGCCCGCCGCCACGGCCCGCCGACCGAGTTCGAGGCGCTCACGGCCGCCGCCTTCCTCCACCTCGCGCGTGCGCGCGTCGCGGTCGCGGTCATCGAGGTGGGCCTCGGCGGTCGGCTGGACGCGACGAACACCTGGGACGGCGGGGTCGCCGCGATCGTGAACGTGGGGCTCGACCACATGGAGCACCTCGGGCCGACCGTGGAGGCGATCGCGCGCGAGAAGGCCGCGATCGTCAAGCGCGGCGACCGGGCGGTGACCGGCGCGACGGGTCCGGCGCTCGCGATCGTCCGTCGGCGCGCCGCGCGGGTGGGGGCGCCGTTGACTCTGACGCCGCCGCTCCCCGTCCTCGGCCATGGCCGCGACGGGCTGCGCCTCGATCACCCGCGCCTCGGGCCGGTCGCGCTCGGGCTGCTCGGGCGGCACCAGGCGGCGAACGCGGCGGTCGCGCTCGGCATCGTGGACGCGCTCGCGGCGGCGGGGATCGCCGACGTGGATGACGCCGCGATCCGCACGGGCCTCGCAGGCGCGCGCTGGCCCGGCCGGCTGGAGCTGCGTGCCTTCCGCGCCGACGGCCGGACCGCGGACGGGCCACCGGACGGGCACGGCGAGCTCCTCCTCGACGGCGCGCACAATGCGGACGGCGCGGCCGCGCTCGCGGCAGCGTTCGCGGAGCTGCGTCCCGTCCTCGCGCCCGGACGCCCGCTCCTCCTCCTCGGCGTGATGGCGGACAAGGAGGTCGGTGCCATGCTCGATGCGCTCCGGTCCGCGCCCGCGCTCGCCGGCGCGCGTGTCGTCACCGTCACCGTCCCGGACGCGCCGCGCGCGCTCCCCGCGGACGCGCTCGCGGCGGCCTGGGGGCCCGGCGCCGAGGCCGCGGCCGACCTGCCCGACGCGCTCGGCCGCCTCGTCGCGCATGCCCGCGCGGAGGACGCGCCCGCGATCGTCGCCGGCTCGCTCTACCTCGTGGGCGCGGTCCGTGGCGCGCTCGTGCCGGCGGCGGACGGATGAGCCTCCCCGCGACCCTGCCGCCGCTCCTCCTCCGCGGCCGCCCGTTCGCGTGGGGGACACGGACGCGCGTCATGGGGATCCTCAACGTCACCCCGGATTCCTTCTCCGGCGACGGCCTGCTCGCGGCGGCCGACCCGGTCGCGGACGCGCTCGCGCGCGCGCTCGCCATGGCGACTGCGGGCGCGGAGATCCTCGACATCGGCGGCGAATCGACGCGGCCGGGACACGTGCCGGTGGACGCGGCCGAGGAGATGGCCCGCGTCCTGCCGGTCATCCGCGCCGTCCGCGCCGCGCTCCCGGACCTGCCCCTGAGCATCGACACGACGAAGCCCGCGGTCGCCGCCGCCGCGCTCGATGAGGGCGCGGACCTGCTCAACGACGTCGCGGCGGGAGCGGGCGGCGCGCCGCTCCTCGCGCTCGCGGCGGAGCGCGGCGTCCCGATCGTCCTCATGCACGGACGCCGGGAGGCGCCCTTCACGGACGTCGTCGCCGAGGTCTGTGACGACCTCGCGCGCGCCCGCGACCGCGCCCTTGCCGCCGGCTGCCGGCCCGAGGCGCTCATCGCCGATCCCGGGATCGGCTTCGGCAAGGCGCCCACGGAGAGCCTCGCGCTCCTGCGCGCGCTCGCGGGCTTCCACGCGCTCGGGCTGCCGCTCCTGCTCGGCGCGAGCCGCAAGTCCGTGATCGGTCACGTCCTGGGCCTGCCGCCGGACGAGCGGCGCGAGGGGACGCTCGCGACGACCGTCCTCGCGGCTGCTGCGCGCGTGGACATCGTGCGTGTCCACGACGTGGCGGAGAACGTGCGCGCTGCGCGCATGGCGGACGCGATCGTCCGTGGGCTCCCGGCGCCGGAGGTGGCAGGATGACGCGCATGCACGACACGATCACCCTCTCCGCGATGCGCTTCGAGGGCCGCCACGGCGTCTCTGCCGAGGAGCGCGCCTTCCCCCAGCCCTTCGAGGTGGACCTCGTCGTCGCGGCCGACCTCGCGCGCGCCGCGGCCACGGACGACCTCGCGGCGACGATCGACTACGGGCCGCTCGTCGCCATCTGCGCCGGCGTCGTGGAGCGGAACAGCTTCCGGCTCCTCGAGTCGATCGCGGGCGCGATCGCGGACAAGGTCCTCCACGCTGCCCCCACGGCCCTCGCGGTGACCGTCCGCGTGCGCAAGCTGGCGGTCCCGCTGGAAGCGGAGGTCGACTGGGCGCAGGTGGAGTTCACGCGCACCCGGCCCACCGCCTGAGGTCGGCGCGCCCGGCACCTGCCGGGCCGGTGCGTCAGAGCCCCGCGGGCCGCGTGCCGAGCCGGATGGCGATCGCGATCGTCCGGTCCCCCCGGAGGACCGTCAGCTCGAGGACCTCGTCCGGTCCGTAGCCGGTGAGCACGAGGTCGAGCGGATGCGCGGCGTCCAGCCGCTCGCCGTTGACCGCGAGGATCAGGTCCCCGTCGCGGATGCCCGCGCGCGCGGCCGGGCTGTCGTCGAGGACGGCGCTCCCGCCGCCCGGGTCCGTCCGGCCGACGAGGACGCCGTAGTCCACCGCGAGCCCGAGCCGGTCTGCCAGGCCGGGCGTGACCGGCGCGTAGACGATCCCGATCCACGGGCGCATGAGCGCCTTCCCCGCCGCGGCCTGGGCCATGATCGGGCGGGCGATGCCGATCGGGATCGCGAATCCGATCCCCTCGGACGCCCCGTCGATCGCGGTGTTCACGCCGATCACCCGCCCGTCCGCATCCACGAGCGCGCCGCCCGAGTTGCCGGGGTTGATCGCCGCGTCCGTCTGGATGAGGCTCCGGAGCGTCCGTCGTCCACCCTCGCCGCAGCGGTCGTCCACACCGAGCTCGCGGCCCGTGGCGGAGACGACGCCGCTCGTCACGCTGTTCGTGTACGTGCCCATCGGGCTGCCGATCGCGATCGCGACCTGGCCCGGCCGGACCGTGCCGGAATCGCCGATCCGCGCGACCGGCAGGTCGTCCGCGCCGCCGATGCGCACGATGGCGAGGTCGGTGAGCGTATCCACGCCATAGACCGCCGCCGGGAGCTCGCGCCCGTCGAGGAGGCGGACGGTCAGCGCGTCCGCGCCGCAGACCACGTGGCGGCTCGTGAGCACGAGGCCGCGTGCGTCGTAGATGATCCCCGAGCCCACGCCCGTGGCGGGCAGCGCGAACGGATCGGTCGCGACGAGGGCCTCGTCGCCGACGCGCGCCGTGATCGTCACGATCGCCGGGCTGACGGCCTCCACGGCCGCGGTGATCTCCGAGCGCTCGAGCGTGCGGATCTCCGGCGCCACGGGCACGGCGCCGCGCACACCGGACGCGTCCCGGGGCCCGAGCAGGCCGGCCATGCCGAGCGCGGCGACGGTCACGAGCGAGCCCGCGGCCCCGGCGCCGAGGGCGATCGCGGCGAGCACGCCCGCGCCGATCCCACTGCGCGGTGCACGGCCGCCGCTCCCACCGCCGGCAGCGTGCGCCGGGCCGCCCCAGGAGTTGGCCGGGTCGCGCCGGCCCGGGTCGTGCCAGACGGGCTCGGGGGCGGGGCCGCCTGCCGCCGGGGGGCGCTCCGTCCAGGTAGGGCGCGGCGGCATGGGCGGCG
>JBJTJV010000273.1:0-4909 GCA_046352645.1 Chloroflexota bacterium | reverse complement strand
CGGCGCGGCCACCGCGCTCAGGGTAGCCACGTCCGGCGTGGCGCGCGACCGCCGCCGCGCGCTGCCCGTCGTGCGGCCGCGCCGTCGCGGACCTCCGCGTATCCTCCGCGCGGAGGTCCGGCATCGTCCCGGCCCCGTCCGCCCCGAAGGGAGCCCGACCGATGACCCGCCGTCCCCTCGCCGCGACCGCCCTCGCGCTCACGCTCGGCATCCTCCCCGCCGCCCCCGCGCTCGGCCAGGATGCACCCGCGCCGCCCCAGGCGACGCCGCGCGCCGAGCCGCTCGCCGTCCCGACCGGCGATGGCACGGGCGTCCGCCTCGTGACCGAGAAGGGTGACATCCTCATCTACCTCTTCAACGAGTCGGCACCCGTCGCGTCGGAGAACTTCCTCAACCTCGCGAGCTCCGGCTACTACGACGGCGTCGTCTTCCACCGCCTCGTCCCCGGCTTCGTCATCCAGGGCGGCGACCCCGAGGGCACCGGCTTCGGCGGCCCCGGCTACACGATCCCGGACGAGACGGTCGTCGGGCGGTACGGGCGCGGGGTCGTCGCGATGGCCCGCACCGGCGAGCCCAACTCGGCAGGCTCGCAGTTCTTCATCGTCCTCGACGATGCGGCTGAGGGCGCCCTCGCGGCCTACAACACGTACGTGATCTTCGGTCAGGTCGCCGAGGGCATGGACGTCGTGGATGCGATCGCGGCCGGGCCCACGGACGGCGACACGGCCCTGGAGCCCGTGAAGATCGTCTCCGCGGACGTCGAGGAGGTCGCGCAGCCGCCGCTGCCGAGCCTCGCCCCCGCGCCCGTCGCGGGCGACCCGGACCTCGAGGCGCGGGTCCCCGCGGAGATCGCCGGGAACCCGGTCGAGCGCCAGTCGTACAACGGCGACGAGATCGCCTCGGGCTACGCGCCGGATGATCCGCGCCTCGCCGAGCTCCAGGGGATCCTGGCGACGCTCGGCGCCGAGGTCGCGGACCTGTCCGTCGCGAACGGCTACGTCGCGCTCGGCGAGGAGGAGTACGCGTCGATCTTCGTCATCCGCCTCGCGGGCGCGACCGGCGCCGCGGTCCTCGACGTCCTCGTGCCGTACATCCTCGGGACCGATGCGATCGAGCGGACGACGGAGACGGTCGGCGGCCGGGAGGTGACCGTGCTCAGCTACGCGGACGGCGATCGGCCCACGAAGGCGTACATCGCGGTCTCCGGGGAGGACGTCTTCCTCCTCGATGCGCAGGGGACGCTCCTGGAGCCCGCGGTCACGGCGCTCCCCTCCTGACCGACGGGGGCGGGTCAGCCCGCCCCACGCTCAGCCCTCGGTCGCCCAGCGGCCGGCGCGGAGCACCCGCCGGACCCGCAGCCCGTCGTCCATGAGGACGAGGTCGGCGCGGAGGCCGGCCGCGACCCGTCCGCGGTCGTCCGCGCCGAGCAGCGCCGCGGGCGTCGTGCTCGCGGCCGCCACCGCCACGGGGAGCGGCACGCCGGTCCCCACGAGCGTCCGCACGGCCGTGTCGAGGCCGACGACCGCGCCCGCGAGGTTGCCGCCCACGACGAGCGTGCAGCGGCCATCGCGGATCTCCACCTCGAGCGTGCCGAGCCACCCGCGGCCGTCGCCGAGGCCCGCGGGCGCGAGCGCGTCGCTCACGAGGACGACGCGATCGGCGGGCTTCGTGCGCAGGACGAGCGGCCAGACCGCGGGATCCACGTGGATCCCGTCCGCGATCAGCTCTACCCAGGCGGCGTCCTCGGTGAGCGCCGCGACCGCGAGGCCGGGGCTCCGATGGTCCACGCCGGACATCGCGTTGAAGAGGTGCGTCGTCGTGCGCGCCCCGGCCGCGTAGCCCGCGCGCGCCTCCGCGAGCGTGGCCGACGAGTGGCCGAGGGAGACCGCGACGCCGCGCGCGGCAAGCCTGCGGATGAGGTCGAGCGCACCGGGCAGCTCCGGCGCGATCGTGATGATGCGCAACCCCTCGAGGAGCGGCGCGAGCTCCGCGTCCGTGAGCGACGCCGGGGTCCGCAGGAAGGCCGCGTCGTGCGCGCCCTTCCGCGCGGGGGCGAGGAGCGGCCCCTCGAGGTTGAAGCCGAGCGCGGCCGCGCCGTCCGCCGGCGCGTCGCGGAGATACCCGCGGGCGGCTTCCGCGAAGCGTTGCGTCCGGTCGATCGCCGACGCGTAGCCCGTGGGCAGGAACGACGTGGTGCCGTGGGCGAGGAGGCCGCGGGCCATCCCGGCGATCGCGTCGGCGCCGTCCATCGCATCGTGGCCGCCCCAGCCGTGGACATGGACGTCGATGAAGCCGGGGGCGATGTACGGGCCATCCGCGGCCGCCGGGTCCGGCAGGACCTCCGCGATCCGGTCCTCCTCGACACGGACGCGGCCCGGGAGCACGCGGTCGGGGAGGACGACGCGGCCGACGAGCTCGATGGTCACGACGCGCTGCCTGACGTCCGTCGCGGCGCCCCCCGCCGGCGCCCCGCCCGGTCCTCCACGGAGAACGCGACCTCGAGCGCGTAGCGATCGGCGGGATAGCGGCTCGTCGTCCGCTCCAGGGGGACATCGTCCGCGTCGAGGATCGTCCGCCGCTCCACGAGGAGCGGGGCGCCCGGCTCGATGCCGAGGAGCAGCGCATCCTCCGCCGTGGCCCCCGCGGCGCCGATCGTCGCGCGACCGCGCGTGGGCACGTGGCCCGCGGCGATGAGCGCCGCGTGGAGCGAGCCGCGTTCGAGGTCCGCCGTGGCGACCGCGGCCTCGGCGCGCGCCGCGAGCACGGCATCCTCCACCGCGATCGGCAGCCCGTCCGCGCAGCGGATGCGGCGCACGCTGACGACGGGCGTCCCCGGCGCGATCCGGAGCTCCGCCGCCTCGTCCGGGCTCGCGGCGCGGAGGCCGCGTCCGAGGAGGCGCGAGCTCGGGACGCGGCCCTGTCGGCGCATCTCGCGCGAGAACGTGCGGAGCGAATCGGCGCGCCGGTGGGCGACCGGCTCGGCGACGAAGCTGCCGCGGCCGGGGTCGCGGATGACCAGCCCCTCATCCGCGAGCCGGCCCATCGCGCTCCGGGCGGTCATGCGGCTGACCCCGAACTCGGCACAGAGCGCGCTGTCCGACGGGAGCGGATCGCCCGGCCGGAGCGTCGCGATCCGTGCCCGGAGCGCCTGCTCGATCTCCCGCGAGCGGGGTGCCCAGGGGCGGCGCTCGATCACGCCGCTGCCCCCGGGCGGATCGACCGACCGGCCGCCGCCTCCGCCCCGTGGACCGCGGCGCCGATCGCGCCCGCCCAGGTGCCCAGCTCGGCGAGGACGATGCCGATCCGCTCCGCGTCCGTGATCCGGACGCGTCGGCGGATCTCCGCGCGGATGTGGTCGATGAGGAGCGTGCCCGATGCGGCGATGCCGCCGCCGAGGACGATCCGGTCCGGCGTGAGCGCGACGATCGCGTTCGCGAGCCCGATGCCGAGGTAGCGCCCGACCTCGGCCACCCCCGCGGCCGCCTGCGGGTCGCCCGCGGCCGCGCGCCGGAGCGCCTCCTCCGCGGTCGGCGCGCCGCACGCCGCCGCGAGCCGGTCGGCGCGCGCGTACGCCTCGACGCAGCCGCGGTTGCCGCAGCCGCAGAGCGGTCCGTCCGGGTCGATCGTCATGTGGCCGAGCTCGCCCGCGGTCCCCCGGAAGCCCTGGTGGACCCGGCCGCCGACGCACACGACGCCGCCTATGCCCGTGCCGAGCGTGTAGCCGACGATCGTCTCCGCGCCGCGGCCCGCACCGAGCCGGAGCTCCGCGAGGCCGAAGGCGCGCGCATCGTTGATGAGCGCGACCGGCAGGCGGGTCGCGTCCGCGATCGGGCGTGCGACCGGCACGTTGCGCCAGTCGCCGGGAACGTTCGGGAAGAAGAGGATCTCGCCCGCGTCGGGCAGGTAGAGCCCCGGGATGCCGAGGCCGACCGTCGCGATCGCGGGCTCGCGCGCGACGCCATCGCGGGCGAGCGCCACGAGCTGGGGCACGACGCTCGCGGGGCCACCCGCCGCGTCCGTGGGGACCTGGCCGTGGTCGAGCATCCGCCAGGTGCCGCCGGATGCCGCGACGACGGCCCACTTCACGTTCGTGCCGCCGAGGTCGAGCCCGAGATGGAGCGTCGTGTCAGCCGTCATCGGTGATCCGCGCGTAGGCGGCCGCGACCGCGAGGATGATCGCGCCGTAGACGATCTGGCGGATCGGCTCGGGCGCGTTCAGCGCGCCGAGGAGGCCGAGGAGGACGCGCAGGATGAGCGCGCCCACGATCGTCCCGCCGTAGCCGCCCCGCCCGCCGAAGATCGAGGTGCCACCGATCACCGCGGCGGCGACCGAGGGGAGAAGGTAGGCGTCCGCCGCGTTGAGCGTCGCGGTCTTGGCGGCACCCGCGAGCACGATGCCTGCGACGCCCGCGAGGAACCCGGAGAGGACGTAGAGGAGCAGGAGCACCTGCCAGACACGCACGCCCGCGAGCCGCGCTGCGACCGGGTTGTCGCCCACCGCGTAGAGCATCCGGCCGTAGCCCGTGCGCTTGAGCAGGAACATGATGCCGAGCGCGATCGGGATGAACAGGAAGAGGGTGTTCGGAAAGAAGCCGAAGGAGGTCCCCGCGCCGAGCGTCGCCACCGGCTCGGGGACGCGCGACCCGGCCGTGAGCACGAACTTCTGGTAGACGTTCGATACGCCGAGCGTCACGAGGCCGGTGGCGAGCGTCATGATCAGCGGCTGGACGCGGAAGATCCCGATGCCGATCCCATTCACGAGGCCCACGAGCGTCGCGCAGCCGAGCGCGATGGCGATGCCGAGCGCGTCACCCTGGGTGGGCACCTGCGTCGCCATCACGTAGGCGGTCATGGACGCGATCGTGGCCACGGAGAGGTCGATGCCACCGGTGAGCATCGTGAGCGTCTG
>JBJTJV010000272.1:0-6929 GCA_046352645.1 Chloroflexota bacterium | reverse complement strand
GGCCCCCTCGGTCGGCCCGTCGCCCTCGCCGACCCCCACGCCCGACCCAGGCCCCGCCGCCGGTCCATGCACGGAGGCCTGGAGCCGCATCCCCGGCCGCGTGGGCACCGCCTGCGACACGAGCGTCACGCGCGAGGGCGCGGAGATCGTCGGCTTCTTCTCCCGCAGCCGCCCCATCCCGTTCCGCGTCGGCCTGCGCGACGGACGTCTCGAGGTCCTCCAGAAGCCGTTCGACGGCCCGGGGTTCCTCACGGGCATCGACGCATCGGGGAGCGGCGAGGCCTGGATCGTCGGCGCGCGGATGAAGGCCGGAGCGAAGCCGGTGGCGGCGCGCCGCGACGACGGCGCGCTCCGCCGGCTTCCCGTGCCTCCGCTCGGGTCGGGCGGCGTCCTCACCGATGTCCACGCGATCGACGGGAAGCACGCGATCGCCGTCGGGTACCTCCAGTCGCGCCTCCGCCAGGCCGGCCTCATCCTTCGCTGGCAGGCCGGCGTCGTCCGACGCGAGCGGATCCCCGTGACCGCGGACACCGCCCTCGTGGCGGTCGCGCAGCCCGGCCCGCAGCGGGCGATCGCCGTCGGCTGGGTGCGCTCGCAGGCCGGGTTGCGCCCGCTGCTCCTGGAGCGCGAGCGGCGCGGCTGGGTCGCGCGGCCCGTCGGGCTCGCGATCCCCGGCGAGGCGCTCCTCACCGCGATCGCGCGCCTGCCGGATGGGCGGGTCGTCGCCGGCGGCACGCGGCGCTCCGGGCGCGCCTGGGTCCCGTTCCTCCTCGAGGAGACGGAGGCCGGCTGGCGCGCGACCGACATCGGCGCCCCCGGCGACGACGGCACCGTCGGGCTCGTCCGCACGCTCCTCGTCCGCGCGGACGAGGTGATCGTCGGCGGCGCGCGCTGGGCCCCCGGGTCGCGGCCCGCGCCGCTCTTCGGCCACTGGGTGGACGGCACCTGGCGGGAGGAGCCGATCCCCGGCGATCCGGTGCTCGCCGAGCTGATGGGCGCGGACGAGGCAGGGGGCGCGGCCTGGATCGTCGGCGGCGTCGCCCGCGACCTGCTCGCCCTCCGTGCCTGCACGCCCGACGCCTACCAGGCGCGCACCTCCGCATCGGCCGCGCCCTGGGCACCGACCCCCGTCCCGGAGCCGTCGCCCGAGGGTGCCGCGCCGTCGCCGTCCGCCGTGCCGTCGGCCGGCCCCGCCGCCACCGGGGCACCGCCGCCGCCGAAGCGGGCGGGCGTCTGGCGCGTCCGGGCCAGCGCCCCGCTGGTCGGCCCCGGCTTCATCCCGCCGCCCTCCGGGGCAGGCGTCGGCGCCCTCGACGGCGACGGCCGCCCGGACATCGCCCTGGGCGGCCACTCCCGCCCGCTCAAGCTCCTCCGCAACGAGCGCGGTGCGTTCGTGCCCGCGGACGCAGGCACGTTCCCGCGTCTCGATCGCCACGGCTGCGCCATCGGCAACGTGGACGGCGCGGGGACCGCGGACATCGTCTGCACCGTCGGCGCGCACCACGGGACCGGTTTCAAGCAGAACGAGGTCTGGCTCGACCCGATCTCCGCGCCGGTCCAGGTGAACCGGGCCGAGGAGTACGCCCTTGACGACCCGTTCGGCCGGGGCCGGAACGCCCTCCTCTTCGACGCCGACAACGACGGCGACGATGACCTGCTCGTGACGAACGAGCCCGGCCGCTACGACGCGCTGCCGAGCACGAACCGCTTCTACCGCAACGCCGACGGGCGCTTCATCGCCGCCCCCGGCGCCGGCCTCGACAGCGCGATCGGCGGCGGCTGCGTCATCCCCGCCGACATCGACGGGGATGGCTGGACCGATCTTGTCCTGTGCGGCTGGGTCTTCGTGGACTACGACGCGTTCCTGCGCGTCTTCCGCAACCGCAAGGGCCGCTTCGAGGAGGTGACCGCCGCCGTCCGCCTCGGCGGGCTGCAGGTAGAGGACGCCGCGGTCACGGACGTGAACGGCGATCGCCGCCCGGACGTGGTCCAGGTCGCGGCGCAGCGCGTCCGGGTGAGCGTCCAGGCGCCGGACGGCACCTTCGTCACGGTCTTCGAGCTCGCGACGACCGGTGCGAAGGCCGTGGCCGCGGGCGACGCGGACGGCGACGGCGACAGCGACCTCTACGTGATGCGCACGCTCCGGGGCAGGGACCTGCCGGACATGATCCTCCTGAACCGCGGCGACGGGCTCCAGTGGACGCGCATCGCCGTGCCCGCGGTCGCCCGGGGCACCGGCGATTCCGTCGTCGCGATCGACGAGGACCGCGACGGCACGGATGCGTTCCTCGTGCTCAACGGCTCCGGGCTCGCGGGCGCCGGGCCGGTCCAGCTGATCCGGCTCGAGCGCCCCTGACCGCGGCCCCCCGGCGCGCCGGCCGCGCCCGTCAGGCCTCCGCGTCCGGCAGGGAGGCCTCCACCACCCGCGGGTCGCGCCTGTCCGCGGCGAGCGAGACCACCACCGCGACCGCGAGCACGCCGACGATGACCGCGAGCGACAGGGCCGGTGGCACCTTCACGATGTCCGTGAGGAGCATCTTCGCGCCCACGAAGACGAGGACCGCGGCAAGCCCGAGCTTGAGGTAGCGGAAGCGGTCCGCCGCGTCCGCGAGGAGGAAGTAGAGCGAGCGCAGGCCGAGGATCGCGAACGCGTTGCTCGTGAAGACGACGAACGGGTCGGTGGTGACCGCGAAGATCGCGGGGATGGAATCGACCGCGAAGATCACGTCGGAGGTCTCGACGGTGATGAGGGTCAGGAAGAGCGGCGTGGCCGCGAGCCCGGCGGCGGTGCGCACGAAGAAGCGCTGGCCGTGGAACTCCGGCGTGATGCGCATCCGCCGGCGGGCGATCCGCACGATCGGGTTGTCCTCCGGGTGGGCCGCATGGTCCGCGCCGGAGAGCGCCATCCGCACGCCCGTGAAGACGAGGAACCCGCCGAAGACGTAGATGACCCAGTGGTAGCTCTCGATGAGCGATGCGCCCGCGAGGATCATCACGAAGCGCAGCACGAGCGCGCCGATCACGCCCCAGAAGAGGACGCGGTGCTGCAGCTCGCGGGGCACCGCGAACGCCCCGAAGATCAGCGCGAAGACGAAGACGTTGTCGACCGAGAGCGAGTACTCGATGACGTACCCGGTGAACCACGCGATGCCTGTCTCCGTGCCGCTGACGAACAGCACGCCGAGCCCGAACACGACGGCGAGCGTCACCCACACGAGGGTCCAGCCGAGCGCCTCCTTCGGCGGCACGACGAGGGCATCGCGGAGGAAGACGCCCAGGTCCAGGGCGAGGAAGACGCCGATGAAGGCGATGAAGGCGACCCAGAAGATCAGGTCCATGTCGGCTCGGTCACGCTCGGCTGACAGCCCGCTGTTCGCTGCGCACGCACCGACCCCGGGGCGGGAGACCCGGGGTCGGGGGGGGAGAGATGGAGGCGTGGTGGGGTCGCGGCCGCGGGCCGGGCTATCCCTCCCGGTCCGTGCGCAGCGCCCGGAGGCGCCGCACGCGGTCGGCGAGCGGCGGGTGCGTGGAGAAGAGCGTCCCGACGCCGCCGGCGAGGGGGCTCACGGTGTAGAGGTGTGCGGTGGCGGCGGGGACAGGAGCGGGTGCCGGCGCGCCGCCGCGGCGGCCGCGCGAGAGGAAGCCACCGCGCTCGGCGCGCAGCCGCTCGCTCTCCGCCTCGAGCGTCTCGAGCGCATCCGCGAGGCCGTCCGGGTCGCCGGTGAGCCGGGCGCCGGAGAAGTCCGCGCCGTACTCCCGGCTGCGCGAGACCGCCAGCTGGATGATCGTGGCGGCGATCGGCGCAAGGATGGCGGCGAGGATCGCGATGCCCGCGGGGGCGCCCTCCTCGTCGTCGCTGCCGCCGAACATCGCGGACCACATCGCCATGTTGCCGAGGAACGAGATCGCCCCGCCGATCGTCGCGGCGATCGTCCCCACGAGCATGTCGCGGTTCGTGATGTGGCTGATCTCGTGGGCGAGCACGCCGCGCAGCTGCCGCTCGTCCATGACGCCGAGGATGCCCGTGGTCACCGCGACCGCGGCATGGCGCGGGCTCCGTCCGGTCGCGAACGCGTTGGGCTCGGGGCGGTCGATGACGTGGAGCCTGGGCATCGGGATGCCCGCTCGGCCTGCGAGCTCGCCCACGATCCGCTCCACGACGGGAAGCTCACCCGGGGCGAGGGGCCGCGCGCCGTTCATCTTCAGCGCGATGCGATCGCTGAACCAGTAGACGCCGACGTTCATGAGGACGGCGAACCCGAGCGCCATGACCATGCCGCCGGAGCCGCCGACCAGCCCGCCGACGCCGATCATCAACCCGCCGAGGACGGCGAGGAGGGCGAAGGTCTTCAGCTGGTTGCCGAACGCCGAGGTCTGCATGGCTCCATCTCGTGTCTGCCGCCGGACCGGTCGGCCGGAGGGGCGCTCCCTGCACGCCTCCGGGATGATACCGTCACGCTTCGAGCAGGGAACAACCGGGTTCCTGCGAAATGAGGGAGGGATACTTGCAGGATCACGGCAACGCCGGGGATGCGCTCCTCGCCGCGCTCCGGGAGCGGCTGCCGACGCTCGCCGCGGACGTCGCGACGGACCTCGGCGGCGGCCACGAGGGGATCGCCGCCGAGGTGGTCGGTCGGCTGCTCGACCTGCTCGCCACCGGACGTCGCGCGACCGCCGCCGAGCTCGTCCGCGTCCGCGCGGACGGGGCCGCGGCCGCGCGCGCCGCACGGCCGCTCGCGGCGCCCATCGACGCGTGGCTCTCCGCGGCCTGGGTCGCCTGGGAGCACGCGGTGCGGATCGCCGCCGATCCGGCTTCGGGCGTCGCGCCGGACGCCCTCGCGCGGCTCGGATCCGCGCTCCTCCGGGCGAGCGACGACATCGCCGCTGCGCTCGCGGACGGCTATACGGGCGCCGAGCGGGCGCTCGCCGCACGCGCCGGTGCCGTCCGCCGGGCCGTCCTCGACGAGCTCCTCATCCTGTCGGGACCGGGCGCGGAGGCAGACGGCCGGCGCCCCCGACGGGCTGCGCGCGGCGGCCTGGACCCTGCCCCGCCGCACGGGCTCGTCCTTGTCCGGGCCGCCCGCGATCTCGACGAGGAAGGGCCCGAGGCGGAGGAGGTCGCCCGTCGGCTGGCGCGCGACCCCGCCCGCCGGCCCGCGATCACGAGGATGAGCGCGCCGTCGCGGACGCTCACGAGCGCGGGCCCGTGGCGCGGCGAGGGACCCGCGCCTGCCGCGCTCGCCGGCGCGATCGACGGCGCGTGGTGGGCGATCGCCGCGGTCCCCGGGCCGCTGGCAGGGCTCCCGGCGAGCTTCGCCGAGCTCCAGGACGCCCTCCGCGTCGTCGCGGCGTGTCGGCCGCCCGGGCGCGTGCATGCCGTCGAGGCCCTTGCGCTGGAGCGCGCGCTCGTCGCGGATCCGGCGCTCGCCGCGGCGGGCGTGGCGGCCGTGCTCGGCCCGCTCCTCGCGCCGGGCGCGCGGAACGCCGCGCTGCTCGCCACGCTGGCGGCGTGGCTCGCGGAGGGATGCTCCGTCACCGGCGCGGCCCGGCGTCTCGGTATCGCACCGCGGACGGCGGCCTACCGGATGGAGCGCATCGCCGCCCTCGCGGGGCCGGACGGGCTGGATGCGATCGCGCGCGAGCGCTTCGCGGCCGCGCTCCTTGTCCGCAGGCTGCTCGCCGGTGCCCCGCCGGGGCCGTCCGATGCGGGAGCGGCGACCCCGGCGGCCACGGGAGCGGCGGGACCGTCGCGCTGATGCCGCGGCTATCGGCACGTGCCCTGCGCACACCGGCTCCCGCGGGCGGTGGCATCCTGCACCGGATGCGCCGTGTCACCGCCAGCCTCATCGCCGCCGGCCTGCTCGCCCTGTCCGCCGTCGGCCCGGCCCGCGCGACGGCCCCGGGGCCCTTCGCCCCGCCGCCGGAGCGCGCCTGCGCCGGCGCATGGGAGGCGCTCCTCGCGCCCGACGGCACGATCCGGGGGATCGCCACCACGCCGGACGGGATCCTCGCGGTGGGGTCCATCGTCCGGGGGCAGGCGCTCCAGATGGTCGCCCGGCTCCGGCCGACGGGCTGGGAGCTGGCCGCGCCCCCGGCCGGACCCGGCGGCACGCTCGCCGGGATCTCCGCGGTGCCCGGCGAGGCGCCCTGGGTCGCAGGCTCGCGGATCGATGCGGGGTCGAGCGCGTGGATCGGGCGGGCCGAAGCGGATCCGCTGGGCGGCCGGATCGTCCCCGCGCCGTCGCCCGTCCGTGCGGCGCCCGAGGACGCCACGGTCATCACGGCGGTCGCCGCCCTGCCGGGCGATGCGGCTGTCGCCGTCGGGTACCGCCACGGACGTACCGGCCAGCGTGCCTACATCCGGACCTGGCGCGATGGCCTGACGGCCGATCGGTCGATCCTGCCGGAGGCGGACGGGCGGGTGGTCCGCGAGAGCGTCCTCGTCGCCGTGGCCGCGGACGGTCCCGCGGGCGTGTGGGCCGCCGGCTGGCAGGGTGACGGGGAGCGGATCGGTCCGCTCCTTGTCCGCGGCGATGCCGCCGGTGATGGCTGGCAGGCGATCCCCTTCCCCGTGCCGCCGGGGCCGGAGACCGTGCTCACGGCCCTCCGCCCGCTCGGTCCGGACGCGCTCCTCGTCGCGGGATATCGCGTGGACGGCGTGCGCCGCAGCCCCTTCCTCGTCCGCCGTGCCGCCGACGGGACGGTCACGGAGATCCCCCTTCCCGTGACCGGCAGCGGCATCGTCCGGGCGATCGCGGGGAGCGGGATGGACGACCTGGTCGTCGCGGGTGCGACCCTCCCCGCGGCGATCGACACGGTGGCGCTCCTCCTCGAGCGGGACGGCGACCGCTGGCACGCGCCCGCCCGCCCCCCCACAGCGTCCCGTCGCGCTCCCGCCTCTTCCGCAATGACGGCGGGCGGTTCACGGA
>JBJTJV010000271.1:0-5589 GCA_046352645.1 Chloroflexota bacterium | reverse complement strand
GGCCGTGCGGGGGTGGCGGCGAGGATCGCCGCGGCAAGGCCGGCGCGCAGGCCACGGCCCACCGATCCCGTCACGACGAGCGGGACGCCCCCGCCGGCACGGAGCCAGGCGAGGGCGGCGAGCTCGCCGTCGAGGACGTCGGCGGCGACGAGATCCGCGAGGTCGGGCGAAGAGGGGAGGGGGGTCGGGTTCGGCATCGTCCGGTGGAGGCCCGGGCCTGTGGGACGGGATGGCCGCGGGAGCCCGAGCCTACACCGGACGGCCGGGCTCGTCAGGCGGCGGGGCTCGGCGTCGGGGCCGCGATCGCGACGAGCGTCGCGAGGACCGCACCGTCGGCGTCCGTGAGCGTCAGGGTGCCCCACTGCTCGCTCCAGGACTCGGTCGCGGCGAGGGCCGCGTACCAGGCGGCCTCCATCTCCATGGCGCCCTCGCACCACATCTCCGTGCCGCCCGCCGGGCCGAATGCGAGGCTGCTCCCGTCGGACGTCACCTCCGCGAACCAGCGGTTGCAGCCGGTGCTGCCGCTCGCGCCCATCCCGTCGATCGTCAGGGTGGGCATGAGCTCGAGGGCGAGCCCGACGATGCCGCCGTCGAGGAGCACACCGGTCGCCTGCCACGCGGTCCCCGCGAGCGGCACCGGCACGCGCGGCGTGAAGCGCAGGAGCGGCGCGTCGCCCGCGAGGAGCTCGAGCGCCCCGTCGGCGATCCGCCAGCGGTCCACCTCTGCGAGGTGCCCGAGGAAGGCCGTCTCGAACGATCCCGCCGGCTCGCCGCAGGCCATCATCGTCCTCGCCGCGTCGCCGAAGTCGATCGTCTCTCCGTCGATCGCCACGGGCCCGCTCCAGCTGTTGCAGCCGGTCGAGCCCCAGGCGGTGACGCCGTCGGTCGCGAGCCACGCGAGGACCTCGGCGGGAACGGCGATCTCCGGCACGCCGCTGCCCGCGACCATGACGAGCTGCCAGTCGGTCCCGGCGAGCCCGGGCGCGACGTACGGGGCGGGTGACGCGGCCGCGGCCGGGCCCGCGAGGAGCGCGGCGCCGAGCAGCGCGGCGCCGAGCGGACGGATCGGTGCGTGCATGGGGGTGGTCTCCTCTGCGGGTGGGTGTCTCCGTCGCGCCGGACGTCCGCGGCCCGCGTCCGGTTCCCATGGGCGGTCACCGGGTGCCGATCCGGGCATCCGGCGGTACGATGCGGGCGCTCACGAGCCCCCGATCGCGGTGCCGGGAGCGCCGCCCGTCCGGAGGAGATCCGCCATGAGCCAGCCCCGCGTCGCCGGCAGCCCGTCCGAGCTGCTCGGCTACCTCTCCGGCATCGCCCACGTCGCGGGCGAGCGCCTCGTCATCGACGACGTCGCCGCCTTCCGTGCCGGCGGCGTCCGCGATGTCGCCTGGACGGCCACCTTCGCCGAGGACGCCGCGACCGTCGACGCCGCCCGCTGGATCGTCTGGGAGGCGTCCCAGGAGCTCGGCTGCCGGTCGGCGTCCATCCATGCGCTCTACATGGCGCGCGGACGCGGCGAGGTGGCGGGCTTCACCGTCCCGGCCATCAACCTGCGCACCCAGGTCTTCGACATGGCGGCCGCCATCTGCCGGGCGGCGCAGGGCATCGACGCGGGGACCGTGATCTTCGAGCTCGCCCGGAGCGAGCAGGAGTACACCTACCAGCGTCCGGCCGAGTACATCACGAGCGTCCTCGCGGGCTGCATCGCCGCGGGCTGGCAGGGCCCCGTCTTCATCCAGGGCGACCACTACCAGTTCAACGCGAAGAAGTACGCCACGGACCCCGAGGCCGTCGCCGAGGCGCTGCGCAAGGCGACCCTCGACGCGCTCTCCGTGGGATACGGCAACATCGACATCGATTCGTCCACGCTCGTGGACCTCGCCCAGCCGAACGTGGACCTCGAGCAGAAGGTGAACTACACGCGCGCCGCGGAGCTCGCCGCCGTGATCCGGCAGGCGCAGGCGGACGGGCTGGAGATCTCCATCGGCGGCGAGATCGGCGAGGTCGGCAAGCAGAACTCCAACGAGCAGGAGCTGCGCGCGTACCTCGACGGCTTCCGGCGGGAGCTCGATGCGCGCGGTGGCGCGGGCTACGCGGGCCTGTCGAAGGTGAGCGTCCAGACGGGGACATCGCACGGAGGCGTGCCGCTCCCCGGCGGCGGCGTGGCGGAGGTGAAGCTCGACTTCGGCGTCCTCGAGCGGCTCTCCGCGGTCTGCCGCAGCTACGGCCTCGCGGGCGCGGTCCAGCACGGTGCCTCGACGCTCCCCGACGAGCTCTTCCACCGGTTCCCGCAGGTCGAGACCGCGGAGATCCACCTCGCGACCGGGTTCCAGAACGCGCTCTACGACCACCCCCTCTTCCCCGCGGACCTGCACGCCACGATCGAGGCCTGGTGCTTCGCGAACGCGGCGGACGAGCGGAGCGCCGGCGAGACGGACAGCCAGTTCGTCTACAAGACCCGCAAGAAGGCGCTCGGCGCCCACAAGCGGATCCTCTGGGACCTGCCGCAGAAGGACGCGATCGTCGCGGACCAGGAGAAGAAGCTCTCCTTCCTGTTCGACCAGCTGAAGGTCCATGGGACGGCGGACCTCGTCCGTCGGCATGTCGTCGCACCGGAGCGCCACCGGCCCCTGCCTGCCGGCCTGCGCGGCTGATCGGCGCGGGCGACGCGGCCGGGGCCCCCGGGCCGCGCGCGCGTGCCGGGCGCGCCTCAGCGCGGCGCGGGGACCGTGCGCTGCCGGCGGCCGAGGAGCGTGGAGATCGCCACGATGCCCACGGCGCCGAGGAAGATCATCGTCCCGATGACGTTCACCTGGACGGGGATGCCGCGCTGCTGCGCGCCGTAGATGTAGAGCGGGAAGGTCTTCGTCTGCCCGGAGACGAACGTGGTGATCACGTAGTCGTCGATCGAGAGCGAGAACGAGAGCATCGCCGCGGCGAGGATGCCCGGCAGGATGAGCGGGAAGGTGACCCGCCAGAACGTGGTCCACTCGTTCGCGTAGAGGTCCATCGCCGCTTCCTCGAGGTGTCGCGGGAAGCCGGTGAGCCGCGCCCGCATCGTCACCACCACGTAGCTGATCGTGAACATCACGTGGGCGAGCAGGATCGTCGGGAAGCCGAGCGGGTAGAGGAAGCCGCGGGGCAGGAACGTCCAGCCAACGGACGAGATGAAGAGCGTCAGGAGCGAGGTCGCCAGCACGATCTCCGGCGTGGACATCGGCAGGAAGATCAGCAGGTTCGCCGCGCCCTTCCCCCGGAACTCGTGACGCACGAGGGCCAGCGCCATGAGCACGCCGATGACCGTGGCGATGAGCGTCGCGAGGAGCGCGATGGCGATGCTGCTTGCGACCGCCTCCGGGAGGCCGGGCCGCCCGAGCGGGTCGAGCCAGGCGTCGATGGAGAAGCCCCGCCAGGTGAGGTTCGAGCGGCCCGTGGGGTCGTTGAACGAGAAGACGATCATGACGATGACCGGCAGCGCGAGGAAGAGGAGCGCGAACGCGACGTAGAGCGGCAGGACGCCGCGGCCTGCCCGCCTGCGGACCCGGCCGGCGAGCGGGCGCCCGTCGGCCATCAGGCGCGGCCCCCCGAGAGCGACTCGGTCCCCGCGATGCGGGCGTAGATGAGCACGCCCGCGAGGATCGCGAACATGAGGATGAACGAGAGCGCGGCGCCCGTGGGGTAGTCGCTCACCTTGAGGAAGCGCGCCTGGATGATGTTGCCGATCATCTGCGTCCGCGGGTTCCCGAGCAGCTCGGCATTCACGAAGTCACCGACGGCGGGGATGAACGTGAGGAGCGAGCCCGCCACGATGCCGGGCAGCGCGAGCGGGAGCGTCACGCGCCGGAAGCGCGAGAGCGGATCGGCGTAGAGGTCCTGCGCCGCTTCGAGCAGGCTCGGCGGGATCTTCTCCAGCGCCACGTAGAGCGGCAGCGTCATGAACGGCAGGAAGTTGTACGTGATCCCCGCCACGACCGCGAGGGGCGTCGCGAGCACGCGCGTGTCCTCCGCGATGAGCCCGAGGTCCTTGAGCGTGCCGAGGAGGAAGCCGTTGTCCGCGAGGATGATCTTCCAGCCGATCGTCCGGAGAAGGAAGCTCGTGAAGAACGGCGCGATGATGAGGAAGAGGAGCAGGCTCTTGTAGCGGCCGCCGCGGAAGGCGACGAACCACGCCAGCGGGAAGCCGATGCAGAAGGTCGCGAGCGTGGCGAGGCCGCCGAAGAGCAGCGAGTTCAGGAAGTCCGGCCAGTAGGTTGCGAGTGCGGTCGGATAGACGCCGAGGTTCCACGTCTGCGTGTAGCCGGTCTGGATCGTCCCCGTCCACATGGAGACGAGGAACATCTGGACCGTGGGGTAGACGTAGAAGAACGCGAGGTAGAGGACCCCGGGGGCGAGGAGGAGATAGGCGGTCGCCGACGGGTGTCGGCGCAGCCAGGCACGCATCCGTGCGCTCCCCGGGACCCGTGCGGGCGGCTAGAGGCCGATCGTCGAGGCGAAGGCGGCCTCCCACTGAGCCCGGAGGTCGGGCTCGACGCTGATGAAGGCGCGAAGGCGCGCGCGCATCTCGTCCGTGGGGAAGATCGCCGTGTTCTCGACGAGGGCGGGATCGATGGCGGCGACCACCTCGCCGGCGCCGACGACGGGGGAGACGTACTGGACGTAGGCGTCGATCGGGCCCGCGTTCTCGGGGCGGTAGTACCAGTCGATGAAGGTCTCCGCCGCGGCCTTGTTCTCCGCGCCACGGGGGATGACCATGTTGTCCGTCCAGAGCATCGCGCCCTCGTCGGGGAAGACCCAGCGGATGTCCTGGTCCTCGCGCTGGTCGGGGACGAGGAGGCCGAGCACGTCGCCCGACCAGGCCATCGCGACGACCACGTCGCCCGTGGCCATGTCCTCGACGTACGAGTTCCCGGTCATGCGCCGGACGATGCCCGTGTCGATCGCCTCGCCGATCTTCGCGAGCGCCGCGTCGAACTGCTCCTCGGTGAGCGTGGAGGGGTCCGCGCCCTGGCTGAGGGCCGTCAGGCCGACGCAGTCGTTCATCTCCGAGAGGTAGCTGGTCCGACCGCTCCACTGGGGGTCGAAGAACGAAGCGACGCTAGTGAGCGGCCAGGTGACGTTCGCGTCGTGGCCGATCCCGGTAATCCCGGAGAGCCACGGCGCGGCGAGGCGGTTCTCCGGATCCCAGGCACGGGTCCGGTAGACGTCCGCGAGGTTCGCCGGGTAGCTCGGCGTGGAGGCCGTGTCGATCTCCTCGAGCCAGCCGAGGCTCGCGAGCCGCTGGACCATCCAGTCGGTGAGCACGACGATGTCCCAGCCCGTCGGCACGCCTGCCTCGATCGGTCCGCGCAGGTCCGACGCGAAGAACGACTCGTTGTCCTCCACGGCCTCCTGGTAGTCGATGGCGACCCCGGTCTCCGCGGTGAAGCGGTCCAGCGACGGGTAGGCCATGTACTCGTCGACGTCGATGTAGCCGATCCACGTGGCGATGCGGAAGCTGCCGCCCGTCTGGGCGTGGCCGCGGGCGGCGACCCCTGCGGCGGGGCGGCCCGCGGCGAGAGCGCTCCCGGGGAGCGCGGCGCCAAGGAACGC
>JBJTJV010000029.1:0-20417 GCA_046352645.1 Chloroflexota bacterium | reverse complement strand
GGCCACGCCGTCGCCTACATCGGCCGGCTCGGCGACGACCCCTGGGGGACGGTGATCCGGCGCACGCTGCGCGGGGAGGGCGTGGAGACGCGCTGGCTGGTCACGGACCCGGCGGCGCCGGGAAGAGCTTCACCGCGGTCGCGCCCGCGTCCCAGGCGGTGACGATCTCCGTGGGCGTGAAGGCGCCCGGGAAGGTGGCGATGCCGCGCTCCGCGGCCCAGCGCACGAGGGCGACGTCCGTGTGCGGGCTGACGAGGAAGGTCGCGCCGGCCTCGATCGCGCGGCGCGCGTCCGCGATGGAGCGGACCGTTCCGGCGCCCACGCGCATCCGGTCGCCGAAGCGCCGGGCGCAGAGCGCGATCCCCGCGAGCGCATCGTCCACGGGCGCGTTGAGGGTGATCTCGAAGGCCGTGACGCCGGCATCCGCGAGGGCGCCCGCCACGGCCTCCGCGCGGCTCGACGGCAGCCGCCGGCCGATCGCGACGATGCGGCCCGCGACGAGCGCGGCGGGCAGGCCGGGCCGGGCCGGTGCGGGGTGCAGGCTGCTCATCGTGCGCGTCGGTGCCTCCACGGTCCGGATCGAGCGGGTACTGTTCGCCGCGAGGATAGCGCCCCGGTCCGACGGGGACGGTGGCGGTCTGTCCGAGGATGGGAGGGTCGCCGGAGGAGAACGGCAGGTCGGAGGGGGCGTGCGGCCGTCCGCCGCGCGCGACCGCGTCCCGGCTCGGGACGCGGATGACGGAGATCCGGCTTCCGCCGCGACCGCGGCACGCCGGTCCACGAGGGATGCACGAGGAGCAGGGATGGCTACGAACCGCACCCGGGGGCTGATCGCCCTCACCGGCGTCGCGGCGCTGGGCGTCGCGACGCTCGCGCCGGTGGCGCAGGCGCAGGACCCGATCACGATGCAGATGTGGGGCCGCAACGTCGACGAGGTCGTGTACAACGCCCTCATCGAGGAGTGGAACGCGACCCACGTGAACCAGATCGAGCTGACGATCATCCCGTCGGCCGACTACGTGGCCCGCGTCGCGGCCGCGGCGAGCGCCGGCGAGCTGCCGGACCTGCTCGACGTGGACCTCATCTACATGCCCGACTTCATCGAGCAGGGCCTCTTCCAGCCGATCACCGACAAGGTGAACGGGTACGCGAACAAGGACAGCCTGAGCCCCGGCCACGTCTCGGTCTCCACGACCGCGGACGGCCAGATCTACGGCGTCCCGTTCTACGTGGACGCGTCCTCGCTCTTCTGGAACAAGGACCTCTACGCCCAGGCCGGCCTCGACCCCGAGCAGGGTCCGACGAGCTGGGCCGAGGTCCAGGAGCACGCCCGCGCGATCCGCGCGCTCGGCCCGGACACCTACGGCTTCTACTTCGCGGGCGCCTGCGCGGGCTGCAACGCGTACACCTACCTGCCCCAGATCTGGGCAGCGGGCGGTGACGTCATCGACTACGCGAACCACACCGCGACGATCGGCACGGACCCGATCGTCCGCGAGGCGTTCGCGTACTACAAGACGATGTGGGACGAGGGCCTCATCCCCGAGGGCGCCAAGGCCGAGGACGGCTCGACGTGGATGACCACGTTCGCATCCGGCAACATCGGCATCCAGCCGCTCGGTGGCGGCTGGGGCATCCGCGGCGTCGCCGCGAACAACCCGGACCTGAGCTTCGGCGTGACCGCCCTGCCGGGCCGGGAGAGCGGCCAGACCGCCTCCTTCGCGGGTGGCGACACGATCGCCGTCTCGTCGAGCGCCCAGAGCGTCGATGCCGCCTGGGAGTTCATCGAGTGGACCCTCTCCGACGACGTGCAGATCGAGATCTACGCGAAGAACGGCGCGTTCACCTCGCGCACGGACCTCGCGGACAACGCGTACGCGGCGGCCGACCCGCGCCTCGTGGCGAACAACCAGGCGCTGATCAACGGCGACACGCCGAACACGCTCGGCTACAACGAGATCTTCAACGACAAGAACGGCCCCTGGATCGCCTCGATCCAGACCGCGATCCTTGGCGGCGATCTCGACGGCGGCCTGTCGTCCGCGAACGCGGCGATCGACGCGATCCTCGACCAGTACTACCCGTAGCCTGCGCCGGGCAGGCCGGCCGGGGCGACCCGGCCGGGCGCCCGGGGAGGCCGGACCGGGGGGGCGGGTGCCCGCCCGGGAACCCGTCCCCGCCGGAGGGGAGCACCCCGTGACCACGACGACCCACCGGGCCGGAGGGCCCGCAGGCACCCCGCGCCGCAGCTCATGGCAGCGTCGCCGCGCGCTCCTCGGGCTGCTCTACGTCAGCCCGTCCATCGTCGTCGTCACCCTCTTCTTCCTCATCCCGCTCGTGCTCGCCTTCTGGATCTCGCTCACCGAGTGGAAGGTCGGCGGGTTCGTGCGCTTCGTGGGGCTGGACAACTACATCCGCCTCCTCGGCGACACCCGCTGGCACGAGGCGCTCCGCTTCACGACGATCTACACGGTCGCGATGACCGTCCTCACGTTCGCGCTGGGCTTCGGGCTGGCGCTCATGGTGCGCATCCGGCGGCGCGCGTTCGTGGCGCTGCGGACCGCCTTCTACCTCCCGGTCGTCATCGGCATGGCGGTCGCGAGCTTCATCTTCCTCTACCTGTTCAACGACCAGATCGGCGCGGTCAACGCCGTGCTCCGCGCCCTCGGCATCATCGAGAAGGACGTCGCCTGGCTGGCGAACCCGGACACCGCGTTCGTCACGCTCATCATCCTCACCGTCTGGAAGAACGCGGGCTTCGCCATGATCACGCTGCTCATCGCGATGCAGGCGGTGCCGGAGGAGCTCTACGAGGCGGCACGGGTGGACGGGGCAGCCTTCCGCCAGATGCTCTGGAAGATCACCGTGCCGCTCATCCTGCCCACGATCGCGCTCGTGGTCCTGCTGCTCGTCGTCGGCTCCTATCTCGCCTTCGACCAGTTCTACATCATCACGCGCGGCGGGCCGAACAACTCCACGATCACCGCCACCTACTGGATCTACAACCAGGCGTTCGTGGGCTTCAAGTTCGGCTACTCGACCGCGATGTCCGTGGTGCTGATGCTCTTCCTCGTGATCCTCGGCGCGCTCCAGCTGCGCATCCTCCGCCGGGACGTGACCGCATGAGCGCCGCGAACGGCACGGCGCCCGGCCGCGGCCTCGCCGGGATGTCGCGCGGCCACGCCCTCCTCTTCTTCGCCGGCCTCGCGCTCGCCATCGTCTTCCTCAGCCCCATGCTCTGGGCGGCGATCGTGTCGTTCATGCCCGCCACGCAGGCGGCCAAGGGCCCGCCGCCCTTCCTCCCCGAGACGATCGACACGGGGAACTACGCGGCCCTCGCGAGCTACGGCGAGGGGATCGGCAACTACGTCTGGAATAGCGTCGTCGTCTCGGCCATCACCATCGTCGGCTCGCTCGTGGTGGGGACGCTCGGCGGCTACGGCTTCAGCCGCTTCTCCTTCCCGCTCAAGGGGCCGCTCTTCCTCGTCATCCTCATGACGCTGATGATCCCGTTCCAGAGCATCCTCATCCCGCTCTTCATGGTGCTCAAGGCGCTCGGCCTGCTGAACACGCTCCTCGGGCTCGGGCTGGTCTACGTGACCTTCCAGATGCCCTTCTCCGTCTTCGTGATGCGCAACTCCTTCGACCGCGTGCCGCGCGAGCTGGAGGAGGCGGCGGTCGTGGACGGCGCGAGCCAGGTCCGGATGCTCTTCTCGGTGATGCTGCCGCTCGTCATGCCGGGCGTGGTGACGATCGGCCTCTTTGGCTTCCTCACCGCGTGGAACGAGTTCTTCGCGGCGGTCATCTTCCTCACCCGGGAATCCTCGTTCACCCTCCCGGTCCTCCTCAACGCGACCCGCCAAGGTCTCTGGGGGACGATCGAGTGGGGTGCCCTCCAGGCAGGCGTCGTCATCACGATGGTCCCCTGCCTCGTCTTCTACGTGCTGCTGCAGCGGTACTACGTGAGCGGCCTTCAGTCAGGAGCGGTGAAGTCATGACGATCCCTGCGGAGCTCCGGGCGTCCGCCCTGCGCGAGCTGCCCCTCGGGGCAGTCCGGCCGGCGGGCTGGCTCCTCGAGCAGCTGCACATCCAGGCGCTCGGGCTGACCGGCTCGCTGGAATCGACCTGGGAGGATGTGGGCCCGCGGTCGGGCTGGCTCGGCGGGGACGGCGAGGACTGGGAGCGCGGGCCGTACTACCTCGACGGGCTCGTGCCGCTCGCACACCTGACGGGCGATCCAGCGCTCATCGCGCGGGCCCAGCGCTGGATCGAGTGGATGCTCGCCTCGAGCCGCCCGGACGGGTTCTTCGGGCCGGCCTCCAACGAGGACTGGTGGCCGCGGATGGTCGCGCTGAAGGTGCTCATGCAGCACCACGATGCGACCGGGGATGCGCGCGTGCCGGAGATGATGTCGCGCTACTTCCGCTACCACCTCGCGCACGCCGCGGAGCACCCGCTCCGCGACTGGGGCCGCGTCCGCGGCGCGGACGAGATGCTCGCCGTGGCGTGGCTGTGGGAGAAGACGCACGAGCCGCACCTGCTCGAGCTCTGGGCGGTCCTCGCCGAGCAGACCGCCGACTGGGGCGCCTGGCTGCAGGCCCCCCCGACCGAGGTCACCGCGGCCTGGGACCACATGACACACGTCGTGAACGTCGCGATGGGCCTCAAGACGCCGGCGCTCCGCGCGCTCTCCGGCGACCCCGCAGAGCAGCTGCGCCTCTCCGACACGGGCTGGGAGCGGCTGAGCGCGGCGCACGGCCAGGTCCACGGGATGTTCTCCGGCGACGAGTGGCTGGCCGGGACGGAGGCGCGCCGCGGCGTGGAGCTGTGCGCCGTCGTGGAGGCGATGTTCTCCTTCGCACAGATGGCGCGCATCTGGGGGACCGCGCACCACGGCGACCTTCTCGAGCGCCTCGCGTACAACCTCCTGCCCGGGACGTTCGATGCGCGGATGACCGCGCATCAGTACCACCAGCAGGCGAACCAGGTGCTGTGCACGGTCGCGCGGCGGGACTGGACGCAGGCGGGCGACGACTGCACGATCTTCGGTCTCGAGCCGAGCTTCGGCTGCTGCACGGCGAACATGCACCAGGGCTGGCCCAAGCTCGTCCGCTCGCTCTGGATGGCCACGGATGACGACGGCCTCGCCGCGGTCGCGTGGGGCCCCTGCGACGTGCGCCATGTCCTGCCCGGCGGCTACCTCCACCTCGAGGTACGCACGGGCTACCCGTTCGAGGAGGAGATCGCGGTCCGCGTCGTCGCCGCGCCCGGCACGGACGTCCCGCTCCGCCTGCGCATCCCCGCCTGGTGCACGGCACCCGAGCTGACGATCGGAGGCGCATCCGTCCCGGCAGTCGTCGAGGACGGCTGGCTGCGCATCAGCCGCGCCTGGCAGGCGGGCGACACGCTCGTGCTCACGCTGCCGATGACCGTCCGCGCCGCGCGCCGGCCGAGCGGGGGCGTCGGCCTCACCCTCGGCCCGCTCGTCCTCGCCTACTGGCCCGGCGAGATCTGGGAGCGGCTCCCGGACAGCCCGGGCTTCGGCGACTGGGAGGTGCGGCCGCGCCGCGGCTGGAACGCCGCGCTCGTCATCGACCCGGAGACCGTCCACGAGGTCGCCCGTGTCGAGCGGCTCGGCGTCCAGTCGCCGCCCTTCGGGTCGCGCGTCGGCTCGCCGCCCTGGGGCATGCACGGTGTGCCGCTGAAGGTCTGGATCCCCGGCAGGCGCGCCCCCTCCTGGGACCTCGTCGCCGGTGACGCGGGCCCGGTCCCGCCGCCGGACGCGACGCCCTCGTGGGACTTCGACCACCCCTTCCCGCTCATCCCGTACGGCTCGACTCGCCTGCGCATCGCGGAGCTCGCGCTCGCGGCGCCGTCAACGCTCGGCAGGCGCGGCCTGGACGACCCGCCGGCGTGAGCCCGGAGGGTCCCGGCGGCTCCGCGGGCGGACGCCTGGCCGGCCGGGGCGCGATCGTCACGGGGAGCTCGGGCATCGCGGCCGCCGCCGCGCACCTGTTCGCGGCGGAGGGTGCGCGCGTCGTCGTGCTCGGCCGGAACGCGGACGCGTGCCGGGCGCTCTGCGCGGCGATCGGGGCCGCGGGCGGCGATGCGGGCTACGCGCTCGCGGACCTGGAGGACGCGGCAGCGACGGAGGCGGCCGTGGCCGTGGCCGCGGAGCGCCTCGGCCGGATCGACGCGCTCTTCAACGTGGCGGGCGGCAGCGGCCGTCGCCACGGGGACGCACGGATCGACGCGATCACGCCGGAAGGCTGGGAGCGGACGCTCGCGCTCAACCTGCGGCCGCACGTGACGGCATCGGCGTCGGTCGTGCGGCGGATGCGCGCGCAGGCGCCCGACGGCGCGGGCGGCCGCGGCGCGATCGTCCACATGACGAGCATCCTCGCCTTCGCGCCGGACGCGGAGCTCTTCCCGACGCATGCGTACGCGGCCGCCAAGGGGGCGATCGTCAGCCTGACGACGGCGATGGCCGCGGCGTACGTCCGCGACGGCATCCGCGTGAACGCGGTCGCACCCGCCCTCGTGACCACGCCGATGTCCGCGCGCGCCCGCGGCGACGCGGCGACCCTCGCCTTCGCCGCCCGCCGCCAGCCGCTCACGGACGGCTTCATGGAGCCCGACGCGGTGGCCCACACCGCGCTCTTCCTCCTCGCCCCGGAGAGCCGCGCGATCACCGGCCAGGTGCTCCGCGTCGACGGCGGCTGGTCGGTCACCGGGGCCTAGCCGCGATGCCCGGCGACAGCGCGCTGCCGCTCCTCGCGACTGCCGACGTCGTCGTCGTCGGGGCGGGCTCGGCCGGGTCGAGCGCAGCGATCGGGGCGGCTCGGACGGGCGCGTCGGTCATCCTCGTGGAGAAGCTCCCCTTCCTCGGCGGGAGCAGCACCGCGGTCCTGGACACGTTCTACGGGTTCTTCACGCCGGGGACGCGGGCGCGGAAGGTCGTCGGCGGGATCCCCGACGCGGTCGTTGCCGGGCTCCGCGGGCTCGGCCCGGTCGTGGAGCGCCCGAACACGTACGGCGCGGGGACGGGGATCACCTACCACCCCGACCACCTGAAGGTGACCTGGGAGCGGCTCGTGACGGACGCGGGCGTGCGCGTCCTCCTCCACGCGTTCCTCCAGGCGGTCGAGGTCCGCGATGGGCGCGTGGCCGGGATCGTCGTGGCCACGAAGGCGGGCCCTGGCCGGATCGCGGGGTCCGTCTTCATCGATGCGAGCGGGGACGCCGACCTCTGCCACCACGCGGGCTTCGGCTACGAGCGGGCGGGCGAGATCGACCCGGCGCAGACCGCGACGACGACGTTCAAGGTCGTCAACGTGGACCTCGCACGGCGGCGCACGATCACCACGAAGGAGCTCCACGCGCGGATGGCGGAGGCCGCCGATTCGGGCGCCTACGACCTGCCCCGCCGGGAGGGCTCGGACCACATCACGCCGGTGGACGGGATGACCGCCACGGTGATGACGCGCCTGGACACGGTCCGGACGGTGGATGGCGTGCTCGTCACCGCGACCGATCCGTGGCTGCTCACGGAGCTGGAGATCGCGGGCCGCCGCCAGGCCCTCGAATACGTCCGGTTCCTCGTGGACCGCGTCCCCGGCTACGAGCACGCGGCGCTCGGCGGGCTCTCCGTGGGGATCGGCGTGCGCGAGACGCGCCGCGTCTTCGGCGACGTCCGGGTGACCCGCGACGATGTCCTCGCGGCGCGGCGCTTCCCGGACGAGATCGGGCTCTGCGGCGCCCCGATCGAGGACCATCGCGGTGGTCCGGACACCCGCTGGGCGTACCTGCCGGACGGCGCGGTCGTGGGGATCCCGTGGCGCAGCCTCCTCGTCCGCGACGCGGCGAACGTGCTCGTGGCCGGCCGCTGCTTCTCCGCGACGCACGACGCGCATGCATCGATCCGCTCGATGGGCCAGACGATGGCGATGGGCCAGGCGGCGGGGACGGGCGCGGCGCTCGCGGTCGCCGCGGGCCGCGATCCGCGCGCGCTCGACCCGGAGCTCCTCCGGGCGCGGCTCCGCGCGGACGGGGCGCTCCTCGAGCCGGTGGACCCGGAGCCCGCGCCGTGACCTTCGTGCGGACCGTGCTCGGCGACATCGATCCCGCGGAGCTCGGCGTGACGTACGCCCACGAGCACCTCGTCATCCGCGCCTCCTGGACCACCGTCCACCACCCCGACCACCTCCTCGATTCCGCCGACGACGCGGTCGCGGAGCTCGCCCCGGCGCAGGCGCTCGGGCTGCGGAGCGTCGTGGACGGGATGCCCGCGGATACCGGGCGGGACGCGACGCTCCTCGCGGAGATCTCCCGGCGGAGCGGGCTCCACGTCCTCGCCCCGACCGGCTTCCACCACGAGCGCCACTATCCGCCCCGGCACTGGACCGGGCGGGTCGCGACGGACGAGCTCGCCGGGGTCCTCATCGGGGAGATCGAGGTGGGGATCGACGCGCTCGACCTCTCCGCCCCGGTCGTCCGCCGGACCCCGCACCGCGCGGGGCTGATCAAGGTCGCGGGGTCCCTCGGCGGGCCATCCGACCGGGACACGCCGATCTTCATCGCGGCGGCGCTCGCCCAGGCCCGGACCGGCGCGCCGATCCTCACCCACTGCGAGCAGGGGACGGGCGGCCTCGAGCAGGTCGTGCTCCTGGAGCGCCACGGGGCACGGGCGGGCGGGATCGCCCTCTCGCACGTGGACAAGGTCGTGGACCGGGGCTACCACCGGGAGCTCGCGGCGACCGGCGCGACCCTGGAGTACGACCAGTCGTTCCGCTGGGGCGATGCGGAGAACGGGACGCTCCGGCTCCTCGGGTGGGCCGCGGAGGACGGCCGGCTCGACCGGGTGATCCTCGGGATGGATGCCGCCCGGCGCGGCTACTGGGCGGTCCACGGGGGGACGCCGGGGATGGCCTGGCTCCTCGGGCCATTCGCCGAGCGGATGCGCGCGATCGGCCTCACCGATGCCGACCTCCACGCGCTCTTCGTCACGAACCCTGCACGCGTCTACGCGTTCGCCCCGCCCCGCCCCGCCTGACCGATGGAGGACCGCATGGACCCGCGACCGATCTCGCTCGTCCGCCCCACCGCGGGCGCGGGCTCCCCGCTCCGGCCGATCGACGCCCGCGGCGTCCGGGTGACCGGCGGCTTCTGGGGGGAGCGGGTCGGCCGGAACCGGGCGGTGACCCTCCTCCACGGGGCCGCCCAGCTGGAGGCGTCCGGGGCGCTCGGGAACCTGCGCCGGGCGGCCGAGGCGGACGGGGCACCGGTCGGCGGCTACCGCGGCGGGCTGGACGACGCCGGGGTCACGTTCCCGTTCCTCGATTCGGACGTCTACAAGTGGCTCGAGGCGATCGGCTGGGAGCTCGGGCGGGCCGATTCGGCGGAGCTCCGCGCGGTCGCCGACCCGGTGATCGCCGCGATCGAGCAGGCCCAGCGCCCGGACGGCTACCTGGGCACGTACGTCCAGCTC
Source organism: Chloroflexota bacterium (assembly GCA_046352645.1). GTDB lineage: Bacteria > Chloroflexota > Limnocylindria > Limnocylindrales > CSP1-4 > JAFMJV01. The sequence continues at coordinate 10,930 of JBJTJV010000029.1, read as the reverse complement.
ACCGGCCGGACGCCGTTCTCCGACCTCGAGTGGGGCCACGAGCTCTACTGCATCGGCCACCTCGCCCAGGCCGCGATCGCCTTGGACCGGACCGTGGGCGACGCACGGCTTCTGCAGGTGGTCCGTCGGGCGATCGAGCGGATCGAGCGAGAGGTCGGCCCCGGGGCGCGCAACGGGATCGATGGCCACCCCGAGATCGAGATGGCGCTCGTCGAGCTGTACCGGCACACCGGCGAGGAGCGCTTCCTCGCGCTCGCCCGGCACCAGGTGGAGCAGCGCGGCCGGGGATACCTGGGCCCCGGGCGGTTCGGCCCGGCCTACTGGCAGGACGTCCTCCCGGTCCGCGAGGCACCCACGGTCACCGGGCACGCCGTCCGCCAGGTCTACCTCGACTGCGGCGTCGTGGATGTCGCGGTCGAGACTGGCGACCGGGCCCTTCTCGACGCGGCGATCGCCCGCTGGGAGGAGATGGTCGCGCGGCGGACCTACCTGACCGGGGCGATCGGGTCACGGCACCAGGGCGAGGCGTTCGGCGACGCCTGGGAGCTGCCGCCCGACCGGGCGTACGCGGAGACGTGCGCCGCGATCGGGAGCGTGATGCTCGCCTGGCGGCTCCTCCTCGCGACCGGCGAGGCGCGCTTCGCCGATCACCTGGAGCGGACCCTCTACAACGCCGTCCTGCCGGGGCTCGCGCTCGACGGCGTCGGCTTCTCCTACTGCGACCCGCTCCTCGTCCGCTCCGGCGGGACCGGCTACGGCGGCCGCGCGGTCCGCGGCCGCGAGCCGTGGTACGCCTGCGCCTGCTGCCCGCCGAACCTGATGCGGACGCTCGCCGCGTTCGAGCACCTCGTCGCCACGGCGGACGGCGCCGGGGTCACCGTCTGGCTGCCGGCCGAGGCGTCCGTCGCGGCACCCGCGGGAGATGGAACGGCCCGGCTGGCGATCCGGACCGGCTACCCGGCGGACGGGACGATCGGGATCGTCGTGGAGGCCGCGCCCGGAGGGAGCTGGCCGCTCGGGGTGCGCATCCCGGCCTGGGCGGCCGGCGCGACCGCGTCCGTGGGAGGGACCGTCGTCGCGGCGATCCCGGGCACGGTGCTGCGCGTCGAGCGGGACTGGCAGCCCGGCGACGTCCTGGAGGTGACCCTCCCGATGGTGCCGCGGATCACGCATCCCGATCCCCGGATCGACGCCGTCCGCGGCTGCGCGGCGATCGAGCGCGGGCCGCTCGTCCTGTGCCTGGAGGCGGTCGACCTCCCGCCGGGGGCGACGATCGAGACGGTCGCGCTCGAGCCCGGAGCACTCCCCGCGGACAACCCCGATCCGGCGCCGGGCGGCCTCCCCGCGGTCCGGGTCGCGGGCCGCGTCCTGGCCCCGGCGGACGGCGCGTGGCCCTACGGCAGCGCGCTCGGGACCCCGGCGGCGACCCCCGCCACGCTCCGCGCGATCCCCTACCTCGCGTGGGCGAACCGCCGGCCGGGCGGGATGCGCGTCTGGGTGCCGCTCGCCTGACCGCGCGGCGGCACGCTGGACGCCGCCCGTATCATCGGGCGATGCACACGCCCATCCGCGCCGCCCTTGCGGCGATCCTCGCCACGACCCTCCTTGGTGCGGCCCTGCCCGCCGCCGCGCAGGACGCCGATCCGGCCCTCCTCGTGGACGTCAGCTGGCCGCTCGTGGCCCTCGACGGCGCCGCGGTCCCGGCGGCCGCCGCGATCGACGCGACCTTCGCCGCGGACGGCAGCCTGTCCGGCTCGGCCGGCTGCAACCGGTTCATGGGCAGCTACACGCTCGACGGCGCGACGATCGCGATCGCCCCGCTCGCGACGACCCGGATGGCCTGCGACCCGGACACGATGGCGCGCGAAGCGGCCTTCCTCGACCTGCTCCAGGCGGCGTCCACGTGGACCACGGACGGCCGGAGCCTCTCGGTCGCGACCGCGGCCGGCGGCACGCTCGTCTTCGGCGAGCTCGCCGCCGAGGTGGGGCTCGTGGGCACGACGGGGCAGCTCGCCGCGCTCGGCCTGCTCCCCCTCCCCATGGACACGCCGCTCACCGCGACCTTCCACGCGGACGGGACGGCGAGCGGCAACGCCGGCTGCAACGACTGGTTCGGGCCGTGGGCACAGGACGGCGCGGCGGGGATCGCGATCGGACCGCTCGCGGCGACCCGCAAGGCGTGCGACGCGCTGACGATGCAGCGGGAGAACGCCTTCCTCACGGCGCTCGAGGTCGCCACCACGTGGCGGATCGAGGATGGCACGCTCTTCCTCACGGGGGGCACGATCGCGCAGGACCTCGAGCTCCGGGCGGTCGCCGGGGGCGCGCCCGGCACGGCGGACGACTTCGCCGCGGTCACCGCGGACGCGACATGGACGGTGATCGCGCTCGCGGGCGAGCCGGTCTTCTCCGACGACGGGCTGACGCTGCGCTTCCTCGCGGACGGCTCCTACGACGGCAACGGCGGCTGCAACATGCTCATGGGCACCTGGAGCGCGGACGGTGCCGCGCTCTCCCTCTCCGCGCCCGGCGCGACGAAGATGGCCTGCGAGGCGGCGCGGATGGAGCTCGAGGCGGCGCTCCTCGCCTTCCTGCCGACGGTCGGCGCATGGTCCGCGACGGACGGGGAGCTCGTGCTCTCGGGTGCCGGCGGGGACCTCCGGCTCGTCGTGGATACGGGCGCGGTCCCCGCCGAGACCACGCCGCCCGGGGCGAGCGCGGTCGGCATCGTGGGCGCGACCTGGGTGCTCACGGAGCTGAACGGCACGCCGATCCCGTCCGCGCTCGTGCGCATCGGGATGACCTTCGCAGCGGACGGGACGCTCTCCGGCAACGGCGGCTGCAGCGACTTCACGGGCACCTGGTCGGTCGAGGAGACGACGATCGGGATCGCCATCGAGGGCGGCGCCACGGACGGCTGCGAGACGTCGCTCAAGGAGTTCCAGGAGGGCATGCTCCTCCTCCTGCCGCTCGTGGACAGCTGGTCGATCGACCCCGACGGGAGCCTCCACCTGGACAGCTCCTTCGGCGTCCAGTCCACCTGGTCGATCGAGGGCTGACCGGGCGACCCGTCGCCGGTGGGCGGACGGCTCAGCCGTCGATCCGGATCTCCAGGAGCGCGGGCCAGAGCTTCCCGCCGACGAGCCACGTGTCCCGCCCGGGGATGCGCGCGATGCCGTTGAGGACCGCGACCGGATCGGCCGCGGCGGGATCGGGCTCGAGCAGCCCGTCGAGGTCGAGCACGCCCGTGACCACGCCGGTGGAGGGATCGATGCGCACGATCGTCTCGGTCTGCCACACGTTCGCCCAGACCGCGCCATCCGCGCACTCGAGCTCGTTGAGGAGCCGGACCGGCAGGCCGTCGCGGGTGACGGCGACAGAGCCGGTCACGGCGAAGGTGGCGGGGTCGCGGAAGGTGAGCCGGTCGGATCCGTCGCTCATCACGAGGCGCTCCCCGTCCGCGCAGAGCCCCCAGCCTTCGCCCGTGTAGGTGAACGGTGGGAGCGGCCTGAGCGTCGTGCGCTCCCAGCGGAAGGCGGTCCCCTCCTGCCAGGTGAGCTGGACGAGCTCGCCCGCCGCGCCGAGCGCGATCCCCTCGCCGAAGGCCGTCACGGGCAGCGCCGCGGAGCGCAGGACCGCGCCCGTCGCGGGATCGAGCTCCCGGACGGACGAACGGCCATAGAGGCCGGTGCTCGCCCAGAGCCGGCCGTCCGGGTCGAAGGCGAGCCCCTGGAGGAACGCGTCCGACGCGTGCGGGATCCGGCCCACGACCTCCCAGGCGAGCGTCGGCGCCGCGGCGACGGAGGACGCCGCGGGGGACGCGGCGGCCGGCGCAGGCGCAGCGTCACGCGGCGCCGATGGCGTCGCGATCGCCACGGCGACGGCGCCCGCGATCGCGAGCCCGGCTGGCCGGGCCGGACCGCGGCGCGCAGCCGGGCGCACGGGCGTCAGCGACCCGCGGGCGTGTCGTCCCCGGTCGTCTCCGCCTCGAGCTTCCGGCCGAGCTCGTCGGTCCGCCGGTAGGCGGCCCAGATCGCGTCGGAGAGGACGGTCCGCAGGCGGCCCGCCTCGAGCGCATGGAGCGCCGCAGCGGTCGTGCCGCCCGGCGACGTCACCCTGTCGCGCAGCTGCGCGGGGTGGTGGCCGCTCGCCTTCGCGAAGGCCGCGCTCCCTTCCAGCGTCTCGACGACGAGGCGCTGGGCGACGTGGCGCGGGAAGCCGAGGTGGACGGCGGCGTCGACCATCGCCTCCATCACGAGGAAGAGATACGCGGGGCCGCTGCCGCTCACGGCGGTGGACATCGCCACGAGCTTCTCGTCGTGGACCTCGACCTGCTCACCGAGGGCCCCGAGGAGGAGCGCGGCCGTCTCGCGCTGCGCGGGGCGCACGTCCGGCGTTGCGTACCAGACGGTGATCCCGCGGCCGATCTGCGCAGGCGTGTTCGGCATGGCGCGGACGATCGCGCGGTGGCCGAGGGCGGCACCGAGCGCACGCGTCGTGGGGCCCGCGAGGATGCTGATGACGAGCTGCTCCGGCCCGAGGACCGGGGCGAGGTCGCGCCCGACCTCGGCGAGGTGCTGGGGCTTGATCGCGAGGACGACGACGTCCGCGCCGGAAGCGGCGGCGGCGTTCTCCGCGGTGGTGCGGATGCCGAGCTCCGCCTCGAGCTCGGCGCGCCGCTCGGCGCGCGGGTCGGACGCGATGACCTGCTCGGGGCGGACCCGCCCGCCGGCGAAGAGCCCGGCGAGCATCGACCCCGCCATCACCCCGGTCCCGATCGTCGCGATCGTCATCTGCGCAGCCATGGGCGGGAGTATACGGCCCGGGACGCGTGCCTCCGGCCTCAGCCGTGGAGGTCCGGGACCGCGACCGCCTCGTCGGGACCCGGCCACGGGGGCATCGTGACGCACACGATCTCCAGCCCGGTCTCCGCCGCGGCGCGGAACCGGAAGGCCGTGCCGAGCGGGATCGTCACGCACGTGCCGGGGACGAGCGGCGTGCGCTCGGTCCGGTCGTCCTGGCGTCGCACGATCTCGCCCCTGCCCGCGAGCACGAGCCAGATCTCCTCGACCGTCCGGTGCGTCACGGGGTCCGTCCCCTCGCCGGGCGCGAGGGTGAAGCGGGCCATCGACCCGCCGCGCAGCGCGAGGAGGACCTCGACGGCGGCGCCGTCCGGGGCGGTCGTCCGAAAGCCGGCGCCCGGCGCGAGCGTGGCGAACGGGCCGCTGCGGGCCGGCACCGGATCGCCGGCCGCGTCGCCCCCTGCCGGGCGCTCAGCCCCGGGCGCCGCCGGGCGCAAGGGCCGCGACCGCGTCCGGGTCCTCCGTCGTGCCGTCCGGCGCCACCGGGATGATCGCCACGTGGTCCGCGCCCGCGGCATGGTGCGCTGCGATGCGGGCCCGCAGGGCTGCGACATCCCCCCACGCGACCATCGCGTCGACGAGCCGGTCGCTCCCGGGCAGCGTCCAGTCCTCCGGGCCGAGCCCCTGGGCGGCCCAGCTCACCTGGTAGTTCGCGGTGCGCAGGTACGGCGCGAGCCACGCGCGCGCCGCGGCCCGGGCGGCCGCCGGATCCGTGGCGAGGACGACGGCCTGGGTCACCGCGAGGAACGGCCGTCGGCCGGCGGGCGCGGCAGCGTCGAGCACGCCGCGGATCCAGCCGACGCGGTCGGGCGTGACGAGGAAGGGGAAGGCGCCGTCCGCATCCGTCGCCGCCAGCCCGAGCATCCGCTCGCGCAGACCCGCGACGAGGACCGGCGGCCGCTCGGGGATCGGCGCGCCCCCCGCGTCCGTGCCCGCGGGGAGCGGGCCGCGGTAGGGCAGGCGCGCGATGTCCGCGAGGTACGTGCGCATCGTCGTTAGCGGCTGCGCGTAGACGTGCCCGCGGAGCTTCTCCACGAGGTGCGCATGGGAGACGCCGAGCCCCAGGACGAAGCGCCCGCCGGTCAGCTCGTGGAGCGTCTGCGCGCCGAGCTTCGCGGCCATCGCGTCGCGGCCGAAGATCGAGACGATCGAGGTGCCGAGGACCATCGGCGCGGCCGCCTCCGCGATCGCCGCGCAGAGCGCGAACGGGTCGCGGCCCACGGTCTCGGGGACCCACAGGGCGCCGTAGCCGAGGCGCGCCGCGTGGCCCGCCCAGGCACGCGCGGCCGCGGCATCGAGGCTGTCGAGATGGCCCCAGATGCCGAGGGGGCCGAGAGCGGTGGCGAGGTCGTCCATCCGCGGAGTGTACGAAGGCGCGCGGTCCGCGGTCAGACGGCGGTGAGGAGATGGAAGAAGCGGCCGGTCGAGCGGGCCGTGACGTCCACGAAGCCCGCCGCGCGCAGTGCGTCGGCGAGGTCCGCGGCCGGGCGGGCGACGAGCGGGATCGCGAGCTCGCGACCGTCGGGGAGGCGCCGGCGCGCGACGCCGTCCACCGCGGGCGGATCGTCCGGCGCGTCGGTCTCCGGGTCGCCCGCGCGCTCCACGATCGCGAGGCGGCCGCCGGGGGCGACCATCGCGCGGAGCGCGGCGCAGCGGGCGGCGAGCCGCGCGTCCGGGACGTGGCAGAGGCGGAAGGCGAGCACGACGAGCGCGGACGGCGTCTCCGGCACGGCCCAGGGCGCGCGCAGGTGGAGATGGGCGCGGAGCCCGTGCGCGACGAGCCGGTCGCGGGCTCGGTCGAGCGCGTCCTCCGTCGCCTCGAGGACGGAGAGCTCGCCCTTCCCCGCGAGGAGCGGCGACCAGAAGCCGGGGCCGGCGGCGGGCTCGAGGACCGTGGCCGCGGGCGGCAGCGCGTCGAGGAAGCCGGTGAGCCCGTCGAGCTCCGCCGACCAGGCGAGGTCGCGGACGGGGCCACGTGCGTAGCGGCCGCGGCGGAGGATCCAGTCCTCCTGCTCTGCGACGGTCGCGCCGAGCCAGGCCGCGGCGGCGGCCTCGAGCGCGTCGGGCCCGGACGCGTCCCCGGCCGCGGCAGGTGCCACGGCGCGCCCGGCGCCGCGCGCCACGATCCCCGCCCGGAGGCGGCGCGCGAGGAACGGGTTCTCCTGGGCGCGGCCGAGGCAGGTCGGACAGAGCCGCGCCCAGCCCTCCAGGTCGTCCGGACCACGCGTCTGCCAGTCCGATCCGCACCACAGGCAGGCGAAGCGGGCGAGGAAGGTCATCCGGCCGCGGCGGCCGGCAGCGGCAGCGGCAGCGCGCCCGCATCCGGGACGAGGTCCGCGAACCCGTCCGGGTCGAGGACGCGCGCAAGCACGCCGATCCCCTCGATGACGCGCGGCCCGGGGCGCGCGACGAGCCCGTCGCCGTCGATCGCGACGCAGCGCCCGGTGCGGACCGCGCGGAGCGTGCCGATCCACCCCGGCAGCGGCGCCGCGGACCAGGCCGCGGCCGCATCGGCCGCGGAGAGGCCGCACGGCGCGACGATGAGCACCTCCGGGTCGAGCTCGCGGATGCGCTCCCACGCGACCGGCACGGACGGCGCGCCCTCCGTGCCGAGGAGCTCCCAGCCACCGGCGCGCCGGACCATCTCGGGGATCCAGTGGCCGGACGCGAAGGGCGGGTCGATCCACTCGAGGAGGATGACGCGCGGCGGCGGGACGCCCGCGAGCCGCCGCTCCACGACGCGCGCCTCGAGCGACCCGAGCCGCTCGCGGAGCAGCTCCACGAGGCCGACCGCCTCGTCCTCCGCCTCCGCATGGGCGCCGACGGTGGTGATCGTGTTGAGGATGCCCTCCACGCTCTCCGGCTGGAGCGCGACGACGGACGCGTCGGGGAGCCGGTCGCGGACGATCGTGCGCACCTCGTCCGCCGTGACCGCGCAGACCGCGCAGAGGTCCTGGACGAGGACGAGGTCCGGCGCGGCGGCGACGAGGGCATCCGCGTCGAGGCGGTCGCGGCGCGGATCCGCGATCGTCACCGCGGGCACGGACTCGATCCCGGGCGGCATGTCGCAGCGGACGGTCCGCGCCACGAGCTCGTCCGCGAGCCCGAGCGCGGCGACGATCTCCGTGGCGGCCGGGAGCAGGGAGGCGATGCGCATGCTGCCCATCATCGTCCCATCCCCGGCGTCCGCGCGCCCGCGACCGCGCTCCGCTAGCCTTGGGGGCATGGATGCGGCACTCGTCGTCGCCGTGGATGGCATCCGGAAGCGCTTCGGCACGACCGACGTCGTGCGGGACCTCAGCTTCGACGTCCGCGCCGGCGAGATCCTCGGCTTCCTCGGCCCGAACGGCGCCGGGAAGACCACGACGATGCGGATGATCCTGGACATCATCCGCCCGGACGCGGGCGCGATCCGCGTCTTCGGCGGGGCGCCCGGCGTGGAGCACCAGCACCGGACCGGCTACCTGCCGGAGGACCGCGGGCTCTACCGCGACGTCGCGGTCCTCGACACCCTCGTCTACTTCGGCTCGCTCCGCGGCCTGCCGCGCGCGGAGGCACGGACGCGCGCGCTCCGGCTCCTCGACGAGATGGGGCTCGGGGACGCGCGGCGGAAGACCGGGGCACAGCTCTCGCGCGGCATGCACCAGAAGGTGCAGCTCATCGCGACGATCATCAACGACCCGGACCTGCTCATCGTGGACGAGCCGTTCGCGGGGCTCGACCCGGTGAACGCGGACCTCATGCAGGGCGTCCTCCTCGCGCAGCGCGCCCGCGGCACCGCGGTGGTGATGAGCACGCACGACATGGGTGACGCCCAGCGGCTGTGCGACCGGATCCTCCTCATCGACCGCGGCCGACGCCTCCTCTACGGCACCGTGGCCGCCGTCCGCGGCGCCTTCCATGACGGCGCGGTGACCGTGCGCGGCCGGGGGCTGCCGCAGGATCCGGCAGCTCTCCGGAGCGTCAGCCACGCGACGGAGCGCGAGGGGCTGGTGCGCTATCTCCTCGCCCCCGGGGCGACCGCGCGCGACCTGTTCCGCGAGCTCGCGGCGAGCGACGCGGAGGTCGAGCGGTTCAGCGAGGACGCGCCGGACCTCGGCGAGATCTTCGTCCGCGCGGTGGCGGGCGACCCGCGCGCGGCGACGGTCGGATGAGCGACACCGGCGGGCGCAGCCTGGTGCGCCTCGCGGCGATCATCGCGCGCCGCGACTACGTCCGGACGGTGCGACGGCGTGGCTACCTCGTGGGCACGGTCCTCCTGCCGCTCATGCTCACCGGCCTCTTCCTGCTCGGCGGCCTCGTCGGGTCCGCCCAGCCGGGAGCGATCGGCGACCCGGGACCCGTCGCGCTCGTCGTGGTCCCCGAGACGGCCGTGGACCTCTCTCCCGGCCGGGCGGTCGTGCCGCGCCTCGCGCTCCTCACGCGCGCAGAGGCCGAGGCCGGGGGCACGGCCGGCACGATCCCGGCCTGGTACGTCGTCCCGGCGGGCTGGCCCGCGGACCCGCGCGTGCTGCGCTACAGCGTGCCCGCACTCGACGTCGGCTTCGCGAGCGCCCAGCGGGAGCTCGCGGAGACCCGCTCGCTGGAGGCGGTGCTCCGCTACGCGCTCATCGCGGACGCGGGCCTCGCGGCGGACGCGCAGTCGCGCATCGTGGCGCCGGCACAGGTGGAGGCACGGACGGCGGACGGGGGCGCCGTCTCGGAGATCGGCACGGCGGCGACCTTCCTCGTGCCGTTCGCCTTCGCGCTCCTCTTCGTGGTCGCGATCTTCGTCACGAGCGGCTACCTCCTCCAGTCGGTGACCGAGGAGAAGGAGAACCGGGTCGTGGAGATCGTCCTCTCGTCCGTGCCGTCGTTGCCGCTCATGGCCGGCAAGCTCATCGGCCTCGGCGCCGCCGGCCTGACGCAGGTCCTCGTCTGGGCCGGGCTCGCGCTCCTCGCGGTCCCGCTCGCCGCCGACCGTCTCGGCGGCATCCCCGATCTCGCGCCGGACCCGGCGACGCTCGTCCTCGCGGTCGTCTACTTCGTCCTCGGCTACCTCGCCTTCGGCGCGGTCTTCGCGGCGATCGGGGCGCTCGCGCCGGGGTCGCGGGAGGCCCAGCAGTACTCGGGCTTCCTCGGCTTCTTCGCGGTCGTGCCGCTCGTGCTGTCGGGCGTCCTGCTCGGCGCGACGAGCTCGCCGCTCGCGTGGGCGCTCGCGCTCTTCCCGCTGACCGCGCCCGCGACGATGCTCCAGGTCCTCGCACTCGCTCCCGAGGTCCCATGGGGGATGGTCGCGGCGTCCGTGCTCGCGCTCCTTGCCTGGGTCGTCGTGGCGACGGCCGCATCGGCGCGCGTCTTCCGCGCGACGCTCCTCCTCTACGGCGTCCGGCCGAGCCTCGGGCGGATCGTCGCGGCCGTGCTCGCGCGGGAGGGCTGAGGCGCGCCGGGGCGCCCGGCAAGGAACGACCGGCGTCCGCGGGGGACGCCGGTCTCCGGGCTACCGGTGCGCGGCGCTCGGGCCGCGCGCGCTGCCGTGGGTCAGCGGGGCTTCCACTCGTCGACCTGGGCGCGCGCGCCGGCCTTGTCCTTGTACCAGAGCGCGTTCAGGCTGCCATAGGCCGCCCACTCGGCGGGGACCGAGCTGTCCGGGAAGATCGCGTTCACCGGGCACTCCGGCTCGCACGCGCCGCAGTCGATGCACTCGTCCGGGTCGATCGAGAGCATGCGGTCGGCACCCTGCTCGAAGTGGATGCAGTCGACGGGGCAGACGGCCACGCACGACTGGTCCATCACGTCGATACACGGCTCGGCGATGACGTAGGCCATTCCTGTCGATCTCCCTGGTGGGCCGCCCGGGAAGGACGGCTGCGCTGCGCATCCATGCGCCGGTGCGACCGGGTCGTGGCCGCTCGCCGACGCCCGCATCCTACCAGCCCGCGCGGGCGGCTATCCCGCTGCCGGACGGAGCTCCACGACGCCGATCATCCCCTGCTCGATGTGGCCGGGGAGGTTGCACAGGAGTCGCAGGTCCCCGCCGGGGGGAACGACGAGCTCGATCTCGGCCTGGCGTCCCGAGTCGAGGTAGA
>JBJTJV010000270.1:0-5442 GCA_046352645.1 Chloroflexota bacterium | reverse complement strand
CGGCCACCTCCACGCGGATACGCAGCGAGACCCCCGGCGGAGGACCGCCGGGGGTCTCGTCATCTGCGCCGCCCGCGCGGCGTTGCGTCGGTCGCCCGGCGCTCCGTCCCGGCCCCCATCCCCGCCCCCCGGCGGGCCCTACTCGATGAGCCCGTAGGCGAAGAACTGCGCGAAGGACGTCGAGTCGAAGACGAAGTGGAAGCCGGCGTTACCCTGGACGCTCACCTTGTTCGCGATGACCTGCATCGTGAGCTGCGCCGGGCCGGAGGCATCCGAGTTCCCGCCGAAATCGAGCGTGCCGAGCGGGGAGTAGACCGTGCCCACGATCTGGAGGGCGCCGCCGCCGCGGAGCCAGACCTCCGCCTGCGGGGTCACCGTCCGGTCCTGCCAGATCACGAGGTTCCGGTAGGGCTCCAGGAGCGTGGCGCTCGCCGCCGGCTGGAACTGGCGGAGCATGAGGTTCGCGCCGCCCTGCATCGCGATGTTGCCCATCGCGATCGCAGGCGGCCCGGCGTAGGCGGTGTTGTAGAGCAGGACGCCGCAGGTGGACTGGGCGCAGGACTGCGTCCAGCGGTTCGTCACCGCCGTGGTCGGCTCACCGGGGCTCGCTTTGGCGCAGGTCGTGGCGGTGAGCGCGACCGCCGGCGTGACATCCACCGAGCAGAGCGTCCCCGTCCCCACGTCGAGGCCGCCGCCCTGGAGGATGTAGATCCCGGGCCGGAGGAAGACGATCGCCTGGCCGGACAGGTTGATCCCGCCGCGGTAGATCCCCGGCTCGAGGATCCCGTTGCCGTAGGGACCGCAGGTCCTGTTCCGGCAGGTGAGCCGGCTCGACGAGCGGAGCGGGAACGTCGTCCCCGCACCGTGGTTCAGCGGCGTGAGCGCCGCGAGCGGATCCGCGACGATCGGCTGGTTCGTCAGCACCGGCGGGTTCAGGACGTTCCCGTAGTAGTAGCCGTTCACCCGGATCACCGATCCGTTGAGAAGCGTGACCGTGGGGTTGCCGCCGTTGTAGAAGGCGCTGCTGCCGGACTGGGGGCCGAGGCAGGGCGAGTTCACCTGGAACGAGCCGCCGAGGATGACCGTGGGGCCGCCGCCGAACGAGCCGCCCTGGCAGGCGACCCTGTCCAGCGCGATGATCGAGTACGCGCCGATCGCGGAGCGCGCATAGCGGGCCGTTGCGCCCGCGCTGACGGTGAAGCCGTTGCCGTTCCCGCCGATGAGCGGCAGGGCGCCGAGGAAGAAGGTCTGCGCCTGGGCAGAGATCTCCACCCGGACCGTCTCGTTCGGGTCCGGCTCGATCGTGGGGCAGCTCACGCTCACGACGGGCGCCGGGGCGAGGCCTGCGAGGTTCGTCGACGCGTCCGTCGCGTCCGGCGCCACGGCGGCCGCGACGGACGCGCGCGGCACCGTGGGTGACCCGAGCGAGGCGGCGCAGCCGGTCGGCGTGCCGGTCTGGAGCTGGTTGGCAGCGGCCATCGCCGCCGCATCCGCGGCGCCCTGGAGCCGACGCTGGAGGACGAGCGCCTGCGCCGCGTCGAAGATGAGCGCAGCCATGCCCATCATCACGGTGAGGCCCACGACGAGGACGACCATCACCTGGCCGTCCTGGCCGCGACGGAGGCGCGCGCGGAGCGTGCGGAGGATGCGCATGATGACCCTCTAGTAGTTGATGACCATCGTCGCGGTCCCCGCGACGTCGAACGCCTGGTTGCCGAGGAGCGAGGTGACGACGAGGCCGAGCTGGGCGCGGACGGTCACCCGGACGAGCGCGCCCGGCGCGTTCGTCGTGCTGTCCGTGTTGCCGGTGCACGGCGTGTCCTCCTCGCGGAAGTAGCACACCTGCACGCTCACCGTCCCCGCCGCCGTGGCCGCGCGCGCGAGCGCTGCGTCCACGATCGCCTGCTTGCTCGGCGAGGGATACGGGCAGGCTGCCGATGCCTGGGGGATCGCGACCGTCTCGTTGGCGGGGCCGGCCGGGCATGACTGTCCGGGCGACCCGCCGTGGACGCTCGCGTACCGCGCGGCCGCGGCCGCGGCCGCGGCGACCGTGTCGTTCGCCCAGATCACGCGGCCGATATCCACGATCGCGACGAGGAGCAGCAGCGCCACGGGCAGGACGATCGTGAACTCCACGAGGCCCTGGCCGCGGGCGTCGCGCATCCGGCGGCTCACGGCGCGAGCGACCGGATGAACGTGTAGCTCGAGCTCGCGCGGAGCGTGATCGTGCCGCCCGCGGAGGTGAGGAGCGGGTAGGGGACGAGCGTGGAGAAGGCGTGGGTCGCGGTGAGCGCGACGGACGACGGCGTCGTGCTCGTGGCGCTCGCGGGCGTGCTGAAGGCCGTGACCGAGACGGTCACCTGCGTGCACGTGGCGGGCAGGTCGAGGGCGAGGCAGATCCACTTCCGTGCCTGCGTCGCGGCATCCTGGCTCGTCGGGATGTTGACGTCGCGGGTCACCTGCTCGGTCGCGTTGCGGACCGCGGACTGGAGCTTCAGCTGGCGCTCGTAAGCGCGCGCGAGGTCCAGGCCGCCGACCACGAGCGTGAGGGTGATCGGCAGGAGGATCGCGAGCTCGACGAGCGACTGCCCGCGCGCGCCGCGCATCCGCGCACGCGCCGACCGCCCGAACGGTGCGGGAAGGGCGCGCGGGGCAGGCAGGGCAGGGATCCGGGGCACGGGGAGGATGCTACCGGTACGTCTGCGCGAGGGGTAGAGGACCGTTGGCCTAGTACCGGGCGATGCGGGAGCGGAGCCCGCGCTCCGCGATGACCGCGACCGGCGGCACGACGACGAGCAGGTAGCCGACGCTCGCCCAGCGGTCGAGGAAGAGGACGATGCAGAAGATGGCGGCCCCCGCGAGGACCGCCGCGTCCCAGCTGCGCGCCCGGAGCGCGACGAGCGCCGCGGGGAGCGCGAGCAGGCGCAGGGTCGGCCGGTTCAGCGCGTTCGCGGGTCGCGGGTGGAGCGCGCGCGCCATCTCCACCGACGCGAGCCAGCTGCGCGGGTCCCATGCGAGCGCGGGCAGCCAGGCCAGCCCGGCGACAAGCACGAGCGGCAGGAGGAGCGCGGCTCCGCCCAGCCCCGCGAGCCCCGGCGCCCACGCGAGGAGATAGGGCTTGATCCCGGCGCCGAGGCCGATGAGCAGCGCGCCGCTCACCCGTCCACGGGCGATGAGGAGGAGCCCTGCGAGGAGAAGCACCGCCGGGACGTGGTCGTTGAGGCCGCAGGTCCCGAGCTCGGCCCAGGCGGTCGCGCCACCGAGGATCGCGAGGGTGAGGAGCGTCTGCGTCGCGGCGAGCAGGAGCAGCAGCCCGGCCATCGCGACGATCTCCAGGGGCACACCGAACGGAGCCACGACCGCGGCGAGCGGGCCGTAGGGGAACGGGGCGCCCGGCGGCACGGACTGCGCGTAGGCGATCCCCCACGGGCTCGCGCCGGTCGCGATCACCTCGAGCGCCGCCCTGCTCACCGCGAGCTGGTCGCAGGTCTCGGGCACGCCGAGCATGGCGAGCCGGAGCCCGGTCGCGCCGAGCGCGCACGCGACGCCGGCTGCCACGGGTCGACCGCGCGCCGCGAGCAGGAGCGCCCCGGGGACGCTCGCCAGCGCGAGGGGGGCTGCGCCGAAGCCCCGCGCGACGAGGGCGAGGGCCGCCTCGCAGGCGAGCACGGCGAACAGGCTCGCGGCGGCGAGCGCGTGGCCGCGTGCGCGCAGGAGGGCGCCGACGGCGGGTCGGGTCCGGAGGCTCATGGCGATACAGGGTGCCAGACCGCGTGCTCCGTATCCCCCAAAGGTCCCATGGCCCGGTGACGTCCGGTGCGGTAGGGTTCCGCTTGAGCGCCCGGACCGCCGTCGTGTCCCAGGGCGACCGGGAACCCGGAGGATGCGTCATGCCGCCCACGCACACCCGCCCGCGCCGCGACCGGAGCGCGCTCCTGCCCGCCATCCTCGTCGGGCTCGTCGTCCTCGGGCTTCTCGCCGCGCTGCTGCCGCCCCCTGCGGCGGCCGCGGGGACGGGCGAGCAGGCCGCGGCCGCGCCGCGCGCGCTCCCCGGGAGGGTGATCGTCGGCCTGCGCGGCTGGACCGGCGCGGCGGCCCGGGCGGACGTGATGGCCGCTGCGGGCGCCACCGCGTCCGTCGCGCTGGACGGCGCCGAGCAGCGCACGTTCCTCCTGCGC
Source organism: Chloroflexota bacterium (assembly GCA_046352645.1). Lineage (GTDB taxonomy): Bacteria > Chloroflexota > Limnocylindria > Limnocylindrales > CSP1-4 > JAFMJV01. The sequence goes on along the minus strand of JBJTJV010000270.1, from coordinate 1,264 downwards.
ATCCCGCGCGGCCGCTCGGTGAGCGCCACGATCGCGCGCCTCGAGCGGCTCCCCGGCGTCCGCTTCGCCGAGCCGGACTGGAAGGTCCGGGCCCAGGAGGTCGCGGACGACCCCTACGTCACGAACGGCTCCCTCTGGGGCATGTACGGCGGCGGCACGAGCCCGGCGAACGCCTACGGCTCCGGCGCGGTCTCCTCGTGGGCCGCCGGTGCCATCGGCAGCCGGAGCGTCGTCGTCGGCATCATCGACGAGGGGATCGACCGCAACCACCCCGATCTCGCCGCGAACATCTGGACGAACCCGTACGAGACCGCCGGCGACGGCATCGACAACGACGGCAACGGCTATGTCGATGACATCCACGGCTGGGACTTCTTCTACAACGACGCCTCCGTCTACGACGCCGGCGAGGACAGCCACGGCACGCATGTCGCGGGCACCATCGGCGGCCTCGGCGGCAACGGCATCGGCGTCGCGGGCGTGAACTGGCGGGTGACGATGATCTCCGCCAAGTTCCTCGGCCCCGGCGGCGGCTACATCTCGGCCGCGATCGCGGCGCTCAACTACCTGCGCGACCTCAAGACCCGGCACGGGATCGGCATCGTCGCGACGAACAACTCGTGGGGTGGCGGCGGCTTCAGCCAGGGCATGCTGGACGCCATCCGTGCCGCCGGCGATGCCGGCATCCTGTTCATCGCGGCGGCGGGGAACAGCACGTCCAACAACGACTCCGTCGGCAGCTACCCCTCGAACTACGACTGCTCGCGCACCCTCGCCGGTGCCGCGCGTGGCTATGACTGCGTCATCGCGGTCGCGTCCACCACCTCGACCGGTGGCATCTCCAGCTTCTCCAGCTACGGTGCGACGACGGTCGACCTCGGCGCGCCCGGCAGCAGCGTCTGGTCGACCCTGCCCGGCAACACGTACGGGAGCTACTCCGGCACGAGCATGGCGACGCCGCACGTGACCGGCGCCGCCGCGCTCTGTGCGGCGACCGCGAGCGGCATCTCCTCCGGGGATATCCGCAACGCCGTGGTCGGCGGCGCCCAGCCGCTCGCGTCGCTCGCCGGCAAGACCGTCACCGGTGGCCGCCTGGACGTGCCCTCCACGCTCGCGATCTGCCTGCCGCCGACGAACCCCGTCAGTGGCGCGCCGAGCGGCCTCACCGCGACAGCGGTGTCCGCGACCAGGATCGACCTCGCCTGGACCGACGGCGCCACCTACGAGACGAGCTACCAGGTCGAGCGCGCGCCGGATACCGGCA
>JBJTJV010000269.1:0-2328 GCA_046352645.1 Chloroflexota bacterium | reverse complement strand
AGAGGCCGGCGGGGGCTCCCGCGAGGTCGGCGTACATGTGGCGGCGCCCGGCGGCAGGGGTGCTCGGGGCGGCGGGAGTCGAACCCACAACCTCGTGCTCCCAAAGCACGTGCGCTGCCGATTGCGCCACGCCCCGTGCAGCCGATGATACGGCGGCGGCGGGGCAGAGCCGCGGCGCGGCGGGGCAGCCGCTATCCTGCGGCCGTGGAGAAGACCCGGTCGGGGCCGCGCGCGTGCAGGGAGTAGATGCGATCGTGGTCGGTGCCGGGATCGCCGGGCTCTCGGTGGCGGCCGAGCTCGCCCGGACACGCCGGGTCGTCGTGCTGGAGGCGTGCGACGCCCCGGCGACCCAGTCCACCGGCCGGAGCGCGGCCGTCTACATCGAACGCTACGGTGGTCCGGCCTTCATCCCCTTCAACCGGGCCGGTCGCGCGTGGTTCGCGTCGCGAGCCGATGGCGAGTCCGACCATGCGCTCCTCGCGCCACGGGGGCTGCTGTCCGTCGCGCCGCCGGGGACGGAGCTCCGGCTCCCGGCGGATCCGGAGCTCGACGCACGGATCGTCGGGCCGGAGGAGGCACGGTCGCTCTTCCCCGCGCTCCGACCGGAGGCGACCGGGTCAGCGCTCCATGTGCCCGGGACCGCCGATCTCGACCCGGCGGGTGCGGTCGCCGTCTACCGGCGGCTCCTGCGTGCCCGTGGCGGGACGCTCGTCACGTCCGCCCCGGCCGAGCGCCTGGTGCCGGCTGACGGGACCTGGACGGTCACGACGCCGGTGGGCGGATGGGTCGCGCCGCTCGTGGTCAACGCGGCGGGTGCCTGGGCGGACGTCGTCGCGGAACGGGCCGGGCTACCACCGCTGGGATCGCTGCCCCTGCGCCGGACGATCGCGACGCTCGTCGCGCCCCGCACGGAAGGCGCCGACCGCTGGCCGCTGCTGGAGGACACGGCGGAGACGTTCTACCTGAAGCCGGAGACCGGGCGGATCCTCGCCTCACCTGCGGACGAGACGCCGGACGTGCCGCGGGACGTGCGACCGGAGATGCTCGACGTGGCCGGCGCGCTCGACCGGGTGGCTGCGATGACGACCCTCGACGTCCGCGTCGTGACGAGCAGCTGGGCGGGCCTGCGGACCTTCGCCCCGGACCGGGCGCCTGTGCTCGGTCCGGACCCGCTGGCCCCCGGGTTCGCGTGGTACGCCGGGCAGGGCGGGTGCGGGATCCAGATCGCGCCGGCGGCCGCTCGGGCGGTCGTCGCCCTTGTCGAGACCGGGGATCTTCCGGAGGACATCCGGGCGCTCGGCGGCTCCGCGGCGCACGTCCGGCCGGACCGGCTCCGCCGGGCGGGCTGACACGCTTCCGGGACCGCGCGGGGCGCATCCCGCCGCCCACGGATACCATCAGGAGGTCGCCGCGACCCCCGGCCCGCGTGCGGCTGCGGATGGCTATCGCGACGACCAAGGCCGGAAACCCAGAGGAGCACAGATGCCCCGTCTCTTCCCCGTTCGTGCCGCCTGGACCGCCGGTGCGGTCCTCGTCCTCGCCGCCGCACCCGCCGCCGCGATGGACCCGTCGCCGTCGCCGGTCGCGTCGCCCGCGGCCTCCGCGGCGCCCTTCGAGAGCATCCTCGACGACCGCTACTGCGAGATCATCCCGTCCGTCACCGAGGGTGACACGACCTCCTCGTACGTCTGGAACACGATCGGCTTCAACGACTGCCCGTCCGCCGACTGGATCCGCCTCAGCGAGGACGACATCAACGCGGCGTTCGGCTCCCAGGTCGCGAAGAAGAACGGCCCGCGCCACTGGACGCTCGACGCGATCACCGCCACGGGCGGCGCGACGACCTCGGGCGAGACCTTCACCTTCGGGAACATCGAGATGGGCCTGCGCGCGATCATCACGACCCCGGCGGACCAGCCGACCGTGGGCGAGACGTTCTACGTCCCGAACGAGGTCCAGCGCCAGACGATCTTCACGTTCCTCGCGGGGACGGAGGTCTACGAGCTGACCGACCCGGACGGAAACGTCTACATCATGCAGTCGTACGCGACCATGAAGGACCGGAACCTGACCCGTGACCAGCTCGCCGGCCTCGGCGAGCGGCTCGACCTCCCCGAGGGCTGGACGTTCGCGGCCCGCACGCTCACGGAGCAGCTCGAGGTGGTGGCGGACGGCATCGCCTACGTGGTGAACGACGACCTCTACAACTCGTACCAGCGCCGCTAGCTCCGCGCGGCACGCGCCGCGCCGGACGCGCCGGAGGATCGGGGTCGGCCCGCTCCCCGGCGCGTCGTCATGTCCGGGCGGTGCCGCGGCCCGGTGTGACGC
>JBJTJV010000268.1:0-19485 GCA_046352645.1 Chloroflexota bacterium | reverse complement strand
CCCGCCGCCTCCGTGCCGCCTGCCGTGGGGCGCGCGTCGGCTGCGCCCACCGCACCACGCCGGACCCCCCGCCCGCTCCCCGCCTGCCGGTACGACGACCTGCCCGCCGCGGGCGATCCCGACCGCGACTGGGCGACGATCGTGGTGGACACCATCTTCCGCCTGCCGGCCGGCTACGTCCCGCCGCGGCTCGTCTCCACGGCGCGCGCCGGGATGGAGGCGGGCTACGAGGTGATCCCCGAGATGATCGACGACCTCCGGGCGCTCCACGAGGCGTCGATCCGCGCCGATGCCGAGGTCGCGGTGCGCTGGGCGTACCGCTCCCATGCCGAGCAGGCGGCCGTCTTCGCCATGTGGAGCAGGGAGGCGAGCCGCGAGGAGGCGCTACGCATCAGCGCCCGGCCCGGCCATTCCGAGCACCAGCTCGGGACGGCGGTCGACTTCCGGAGCGCGGACAGCCTGACGCCGCCCTGGGAGTACCCCGACTGGGGCCGGACGCGGCCCGGCGCCTGGATGGCCCGGAACGCCTGGCGCTACGGCTTCGTGATGAGCTTCCCGCGCGGGCGCGAGGAGGAGAGCTGCTACGACCACGAGCCGTGGCACTTCCGCTACGTCGGTCGGGAGATCGCGGCGGCGATCGAGGCCGCAGGGGTCGCGCCGCGGCGCTACCTCTGGGAGCTCGGGCGCGGGGAGCCGGCCCCGCCCGGCTCGACGCCCGTCCCCTGGCTCGCCCCCGACCGGAACCCCTGGATCGAGGCGCCCAGCGGGGCCCGTTGACACCCGCGCGCGCCCTTTGCTAGGATGCGCCAGACATGGTTAGCACTCTCCCGTTGTGAGTGCTAACCCGGCTGCCGACACGGCCCCGCCCGAGACCCAGGGGGGCGGGGCCCCCGGACCGCACGAGGGAACCGATGGCGCGTCGCAGGGACCGCCCCGGCCCGCTCGAGCCTCGCTCCGAGGCGATCCTGCGGGCGATCATCGAGGAATACGTCGCCACCGCACAGCCGGTCGGCAGCCAGACGCTCGTCCTCAAGTACGGGCTCGGCGTGAGCCCGGCCACCGTGCGCAACGTCATGGCCGAGCTCGAGCTCGCGGGCTACCTCGCGCACCCGCACACGAGCGCCGGCCGCCAGCCCACGGACCGCGGCTACCGCCTGTACGTGGAATCGATCGCGGAGATGGTGACGCTCGCGCCGGTCGAGCAGCTGATGATCCGCCACCAGTTCGGCCAGGTCGAGTTCGCGAGCGAGCAGTGGTTCCGGCTCGCCGCGTCCACGCTCGCGACCGTCACGCACGCGGCGGGGATCGCCACCGCGGCGAAGCCGCCCGCCTGCCGTGTCCGGCGGATCGACCTCGTCACCGGCGGCGGACGTCTCGCCAACCTCGTGCTCGTCCTCGCCGAGGGGCCGATCAAGCAGATGCTCATCACCCTCGACCGCCAGCGGGAGCAGGACGACCTCGACGCGCTCGCGCAGGATCTCAACCGGCGGCTCGTGGGCCGCGCGTCCGAGGGGGTCGAGCACATCCTCGGCGAGGTCGATGCGGCAGGCCCGGCTGCGGACCCGGTCCTGCGCCTCGCGATCGAGCGGGTCGCCGCCACGATGCGCGAGTTCGACGCGAGCGCGGTGGACGACATCTACTCCGAGGGCCTCCTCAACGTGATGGAGGCGCCGGAGTTCGCGCGCTCGGAGAAGCTCCGACGGGTCTTCGCGGTCCTCCACGACCGCGGCTATCTCGGTCGGATCGTGCCGGAGCTCGCGCGCACGGGGGGCGTGCGGATCTTCATCGGCAGCGAGAACGCCCCCGCGGAGATGCACGACGTCTCCCTCATCCTCGCCCCGTACGGACGTCCCGGACGGGCCGTGGGGATCGTCGGCGTCCTGGGTCCCACCCGGATGGCCTACCCCCACGCGATCTCCACGGTGCGCTATGTCAGCGGCCTCATGAACGAGCTGGTGGACCACCTGTACGCATGAACGACGAGATGAACGGCGCGGCCTCCGCGCACGACCCGGAAGACCCCGGCGACGGGCCCGGCAACAACAGCCGCTTCGGCATCCGCCGTCCGCGTACGCGCGCGGAGGAGCGCATCGCCGGGCTGGACAGCTCGGCCGCCACGCTCGCGGCGGAGGCGGCGGCCGCCCGCGAGCGCACCGCGGTGCTGGAGACGGAGCTCGACGAGGAGCGGGCCGCCCGTCTGCGTGCCGTCGCCGACTACCAGAACCTCCGCCGGCGCACGGAGCAGGAGCGGGCCGAGATCGTCGCGCTCGCGGGCGAGACGGTCATCCGCCGCCTCCTCGGCATCGTCGATGACGTGGAGCGCGCCGTCGCCCTCGCGCCCGCCGCCCACGACCCGGCGGTCAGCGCCTGGATCGGCGGCGTGGCGGCGATCGAGCGCAAGCTCGCCGGCCTCCTCGCCGCGGAGGGCGTGACGCCGATCGCGGCGGCCGGCCTCCCGTTCGATCCCCAGCGCCACGAGGCGATCATCCACGAGCAGACGACGACCGTCCCGGACGGCCACGTCGTCCGCGAGCTCCAGCGGGGCTACGAGATCTCCGGGCGGGTCATCCGCCCGGCCCTCGTGGCCGTCGCCGACAACGCCACCCCCACCGGCGACGCCTGACGGCCCGCCCCGAGACCGAAGGACCGGAGAACCAGATGGGCAAGATCATCGGCATCGACCTCGGCACGACGAACTCCGTCGTCGCCGTGATGGAGGGCGGCGCGCCGGTCGTCATCCCGAGCGCGGAGGGCGGGCGGACCGTTCCCTCCGTGGTCGGCTTCAGCAAGAGCGGCGAGCGTCTCGTGGGCCAGGTCGCGAAGCGCCAGGCGATCACGAACCCCGCGAACACCGTCTACTCGATCAAGCGCTTCATGGGCCGCCGCTGGGACGACGCCGAGGTCCAGCGGTCCGTGAAGCTCGTGCCGTACGCCGTCGCGAAGGACGACGGCACGGACGGCGTCCGCGTGCAGCTCTCCGACGGCAAGGGCTACACCCCGCCGGAGATCTCCGCGATGATCCTCCAGAAGCTCACGGCAGACGCGGAGGCGGACCTCGGCGAGAAGGTCACCGAGGCGGTGATCACCGTCCCGGCCTACTTCGACGACACGCAGCGCCAGGCGACGAAGGACGCCGGCCGGATCGCCGGCCTCGAGGTCAAGCGGATCATCAACGAGCCGACCGCCTCGTCGCTCGCCTACGGGCTCGACCAGAAGAAGGACGAGCTGATCGCCGTCTACGACCTCGGCGGCGGCACCTTCGACATCTCCATCCTCGAGCTCGGCGACGGCGTCTTCGAGGTGAAGGCGACGAACGGCGACACCCACCTCGGCGGCGACGACTTCGACCAGCGCGTCATCGAGTGGCTGCTCTCCGAGTTCCGCAAGGAGCAGGGGATCGACCTCGCGAGCGACCAGCAGGCGCTCCAGCGCCTCAAGGAATCCGCCGAGCGCGCGAAGATCGAGCTCTCGTCCTCGATGCAGACGGAGATCAACCTCCCCTACATCACCGCCGACGCGACCGGGCCGAAGCACCTCGTGATGACGCTGACGCGCGCGAAGCTCGAGTCGCTCGTCGGTGACCTCATCGAGCGGACGAAGAAGCCCGTCCTCGACGCGCTCCGGGACGCCGGTCTCAAGCCGGGCCAGATCGACGAGGTGATCCTCGTGGGCGGCCAGACGCGGATGCCCGCGGTCGTCGAGGCCGTGAAGCAGGTCTTCGGCGGCAAGGAGCCGCACCAGGGCGTGAACCCGGACGAGGTCGTGGCGGTCGGCGCAGAGATCCAGGCGGGCGTCCTCGCGGGCGAGGTGAAGGACGTCCTCCTCCTCGATGTCACCCCGCTCTCCCTGGGCATCGAGACGCTCGGCGGCGTGATGACCCGGCTCATCGACCGGAACACCACGATCCCGACGTCCAAGAGCCAGGTCTTCTCCACGGCGTCGGACAGCCAGCCGCAGGTGGAGATCCACGTGCTCCAGGGCGAGCGCGACTTCGCCGCGGACAACAAGACGCTCGGGCGCTTCATCCTCGACGGGATCCCGCCGGCGCCGCGCGGCGTGCCCCAGATCGAGGTGACCTTCGACATCGACGCGAACGGCATCCTCGACGTGAAGGCGAAGGACCGGGCGACCTCGCGCGAGCAGTCGGTCCGCATCACCGCCTCGTCCATGCTCTCCAAGGACGACGTGGACCGGATGGTCAGGGAGGCGCAGTCGCACGCAAAGGAGGACGCCGAGCGGCGGGCCGCCGTGGAGGCACGGAACCAGGCCGACGCGCTCACCTTCCAGGCCGAGCGCACGCTCAAGGACCTCGGCGACAAGGTCGCGCCCGAGGACCGTGCCGAGGTCGAGGGCAAGGTCGCGACCGTCCGCGACGCCCTCAAGGGCGACGATGCGACCGCGCTCGCGAACGCGGTCAACGGGCTCACCGAATCGCTCCAGCGGGTCGCCCAGAAGGCGTACCAGCAGTCCGGTCCGGACGAGAGCGCGGGCGAGGGCGCGCCCGGTGGCCGCCCGGCCGACGAGGAGACCGTCGAGGGCGAGTACAAGGAAGTCTGAGCCGCACGACCCCCGCAGGGAAGGCGATGCCCCCGGACCCCGTGGCGGGGACCGGGGGCATCGCCGTTCCGCGTCCCTGTGACGGCTGCCGCCTGCGGCCGGTAGAGTCCGTACCGAGCGGCAGCTGCGTCCGGGTGCCGCGCCGACCCCGGGGTACCCGATGATCCGTCGCCACGGCGCGCTCCTGCGTGCCGCGCTCATGGCGTCCGACGCCGCGATCGCCGCGATCGCCGCGCTCGGCATCCACGAGCTGCGCGTCCTCGCGCTGCCGGGTGCGCCTGCGCCCGGCCTCTTCGGGCTACCCTGGGCCGCGCTCCTCGCCTGGGCCGTGGCCTGGCCGACGGTCCTCTTCCTCGGTGGCGGCTACCGCCTGCGTGCCCGCTGGTCGCTCGCGGGCCAGGGGGCCGCGATCCTCCGGGCCCTCGTCCCCATGGCCGCGCTCCTCTTCGCCGCGCTCTTCCTGTCGCGGACGGACGACCTCAGCCGTGCCTACGTCCTGCTCCTCCTGCCCGCCCTCGGGCTCGCGACGATCGCTGCCCGCGCGGTCCTCCACGTCGCCCTCGCCGCGGTCCGGAGCGCCGGCCGGAACACGCGCTTCGTCGTGCTCGCGGGCAGCGGGCCGCTCGCCGAGGCATTCGTCCGCCGGCTCGCCGAGCGCGAGATGCTCGGTCTGCGGGTGATCGGCTTCCTCGAGGACGACCCGTCGGCGCGCCTGGGTGACCTGCCGCGGCTCGGCGCCCTCGCCGACCTCCCCGGCACGCTTCGGCGCGAGATCGTGGACGAGGTCGCGATCTGCCTCGGCCCCGGCCGGCGCGCGCTCGCGGACGACCTCGCGGCGATCGCGCAGGAGGAGGGGAAGATCGTGCGTGTCCCGCTCGAGACGCCCTCGCCCGCGCTCGGGCGCGTCTACCTCGAGGAGCTCGACGGCCTGCCCGTGATGACGCTCGTGCGCGGCCCCGATCACCGGATCGCGCTCGCCGCCAAGCGCGCCATGGACATCGGGGGCGCGCTCCTCGGCCTCGTCGTCTGCGCCCCGCTCCTCGCAGGGCTCGCGCTCGCGATCGCCGTCGCGGATGGACGGCCGATCCTCTTCCGCCAGGAGCGCATCGGGCGGCATGGGCGCCCCTTCCACCTCTGGAAGCTGCGCACGATGCGCGTGGACGCGGAGGCGCTCTATCCCGACCTCGCACCCCTGAGCGAGACGGAGGGCCCGGCCTTCAAGATCGCCGATGACCCGCGGATCACCCGCCCGGGCCGCATCCTCCGGCGGACCGGCCTCGACGAGCTGCCGCAGCTCTGGAACGTCCTGCGCGGCGAGATGAGCCTCGTCGGTCCGCGCCCTGCCCCTGCGCGCGAGGTGGACGGCTACGCGGGCTGGCACCGCCGACGGCTCTCCGTGCGGCCCGGGATCACCGGGTTGTGGCAGGTCACGTCGCGCCTCGACGCGCGCTTCGACGATCGCGCCCGGCTCGACCTCGACTACATCGACCGCTGGTCGCTCCGGCTCGACCTGGAGATCCTCGCCCGCACCCTCCCCGTCATGCTCCGCCAGGAAGGTCGCTGATGCCCGATCCCCACGTTCCCGCCGGCTGGTCCGCCACCGGCCTCCCCGGCACGTGGCGCCGGTCGCTCACCCCGGCGCACGACAGCCGTGGCTCGTTCCTGGAGCTCTGGCGCGCCGCGTGGACGGACGACCTCGACGCGGGCGCGGGCGACCCCCGGCCGCGCCAGGCGAACCTGTCGCGCTCCGCGCCGGGCGTGCTCCGCGGGCTCCACCTCCACCGGCGCCAGGCGGACCTCTGGATCGTGGCGGACGGCGCCCCATTCGTCGCGCTCGTGGATGTGCGGCCCGCGATCGCGGGCACGGGCGCGGCGCGGACGGTGACGATCGATGCGCAGGCGGGCGACGCGCTCTGGATCCCTGCCGGGGTGGCGCACGGGTTCCTCGCCCGCGATCCGCTCCTGCTCGTCTACCTCGTGACGCATCCGTACGACGGCAGCGACGAGCTCGGCTTCCGCTGGGACGATGCCGACGCCGCGGTCCCCTGGCCGCTCCGCGACCCCGTCCTCTCGCCGCGGGACGCGACCGCGCCGTCGCTCGCGGAGCTCCTCTCCGGGCTGCGCGCCGCCGCTCAGGGCTCCGACGCGAGGTAGGCAGCGAGCGCGGCGTCCCACGCCCGCAGTCGCACGCCGGCTGCCGCGGCGCGTGCCGTGTCCAGCACCGCCCACGCGGGTGGCACGGAGGCCCGCACGAAATCCGCCCGTCCGATCGGCCGCGTCCGCCGGCCCGGGCGCCGGACGGCGAGCACCGCGTCCGCCCAGTCGCGCCGCGAGGCGGCTCCCGGGTTCACGCAGTGGAACGTGCCGCCGGGCGTCGCGGCCACGAGCGCGAGGATCGCGTCCGCGAGGTCCGCGGCCCACGTCGGCGATCCGACCTCGTCCGCGACGACCCCGAGCGGCTCCCCGGGCGGCAGCCGGTCCGCGGCCGCCACGATGCGCTCCGGGAAGCCCGCACCCGGCCGACCGTAGAGCCACGCGGTGCGCACGATCCAGAGCCCCGGACCCGGGAGGGAGGCCCGCGCCGCGGCCTCACCCTCCGCCTTGCTCGCGCCGTACGGGTTGCAGGGCGCGACCGGGTCGTCCTCGCGCCAGCCGGCGCCGTCCGTCCGCGGCGCCCCGAAGACCTCGTTCGTCGAGACGACCACGAGCCCCGCACCGGCCGCGGCGCAGGCGCGCGCAAGCGCACCGGTCGCGGCCCCGTTCCGTCGGAGGGCGGCCTCCGGATCGCGGGCACAGCCATCCACGTCCGTCCAGGCGGCCGCGTGGAGGACGTGGTCGGGGCGGTCGCGGGCGATGCAGCGCGCGGCCCCCGCCGGGGCGTCGAGGTCGGAGTCGGGGCGCGACCAGGGGAGGGGATCGGTCCCGGGCACGCCGGTCAGGCGCGCGCGGAGAGCGCTGCCGAGCCGCCCCGTCGCGCCGGTCACCGCCACCCGGCCGCGCACGGTCACCCCGGCGCCGACCCCGCCAGCCGCCAGCCGTACTGGCGCGCGTAGTAGTCGTCCCACTCCCCGCTCCGGACCGCCTGCCACCAGCCGGTGTTCTCCCGGTACCAGTCCGCGGTCGCGGCGATGCCGTCCGCGAAGGCGACGCGCGGCGTCCAGCCGAGGGCACGCAGGCGGCTGCCGTCGAGCGCGTACCGGCGGTCGTGGCCGGGGCGGTCCGGGACGCTCCGGACGAGCGACCAGGGCTTGCCGAGCCGGGCGAGGATCGCCTCTGTCACCGCGCGGTTCGTGCGCTCCTCGCCGTCGCCGGGGACGTTGTAGGCGGTGCCGGAGGCCCCATGGTCCAGGACGCGGGCGACCGCATCCGCGTGGTCGTCCACGTGGAGCCAGTCGCGCCGCTGGAGCCCGTCGCCGTAGAGGGGGAGGGGGGCGTCGAGGAGCGCGTTCGTGATGAAGAGCGGGACGAGCTTCTCGGGATGCTGCCGGGGTCCGTAGGTGTTCGCGCCGCGGGTGAGCACGACATCGAGGCCCCACGTCTCGTGCCAGGCATGGACGAGGTGCTCGCCGGCGGCCTTGGCGGCGCTGTACGGGCTGCTCGGACGGAGCGGGTCATCCTCCCGGCTGCGGCCCTCCGGCACCGGCCCGTAGACCTCGTCCGTGGAGACCTGGAGGAAGCGGTAGGGCGCGCCGGGTCCGCGCCGGTCGCGCGCCGTGCGGGCGGCCTCGAGCAGGCGGTGGACGCCGAGCACCCCGGTCCGGAGGAAGGCGTCCGGCTCGAGGATCGAGCGGTCCACGTGCGATTCCGCCGCGAAGTTCACGATCGCGTCCACGCTCTCGGCCAGCTCGGTCACCAGCGGCCCGTCCGCGATGTCCCCCGCCACGAGCCGGACGCGTACCGGGTCGAGATCGGCGAGGTTCGCGGGGTTCCCCGCGTACGTGAGCCTGTCGAGGACGACGATCGTGTCGTCCGTCGCCGCGAGCCGCCGCCGCACGAAGGTGCTGCCGATGAACCCGGCCCCGCCGGTGACGAGCAGCCTCACCCGGGGACCGCCGTCGCCCGCCGCGCCACGAGCATGCCTGCCTCGAGGAGCGAATCGATCGTCCCGGCATCGTGCCACTGGCCTGCGTAGTGCTCGGCGAAGAGGCCGCCCGCGCCGATGTAGTGGTTGAGCAGGTCCGTGATCTCGAGCTCGCCGCGACCCGACGGCACGAGCTGCTCGATCACCGAGAACGCGTCCGGCCGGAGGAAGTAGACGCCGATGGGGATGGAATCGCTGGCGGGCACCGCGGGCTTCTCCGTGAAGGCGACGACGCGCCCGTGCTCGTCGAAGGTCGCCACCCCGAAGCGCTGCGGGTCCGGCACCCGGTGGAGGAGCGTGCCCGCCCCCCACGGCCCGGCCGCGAACGCCTCCGCGGTCGGTGCGAGCGGGTCGCCGAGGAGGATGTTGTCGCCCAGGACGACGCAGAAGGGGTCGTCCGCCACGAAGTCCCGGGCGAGGCCGATCGCATGGGCGATGCCGAGCGCGCCGCGCTGGTAGCGGTAGGTGAGGTCGAGACCCAGGTCGCGGCCGTCCGCGAGCAGCTCCACGATGTCGCCGATGCTCCGGCCGCCGAGGATGACGAGCACCTCGCGGATCCCCATCCCGCGGAGCGTCGCGAGCGGGTACTGGATCATCGGCCGGTCGTGGACCGGGAGCAGGTGCTTGTTCGTCACCAGGGTCAGCGGATGGAGACGCGACCCCGTCCCGCCGGCGAGCAGGACTCCCTTCATGCGGACCTCACGGCGATTCCCGCGCCCGTTCGCGGGACTGACCCGCAGTGTAGCCCCGCCCTGCGCCCGACATGCGCGGACGGGACGCGCCTCCGCGGGCGGGCGCCCGCACGGCCGGTGCGTGGCCGCACCTCTGCCCCGGGGACCGATGCGCTCCCCGCCCCTATCATCGGCGCGATGCAGGACGCACCGCCACACGATCCGGCCGCGCCGGCGGAGGCACCCGGGGACGCCACGGCGACCGACCCGGTGGCGCCCCTCCGGCCGCGACCGATCCCGCGGCCTCCGCTCCTTGCCCGCGTCCTCACGCACTATCGGCGCCACGGCGTGCGCGCGACGTTCGCGCGCGTCGGTGCCGAGGCCCGGCTGCGCCGCGAGGCCCGCCGCCGCCCGCGCGCGCTCCGTCCGCCGGAGGACCGCGATGCCGACTGGATCCGGCTCGCGTGGGATCTGCCCGCCGCGGACGCGATCGGCGTGCCCGGCAGCCTGCGCATCGAGGGGTGGGCGGTCGCACCGCGGGGCCTCGCCGCGCTGGAGGTCCTCGTCGACGGCGAGCTCGTGGTGCGCACGGGGACCGGGTTGGCGCGGCCCGACCTCGCCCTCGCCCTGCCCGACGTCCCGGGCGTGGAGTGCGCCGGCTTCGCCGTCCTCCTGCCCGTGGACGCCGGCCCGCCCGGGACCCGGATCGTCTCGGTCGCCGCCCACGACCGTGCGGGGGCGACCCGGGCCATCTCGCGCGTGGTGACGCTCGTGGACCCGGAGGCGGCCTGGCATCGCTACCGAGTGGCGCGGCTCGCGGCTCCCGGGTCGGCCGCGGAGGTCCCGGCGGGCGCGACCGGCCCGGCCTGCGTCGTGGACGCCCGCCCGCCGGCCGGGCTCGGTGCGACGCTGGCCGCGCTCGCCGCGCAGACGCTTGCGCCTGCCGCCGTGGTCGTGACGTGCGACCCGGCCGACGCCGCGGCCATCCGCGCCCACCTCGCCGCGGAGCCGCTCCCGGGCCGCGTGGCGATCGTCGCCCCGGGCGCGGCACCCGGCGACCCGGACCTGCCCGGCATCCCGGGGGACGGCCTGCGCGTCTGGCTGCGGGCGGGCGAGACCCTGCTACCGGATGCGCTCGCGCGCCTCGCGGCTCCCTTCTCCGACCCGGACCTCCTGCTCGCGTGGTCCGCCCACGACACGCTCGAGGCGACCGGGCGGCACCGGGACCCCGTCCTCGGCCCCGGGCGCGCCCCGATCCACCTCCTCGGGGAGGACCACGTCGGTGGCGTCTTCTGCGTCCGCGACGATGCGCGCCTCGCCCGGGCCCGGGCGGCGACGGGCGACCCGGCGCGCCCGGCGTGGCGCTACGCCCTTCTCCTTGCGCTCGATGAGGAGGAGGGCGGTCGTGTGCGCCTGGAGGAACCGCTCTGGTCCGCGCCGATGCGCCCGCCGGACGCAGCCGCGGAGGCGGACGCCCGCGCGGCCGTCGCCGCGGCGCTCGCGCGGCGCGGCGTGGACGCCGAGGTCCTGCCCGGTCCGGGCCCCGGGCTGCGCCGTGTCCGGCATCGCCCTCCGGCAGGCACGCGCGTCTCGCTCATCGTGCCGACGACCGGGAAGCTCGCGCTCCTCGCGCCGCTCCTCGATTCGCTCGCCGCGCACCCGGCCGGCGTGGAGAGCGAGCTGATCGTCATCGACAACGGTCGCGGGCGCGACGACGGCGGCATCGCCCTGGCGCGGGCGCGCGGCGCGCGCATCCTGGAGCGCGACGAGCCCTTCAACTGGTCCCGGCTGAACAACGCGGCGGCGGCCGTCGCCACCGGCGACGTGCTCTGCTTCCTCAACGACGACATCGAGGTCCGCACCGCGGGCTGGCTCGCGCCGCTCGCCGGGCTGGCCTGCGCCCCCGGGGTGGGCGCCGTGGGCACCCTGCTCCTCTACCCGGACGGCCGTGTCCAGCACGGGGGCGTCACGGTCGTCGCGGAGGGCGCGTCCGTGGAGCACCGCTTCACGGGCCTCGACCCGGACGCGCCCGCGGCGCCGACGGAGCTGGGCATCGCCCGCGAGACGTTCGCGGTGACCGGGGCCGCGCTCGTGGTGCGCGCCGCCACCTTCCGCGATGTCGGCGGCTTCGACGAGCGGCTCGCCGTGAACTACAACGACACGGACCTCTGCCTGCGGCTCGCCGCCCGCGGCCTGCGCAACGTCTGGTCGCCGGAGCCCGCCCTCGTCCACCACGAGAGCGCCACCCGCGGCCGGCGGCCAACGCCCGCCGACGACGCCCGCTTCCTCGCCGTCCACGGACGGACCGTGGCCGGGGGCGATCCGTGGCGCCACCCCTGGCGGACGCAGGCGTTCCGCTCGGACCCGCTCGACTGGGCCGCCGCCGGTCCGGCCCCCGTCCCGTCGGGCGTCGCCGGGTCGTCCGGCGGCGTCAACCTCGCGGGCTACATCCGCGACGAGATGGGGATCGGCGAGGCGACGCGCGGCATGGCGCACGCGCTCTCCGCCGCGGGGATCCCGTTCTGCGTCCTCGAGGCGCGCAAGGGTCCCCGTGCGCGGCGGGCCGACCACGGATGGGCGCACCGGATCGTGGACCGCCCGCTCTTCCCGACGACGATCCTCCACGTGAACCCGGACACGCTCCCGCTCGTGCTCGGCGAGCTCCCGGCGGAGGCGACCGCCGGTCGCCGCACCATCGGCGTCTGGGCCTGGGAGACGGAGGAGCTCCCGTCCCGCTGGCACGATCTCTACCGCTGCGTCGACGAGATCTGGGCGCCCTCGACCTTCGTCCGTGACGCGCTCCTGCGCTCCGCCACGGTCCCCGTCCACGTCGTGCCGCACGCCGTCCGCAGCCCGGACGGTCCCTTCCTCTCCCGCGCCGAGCTCGGCCTTCCCGAGGGTCGCGTCCTCTTCCTCGCCATGTACGACCCGAGCTCCATGATCGAGCGCAAGAACCCCGACGGGGCCCTGCGTGCCTTCCTCGCGGCGTTCCCCGCCGCCGATCGCGACGTCGGCCTCGTGCTCAAGGTGAACGCGCCCACGGACGGCGACCTCCGGCGCCTGCGTGCCCTCCTCCCGGACGACCCACGGATCGTCGTCATCGACCGACCGCTCGATCGGCACGCGGTCGACTCGCTCATCCACGCCTGCGACGCGCTCATCTCGCTCCACCGGGCCGAGGGGTTCGGTCTCGTGGTCGCGGAGGCGAGGGCGCTCGGGCGGCCCGTGGTCACGACGGACTGGTCCGGCACGACCGACTTCGCCGATGCGTCCGTCGCGATGCCCGTCGGCTACCGGCTGGTCCGGTTGGGGCGTACGATCGGCCCCTACCCCGCCTCCGCGCGCTGGGCGGAGCCCGATCCGGATGCCGCCGTCGCCGCGCTCCGGGCGCTGCGCGATGACCCCGCGCTCCGTGCGCGCCTCGGGGCAGCCGCGGGCGCACGGATCGCGGAGCGTCTCGCCCCGGCCGTCGTCGGTGCCCGGATCGCGGACCTGCTCGCCGCGGGCGCGGGGCGACCCGGGGAGCGCACGTGAGCGGTATCCTCGGGCGACCCGGGGCGGTCGTGGTCCCCGGTCCGAGACGCCGGCGCGGGGGCGCGGCGGAGGGAGGAGCGTGTCGCTGATCCGCCGGGTCGTCGCCGGCTTCCGGGGCATCGCGCGGATCGAGCGCGACCGGCGGGTGATCCGGGCGTCCGGGCTCTTCGACGCCGGCTGGTACCGCGCGCAGAACCCCGACGTCGTCCGCGCACGCATGGACCCCGTCCGCCACTACCTCCGACACGGCTGGACGGAGGGGCGCGACCCGGCGCCCGGCTTCAGCGTGCGGGGCTACCTGCGCATCCACCCGGATGTCGCCGCCGCCGGCGCGGAGCCGCTCGGGCACTACCTCGCCCGCGGCCGGGGCGAGGGCCGCGGCGTCGTGACGGTGGCGGAGCAGGCGCTCGCCGCCGCCGCCCCGGCCGAGGTCGTCGCGGAGGGGAACCCGTTCCTGGTCCCCCTCCGGCTCTTCGCCGTCCCCGCCGGCCCGCGCGTCAACCTCCTGACCACGGACGATCTGCGTCCCGGCGGCATCTTCGGCGGGTCCGCCACGGCGCTCATCGCCGGTGCCCTCCTGGCCCGGCGCACCGGCGCGACCCTCCGCGTCATCGGCCGGACCGTCCCCCCGGACCGGTCCGCGATCGTCGCGCTCCTGCACCTCCACGCGGTGCCCCTGCCGGACCGGATCGAGACGGAGATCGCGCTCGCGCAGCCGGGAGCCCCGCTGCTCCCGGCCGGTCCGGACGAGCGCTGGCTCGCGACCTCGTGGTGGACCGCGCATGTCCTCCGGGACCTGCTCGGCGGCGAGCCGTTCACCTGGATCATCCAGGAGGACGAGCGGTCCTTCCACCCCGCCGGCGACGACTGGCTGCGCTGCACGGAGATGCTCGCCGACCCGGGGATCCGGTTCCTCGTGAACACCCCGCGGCTCCAGGCCGCGCTCGTGGCGGCCGGCTTCCCGGGCGTCGCGGAGCGCGGCCACGCGTTCCTCCCGGCGTTCCCGCGCGCGATCTACCCTCGCACCCCGCGCGACCCCGGCGGCCCGTGGCGGCTCCTCTTCTATGCCCGACCCGGGCACCCGCGGAACCTCTACCTGCGCGGCCTCGCGGTGCTCGATGCGGCGATCGAGGCGGGGGTCCTCGAGCCCGCCGACTGGCGCATCGGGTTCGTCGGGACGGTCACGGCACCGGTCGCCCTCGCGCGCGGCGTCCGGCCCGAGCTCCACGCGGGGCTCGACTGGGCCGCGTACGGGCGGCTCGTGGGCGCCACGGACGTCGGACTCTCCCTCATGGCCTCGCCCCACCCGAGCTACCCGCCCCTCGACCTCGCGGCCGCGGGTGCCGTCGTGGTGACGAACCGCTTCGCGGGGAAGGACGACCTCGCCGATCTCTCGCCGCGGATCCTGTGCGCGGACCCGGACGTGCCGGCGCTCGTGGCGGCGCTCGCGCGCGCCGCCACGCTCGCGCGGCAGCCCATCCCCGCGGACCCTGCCCCGGGCCTGCCGGGGGACTGGACGGCATCGCTCGGGCCGGCCATCGACGGCCTGCTCGCGCGCGGCTGATCGGGCGTGCATCTCCTCGGCTTCGGCGCCCTCCCCGCCGGCGCGCGCTGGGAGCGTCCGGTCGCGGAGCGGATCGCGGACCTGACGCGACGTCCCCGCCGCGTCGCCTTCCTCTACGAGAACCCGGACACGAGCACCTTCCGCTATCGCTGCCACAACCCGATCGGCGCGCTGAACCGGGAGACGGACGACATCGCAGCGGCCTGGTTCCGGGAGGCGGAGATCCCCGCGCTCGTCGCCCGCGGCACGCGCCTTGACGCGCTCGTCATCTGCCGTGTCCGCTACACCGCGCGCCTCGCCGATCTTGCCGGGCGTGTCCGGCGCGCGGGCGGCCGCGTCGTCTTCGACATCGACGACCTGGTCTTCGTGCCCGATCTCGTGCCGCTCGTCGTCCACACGCTCGCCGAGACGGCCGACTCGGACGCGCAGTGGGACCACTGGTTCGCACACGCCGGCCGCCTCGCGGCGAGCCACGCCCTCGCGGACCGGGCGACCACGACGACCGCCGCCCTCGCGACGGAGCTCGCCGCGGCGCATCCCGTCCCGGTGGCGATCCTGCCGAACCGGCTCGCCATCGAGGAGGAGGCGATCTCGCGCCGGCTCCTCGCGACGAAGGCCGCGTCCGGTGCCCGGCGCGACGGGCGGATCCACCTCGGGTACTTCAGCGGGACGCCCAGCCACGAGCGCGACTTCGCCATCGCCGCGCCCGCGCTCGCCGCGGCTCTCGACGCGGACCCGCGGCTCGTCCTGCGGGTCGCCGGGTTCCTGCGCGACCTCGGGCCCCTCGCGCCGCACGCTGCGCGGATCGAGCGCCTCGCGCTCATGGAGCCGGGCACCCTCCAGGTGCGCACCGCGGAGGTGGAGATCGCCCTCGCGCCGCTCCAGCAGAACCGGTTCACCGCCTGCAAGTCGGCGCTCAAGTGGTTCGAGCCCGCCGCGGTCGGGACGGTCGTCGTCGCCTCGCCCGGCTCCACGGTCGCCGCGGAGATCGAGGACGGGGTGACGGGCTTCGTCGCCCACGCGGACGACTGGGCCGACGCGCTCCGGCGCGCGATCGCCACCCTCGACGGGGACGGGGCTGCCTACCGGGCGATCGCCGGTGCGGCCGCCGACGCTGCGTACGCGCGCTACGGGGCGACGGGGACCGCGGACGCGCTGCGATCGGCCTACCTCGGGTCGTGATCCCCCGTCCGCCCGGCGTCAGGCGCCGGCATCCCTGCGTCCGGCGACCGTGCGTGCGATGCGGCCGGCGGCGCGCAGCGGCGCGGTGAGCCGCCAGGAGGTCGCGTCCCGGTAGCGCGCGATCTCGCGCTCACGCTCCTCCGCGAGCGCGCGCAGCGCGTCCCGCTCCCCCATGAGCGCGGCCAGCTCGTCGGGATCGACGCATGCCGCACCTGCCTCCCGCAGCACGGTCCGCGCGACCTCGTGCTCCTCGAGCGCGGCGGCCAGCAGGAGCTCCCGCCGACCGAGGCCCGGCCCCGGCCCGTCCGCCGCGAGGACGGCGTGGAGCTCGATGTTCCCCGTGGGTACGACCTGCACCTCGCGCAGGCCCGTGATCCCGATCGCCCAGGCCTCCTCCACGAGCAGGCGGAAGCTCGACGGCGTGAAGATCCAGCCGTGGAGATCCTCCTCCCGCTCCGCTCCTGCGAGGCGCTCCCGGGCCACCTGCCGCGCGATCTCCGGGTCTGTATAGGTCATGGCGATCGGCCCGGTGGTGCCCGTCTGCCAGCCGGCGGCACCGCCGAGCGTCACGAGCGCCGCGCGATGGTCGTAGGCCGCGGCGATCCCGTGCCATGCCGGACGTTCGGCATATGCCGCGAGGAACGCGCCGACGGACGAGACCGGCCGGAGCAGGTCGAAGCAGCGCCGATGATCGGGCACCGCGAGGACGACCACGCCGCCAGGCGCGAGGAGCCGCGCGCACGCGGCGAGGAACCCGAGCGGGTCGGGCAGGTGCTCGATCACGTGGGACGCCACGATCGCGTCGAAGCCGCCGGGCCGCCCGACGAGGACGTCGAGTGGCCGCCCGTCCGCGACGTGGTCCACGGTCTCGATCCGCGTGATGTCCACCGCGGGGTCCTGCGCGTACTTTGCGCGCAGCCCGTCGGCGTCGCGGTGGTCCACGATCGTCACGTCCCAGCCATCCCGCCGTGGCGCGACGCCCTGCGCGAGGGGGCCGATCTCCAGCACGCGCGCGCCCGGCGGGATGTGGGCGGCGAGCGGGTGCGCGGCCCCGGGCGCGCTCACGCGGGCACGACGCCGCGGACCGCGGCCGACGCGGGGAGCGCCCGGTACGCGGCGAGGGCGGCATCCGGTGCCCCGTCGAAGCAGAGCCGGCCCCCGTCGAGCACGATCGCCCGGTCGCACAGCTCGGCGATGGAGCTGCCGATGTGGCTCACGTAGACCACGCTCCGGCCGGCGCGCACGATCTGGCGCAGGCGTGCATGCGAGCGCTCCCGGAACTCCTCGTCGCCCACGGCGAGCAGCTCGTCCACGAGGAGGATCTCCGTGAGGAGGTGGATCGAGACGCTGAACGCGAGCCGCGCGTACATCCCGCTCGAGTAGTGCTTCACCGGCATGTCCAGGAAGCGGCCGATGCCGGCGAACTCCACGATCGCCCCCCGCTCCGCCTCCACGACGCCCGCGGGGATCCCCCGCAGCGCGCCCGCCAGGGCGATGTTGTCCCGACCGGTCAGCTCGGGGTGGAAGCCGCTGCCGAGCGACAGGAGCGACCCGACGCTGCCGCGCGTCTCCGCCTCGCCCTCCGTCGGTGCGGTCACGCGCGCGAGGATCCGCAGGAGCGTGGAGTTGCCCGATCCGTTCCGCCCCACGACGCCGAGGACCTCGCCCCGGCCGACCCGGAAGCTGACGTCGCGGAGCGCCCAGAGCGCCGCCCGCTCGCCCTCCGCGGGCGCCTGCCGGGGGCGCCCGAGCGTCGCCACGAGGCGCTCGTAGAGGCCGTCCGCGGAGCGCGCCGGACCGAGCGGGTAGCGCTTGCCGAGCCCGCGGACGACGATCGCGTCCGGCCCTGCCCCGGCCATGACCTCCACGTCCGCGCTCACACGAGGTCCGCGAAGCCCGGCTCGCGCAGCCGGAAGAACGCGTACCCGGAGACGAGCGCCGCGAGCGCGGCGAGCGCGCCCGTCGCGAGGACGGCCGGATCGGGCGGAGGTGCGCCGAGGACCGCCCAGCGGAACCCGTCGAGCGCCCCGACGAGGGGGTTCAGCCCGTGGAGGACGCGCAGCTCCGGCGGCACGATCGACGAGGGGTAGACGACCGGCGAGGTGAAGAACCAGACCTGGAGCAGGAAGGGCAGGAGCTGGCCGATATCCCGCCAGCGGACGTTCAGCGCCGCGAGCCAGAGCGTCGCGCCGAGGGCCGCGGCGTACGCGAGCGCCAGGAAGAGCGGCGCCGCCAGGAGCGCAGGACCCGGGACGATCCCGGAGAGGAGCAGCAGCACGCCGAGCGGGACGCACGCGACGAGCAGGTCCACGAGGCTCGCGAGGACGATCGAGACCGGGCAGTGGACCCGCGGGAACCAGAGCTCGCGCAGGAGCCCGGCATTCGCGAGCAGGCTGCCGGTCCCCTCCGCGACCGTCTTCGACACCGCGCCCCAGAGGAGGAGCGCGCTGTAGACGAAGACGGGGTAGGGGATGCCCTGCGATCCCACGCCTGCGAAGATCCCGAGGAAGATCGTGAAGACCGCCATCATCAGGACCGGCTGGAGGATCACCCACGTGGCCCCGACCGCCGTCTGGCGGTAGCGCACCATGAGCGAGCGCCGCGCGAGGACGCGCGCGATCGGACGCGTCCGCCAGGCTTCCGCGAGGCCCCATCCGGTCCAGCCGCCGGGCGGGCGGATCGTCGTCGCGGGCGGCACGGAGCCGGTCATGCGGAGACCGGGAGGTGCACGGGGCGACGACGGGATGGCACGGCCGGACGATAGCGGATGCGGGCGCCGGGCCGCGTGCGGCACCTGCCGGATGACCGACGGTGGCGGCTAGACTCCGGCCGTGCCCGCCCCCGCTGCCGCGCCGCTCGTCTCCGTCTGCGTCGTCGTCCACGACGGGCTCCGCTGGCTGCCGGGCCTGCTCGCCTCCGTCCGTGCGCAGGACCACGCGGATCTCGAGCTGCTCCTCCTCGACGCGGGCTCGTCCGACGGCTCCGCGGCGGCCATCACCGCCGCCGCCGCGGAGGACCCCCGGATTCGGGCGCTCCCGCCCGGCCCGAACATCGGCTACGCGGCGGGCCAGGACCGCTGCATCAACGCAGCCCGCGGCGCCTTCCTCCTGCTCCTCAACCAGGATGTCGAGCTCGCCCCCGGCTTCCTCACGGCCGCGCTCCGCGCGTTCGCGGCGCACCCGGAGGCGGCCGCGGTCCAGGGCCGCATCCTCCGACTCGCCGGGCCCGGCGTCCGCACGGCGACGATCGACACGACGGGGCTCGTCATGGGCCGCGACCGGCGCGCGTGGAGCCGCGCGCAGGGAGCCGGCGACGGGCCCGAGCACGCGACCGCGGGCACGGTCTGGGGCGCGGACGGCCCGGCGCCTGTCCTTCGGCGCGCGGCCCTCGCCGACGCCCGGCTCCCCGGCCGCGACGGCCCCGAGCTCCTCGACGCGGACTTCTTCATGTACAAGGAGGACGTGGACCTCGCCTGGCGCCTGCACCGGCTCGGCTGGGTCACGCGCTACGTCCCCGACGCGTGCGCGTGGCACGCACGCACCGCTGCCGGGTCGGGGCAGGGATGGCGCGCGGCCGCCGCCGGGAGCCGCGCCCTCCCGCCCGCGATCCGCGCCCTCTCGTGGCGCAACCAGCGGCTCATGCAGGTGAAGAACGATCCGCTCGGCGCCGTCGTGCGCGATCTTCCCGCGATCGTGGGCCGGGAGGTCGCGGAGCTCGGCTGGCTGCTGGTGCGCGACCCGCGCCGGCTCGGGGCGGCCGGCGGGCTCGTCCGGCTGCTGCCCCGGGCGCTCGCCAAGCGGCGCGCCCTGGCGCGCGCGGTCCGGGCGCGGCGGGGCGCGTCCCGGGAGGCCCCGCCCGGGGCGGCGGGTCCCCCCGGCCGCGCCCCGTGCCGGCGG
>JBJTJV010000267.1:0-11336 GCA_046352645.1 Chloroflexota bacterium | reverse complement strand
GGGATCGTCCGCGTCCTCCATTACGGCCCGCTCGACCTCGCCCAGGCGACGGCCGTCGTGGAGACGCTCCTGGCAGCGCCGACCGGCTCCCCTGCACCGACCGCCTCCCCTGCCCCCGTGCCGTCGCCGGGCGCCTGAGGGCGGCCCCCGTCAGCCGACCGGCTGCCAGCGGTAGCGGCCGCCGTCCACGACGAGCCGGCCCACGGGGACGCGCGGCTCGTGGGAGAGCACGATCGTCCAGCCTTCGGCCGCGGCGCGCGCGAAGAGCCGCGCCTTCACGTCCACGCTCGTGATCGGGTAGTCGTCGAAGGAGGTGACCCAGCGCGGGTTCGCCGCCCACGGGCGCATGAAGAGGTCGCCGATGAAGGCGACCGTGCCGCCCGGGCCACGGGCGAGGATCGCCTGGTGCCCGCCCGAATGGCCTCCCGTCCGGAGCACCGAGACACCCGGCAGGATCTCCACGTCGCCGTCCGGCGACCCCGGCCGTGCCCACGGCTCCGCGAGGCGCAGCTCGGCCTGCTCGTAGGACGCCTGGAGCCGGAGGTTGTCGTCCAGCGCGTGGCGCCACTCCTCCTCCTGGGCGACGATGCGCGCCCGGGGGAATGCGCGCGTGCCGTCCGCGGCGAGCAGGCCACCTGCATGGTCGAAGTGGAGATGGCTGAGCGCCACGAGATCGATGCTTCCGGGCTCCACCCGCGCGGCCCGGAGCGCGGGCAGGATCGGTGTGCCCCGGACGCCGCGGATCTCCATCGTCTTCGCATCCGCGCGCTCGCCGATGCCGGTCTCCACGAGGACGCGGCCCGCAGGTGTCTCGATGAGCAGGCAGTTGAGCGCCTGCCCCAGGCGGCCCTCCGCGTCGATCTCGTCCGCGACGAGCCGGTGCCAGAGGACGCGCGGGACCGGCCCGAAGAGCGTCCCCGCATCGCTTTGGAAGGTCCCCGCGACGATGAGCGCGATGTGCACGCCACCGCCGAGGTCGGTGCTCCAGTCCACGGACGGCCCGATCGCCATCGCCGGGTCAGGCTCCGCCCGCGCGCGGGCCACCCTTCGTCGTCCGCCGGCTCCCGGCGAAATCGCGATGGAAGGCCGATTCCGTCGGCGTGGACTGGCCCTGGTACTTGCTGCCGAGCTCGCGGCTGCCGTAGGGGCGCTCCACGGGGCTGGACATCCGGAAGAAGCTGATCTGCCCGACCTTCATGCCGAAGTAGAGCGCGATCGGCAGGTTCGCCACGTTGGACAGCTCGAGCGTCAGGTTCCCCTTCCAGCCCGGGTCCACGTAGCCCGCCGTGGAGTGGATGAGGAGGCCCAGGCGCCCCAGGCTCGACTTCCCCTCCAGGCGCGCCACGAGGTCGTCGGGGATCGCCACCCACTCGAGCGTCTGGCCGAGGACGAACTCCCCCGGATGGAGGATGAACGCCTCGTCATCGCCGACGGCCACGAGCTCGGTGAGGTCCGGCTGGGCCGCACGCGGGTCGATGTACGGGTAGCGGTTGTTCCGGAAGACACGGAACTCGCGGTCGAGGTGGAGGTCCACCGACGACGGCTGGAGGCAGGTCGGATCGTACGGGTCGATGCGCACCCGACCGGCCTCGATCGCGGCGCGGATGTCGCGGTCGGAGAGGACGGCCATCAACGGGACCCCCGGCTGCGGTTCGTGGACAGGACGACGGATCGTGCATCCCGGGCGGCGCCGACGAGCTCCATGCTCGTCTGCCCCGGGGCAGCGTCCGTGCGCGCGGCGTACAGGTCGTCCACCTCGCGCTTCAGCTGCTCGAGGTCGTCGAAGCTCTGGTAGACGCTCGCGAAGCGGATGTACGCGATCTGGTCGAGCGCGCGGAGGCGCTCCATCGCCATCTCGCCGACGACGGACGAGGCGACCTCGTTCAGGCCGAGCGAGCGAAGCTCCGCCTCGATCGCGTCCGCGGCGTGCTCCGCGGCGCCCGCCGCGACCGGTCGGCGGGTGAGCGCCTTCTCCAGGCCGGACGCGAGCTTGCCCCGGTCGAACTCCTCGCGGACGCCATCGCGCTTCACGACGACGAGGCGTGCCGATTCCACGCGCTCGTACGTGGTGAAGCGGCCGCCGCACGCCGGGCACTCGCGCCGGCGCCGGATCGTGCCGCCCTCGTCGAGGTCGCGTGAATCGACGACGCGGGAGCCACGGTCGCCACAGCTCGGGCAGCGCATCTCAGCGGGCTCCGGCGGGGCGTCCCGGCAGGAGCCGGTCAGCCACGGTCGTCGGCGGCCAGCGCATCGATGAGCGCGGGCACGATCGCGAACAGGTCGCCCACCACGAGCAGGTCGGAGAACTCCGCGATCGGTGCGTCCGCGTCGCGGTTGATGGCCACGATCGTGCCCGCGGTCTGCACGCCCACCTTGTGCTGGATCGCGCCGCTCACGCCGCAGGCGAGGTAGAGGTCCGGCTTCACGGAGCGGCCCGTCTGGCCGATCTGGCGCGCGTAGTCGATCCAGCCGCTGTCCACGGCCGCACGCGTCGCACCGAGCGAGCCGCCGAGCGCGTCAGCGAGACGGCCGAGCAGCGCGACCCCGTCCGGCCCCGCGACGCCCCGGCCCGCACCGACGACGATGCGCGCCTCCTCGATCGGCCGATCGGCCGTCGCCGCGGCGCGTCGCTCGACGACCACGGGCGCCGGGCCGCCGGCGGTGGACCCGACGACCGTCGCGATCGCTCCCGGCGTGGCTGCCGCACCGGCGGCGATCGCGCCGGGCCGGACGACGATGGCACCGGGCCCACCGGCGAAGGTGCTCTCCGTCACGATGCGGCCGCCCCACGGCGCCTGGGTCACGCGGGGCGCGCCATCCGCCCAGGTCACGGCCGTCGCACCCGAGAGCACGGCGATCCCCGCCGCACCCGCGAGCGCGCCCGCCACCGCTCGACCCGCCGGGGTCGCCGGCAGCAGGACCCACCGCGCCGTGCCCGCGGCGAGGTCCGTGGCGACGCGCGCCGCGAGGGGGCCCGCGTGGAGCGCCGGGTCCGGATCGTCCGGGAGCACGCGGACGGCGGGGCCGTGCGCGGCGACGGCCGCAGCGGCAGCGGCCGCCTCCGGCCCTGCGAGAAGGATCTCGGCGTCCACCCCGGCGGCGTCGGCAAGCGTGCGCGCGAGCGTGGCGAGCTCCAGGGTCAGGCGGGTGGGTGTGCCGGCGACGAGCTCGCCGACCGCGAGGATCGTGTTCACCGGAGCCCCCGCTCCCCGAGGAAGCCGACGATCGCCGCGGCGCCCTCCGCGGGCGTCGCCGGGCGGACGACGGTGGCGCCCGCGCGCGCAGGCGGGACGCGCGTCGCCTCCAGGCGCGTGCCGGGTGTGAGCGTCGCAGGGTCGAGGCCGAGGTCCGCGCACGAGCGCGTCGCGATCGCCTTGGACCGCGCGGCCATGATCCCGCGCAGCGACGGGTAGCGCGGGTCGCCCAGCAGCTGGGTCCCGACGATCACCGCAGGGGTCGGCGCCTCCAGCACCTCGTCGCCCGCCGTGCCGGTGCGCTCGATGCGCACGTGGCCCGCGCCGGGGTGGATCGCGTTCGCGGGCGCCAGGAGGGGCAGGCCGAGCCGGGCGGCGAGCGCCGCGCCGACGATCCCCGCGCCCCCGTCCGAGGTGTCCGTACCCGCGATGCACACGTCCCAGGCGAGGGAGCGGAGCGCGGCGGCGAGGACCGTGACCGTGCCGCGCAGGTCCAGCCCGCCGAGCGCCGGGTCCGTGACGAGGACCGCGTCCGTGGCGCCCATCGCGAGGCCCTTGCGCAGCGCCTCCGCCGCTGCCGGGGGCCCCATGGAGAGGAGCGTCACCGAGGCGTCGCCCGTCTCCGCGATGCGCAGGGCAGCCTCGAGCCCGTACTCGTCCGCGCCGTTCGGCTCGAGGGCGCCCCGTTCCACGCGGCCGTCCGCGCCCATGCGCTCGTTGCCGACGGTCGGCACGGCCTTCACGAGGACGACGATCCTCATCGGGCGGCCGGGTTCCGGGATGCGCGCGTCACGCGCGGACGCTAGCACCTTCGGCGTCCGCGGGTCGGCCCGCGGCAGCGAGCAGCGTGCGGAAGATCGCGGTGAGCTGGTCCCACTCCACGAGGAACGCGTCGTGCCCCTTGGTGGAGCGGATCTCGCGATACGTGGCCGCCACCCCGGCTGCGACCGCGGCGTCCGCGAGGGCGCGCACCTGGCGTGGCCCGTAGAGGATGTCGTCCTCGATCCCGATCGCCGCGAGCGGCACACGTCCCGCAAGGGTGGCGAGGGCGGCGTCGATCCCGCCGCGACCGGCGCCGATGTCGTGGCGGTCCATGGCCTCGGCGAGGACGCGATAGGTGTCCGGGTCGAACCGGTCCACGATCTTCGTGCCCTGGTGCTCGAGGTAGCTGACGATGGAGAAGCGTCCATCGTCCTCGCGGCCGCGCCCGAAGCGCGCATCGAAGTCGGTCTCCGAGCGATAGGTCGTCATCGCGATCTGGCGCGCGAGCGCGAGCCCTTCCACGCCGAGCCGCTCGACGAGCCGGACCTGGAGGTGGTTCCACGCGATCGCCAGCGCACCCGTCGCGGCGGGCGCGGCGATGATCGCGAGGAGGCCGGTCGCGTCCGGCCGGAGGAGCCCGGCCTCGAGCGCGACCATGCCCCCGAGCGAGCCGCCCGTGACGACGGCGAAGCCCGGGATGCCGAGCGCGTCGGCGAGGCGCCAGAGGACGTCCGCCTGCTCGCGCGGGGTCACCGCGGGGAAGCGCGCCCCCCACGGCGCCCCGGTCGCCGGGTCGATCGACGCGGCGCCGGTCGTCCCGTAGCGGCTGCCGAGGAGGTTCGCGCACAGGACGCCGTGCGTCCGCGTGTCGATCGCCATGCCCGGCCCGATGAGCGGCGCCCACCAGTCCCCCGCGGCGTCCGCGGACCCGGTGAGCGCGTGCACGACGAGGACCTGCGGCGCCGGCGGCGGAAGGCCGTCATGGCGCCACGCCACGAGGACGTCCGGGAGCCGCGTCCCGTCGTCGAGGGTGAGCGGGCCGATCGCCGTCGTGGCGATCGACCCGGATCCGAGGGCGGCGGCCGGCGGGCGTGCGCCCGCCGGCCCGCCGGTGCCGTCCGTGGGGGAACCCTGCACCGTCTGCTCCGCCGCGATCAGCGCGAGGCCTCGATCGCCTGCGCGAGATCGGCCGTGATGTCGTCGATGTGCTCGAGACCCACGGAGATCCGGATGAGCTCCGGCACCACGCCCGTCGAGGCCTGCTCGTCGGCCGTGAGCTGCTGGTGCGTCGTGGAGGCGGGATGGATGATCAGCGACTTGGCGTCGCCGACGTTCGCGAGGAGGCTGAAGAGCTGCACCTTGTCGATGAGCCGGCGGCCGCGGTCCGCGTCGCCCTTGAGGCCGAAGGTGACGACGCCGCCGTATCCGCCCGTGAGGTAGCGCTTCGCGTTCGCGTGGCTCGGGTGGCTCGCGAGGCCCGGGTAGTTCACCCACGCAACCTCGGGGTGCTGCTGGAGCCACGCGGCGACGGCGAGGGAGTTCTCGCCATGGCGCTGCATCCGGAGCGGCAGCGTCTCGAGACCCTGGAGGAAGAGCCAGGCGTTGAAGGGGGCCATGGCCGCACCGAGGTCCCGGAGGCCCTGCACGCGCATCTTCACGATGTACGCGAGGTTGCCGAGCGCGGCGCTGTACGACAGCCCGTGGTAGGACGGGTCGGGATCGACGAACTCCTCGCGGAAGCGCGGCGACGCGGCCCAGTCGAAGCGCCCGCTGTCCACCACCACGCCGCCGATCGAGGTGCCGTGGCCGCCGATCCACTTCGTGGCGCTGTAGACGATGATGTCCGCGCCGTGATCGAAGGGGCGGCAGATGTAGGGCCCGAACGTGTTGTCCACGATCACCGGCACACCCGCCGCGTGCGCGACGTCCGCGATCGCCTGGAAGTCCGGCACGTCGAGGGCCGGGTTGCCGATCGTCTCGAAGTAGACCGCCTTCGTGCGGTCGTCGATCGCCCGCGCGAACGCCTGCGGGTCCGCTCCGTCCACGAACGTGGTCCCGATGCCGAGGCGCGGCAGGGTGTAGTGGAAGAGGTTGTACGTCCCGCCGTACAGGCTCGCGCTCGAGACGATGTTGTCGCCCGCCCGGGCGAGATTGAGGATGGCCATCGTCTCGGCCGCCTGGCCGGACGCGGCAGCGAGGGCGCCGACACCGCCGTCGAGCGCGGCGATGCGCTGCTCGAAGACGTCCGTCGTCGGGTTCATCAGCCGGGTGTAGATGTTCCCGAACTCCTGGAGCCCGACCAGCCGCGCGGCGTGGGCTGCATCGTGGAAGACGTAGCTCGTCGTCTGGTAGAGCGGCACGGCGCGCGCCGTGGTCGTGGGGTCGGGCTTCTGGCCCGCGTGGAGCGCGAGCGTCTCGGGGCGGAGGCCCGGTGTGGTGTCGTTGTCGGCCATCGGTGGTCTCGTCCTTTCGGTGATGGGGATCGGTGGGTGATCCGTGCGCTGGTCCCCGGCCGGCGGTCCGGCCGCATCGTGGCTGTGCCGGCGGTCCTCCCGCCGTCGTGTCCGGAGAAAGACGAAGGCCGCGGTGTCCACTCTCGTGGATCCGCGGCCCCGGGACCGTGTCCCCTGGCGCCTCCGACGCTAGCTGCGTCCGCGAGGGCCCGGGACCCCATCCTCCGCACGGCGGGGCCGCCTGCGCATCGAACAGATGCGCATCATGCGGCCGCGACAGAGGCAGGAGAGGCTGGACATCGGCGTCAGGATGGGGCCGTGGCGGCCCGCTGTCAATGCGCGCTCAGCCGGCCGGGGGCACGAGCCGCCAGACAGCCCCGTCGGCCACGAGGTAGAGCGCGCCCTCGGCGCCGGACCAGGCGATGCCCGCGATGCCGGTGCGGCCGGTCTCGATCGTGCGGATCTCCGTGCCGTCGAGCCAGTCCACGAGGTGGAGCGTGCCGCTCGCGCCGTCCGCGACCCACAGGCCGGCGTCCGAGGCGGCCAGGCCGGTGGGGGCCGTGATCCGACCTGCCGGGACGAGCTCGGTGCGCGGCGTGTCGTAGACGTACGCGTACTCGCTGAGCGTCTCCTGGGGCCGGATCCAGCGATCGCCCGCGCGCTCGTTGAGCGCCGGGTCCCCGCTGTCGGCGATCCACGCCGCGATCACGTCGGGGCTGTCCCCGTCGCCGGGGCTGTCCACGACGTACGCCCAGTCGGTCGAGCCGGTGCCCGTACGGCCGTGGCTGCTCTGGCCCGGGTGCCAGGGGCCCACGAGCACGCTCGTGTGCCCGGCATCGAGGTCCGCCGTGCGCACGACGCCCGCACCCGTGTCCGCGTAGTAGGCGAGGTCCGCGCGGACGACGATGCCCGACGGAAGCCCGGCCACGCGCGTGTACGGCGCATCGATGTAGCGATGCACGATGCCGTCGCCGTGGAACCCGTTCCCCTCGCCGTGGTCGCGGTTGAAGTCCACGACCGCGAGGTGGCCGTCGCCGAGGCAGGCGTTGTCCGCGTCCCGGGAGCCGCAGCCGTCGAGCAGCGCGAAGACGTTCTCCACGATCACCGCGATGCCGGTGGAGAGCGGGTTGGCATGGAGCATGTCCAGGTGGCTTCCCTCGCGGGGCCACATGCAGTGGCCGGTCTCGATGGACCAGAACTCCACCGGGCAGTCGTCCTGGGGGATGTCATCCGGGGCGTCGTGGCCGTAGCCGGGCTGCGGCCAGTCGTCGAGGTAGCGCTTCGTCTGGGCGGCGAGCGCGTACGTGTCGGCGGCGAACAGGGTCGGGCCCATGAAGTTGCTGCCCTTGAAATAGACGTTCCGCTCGGGGTTCATGCGGAAGACGAGGTCCCGGACCTCGTTGCTCGAGTCGTTCGCCACCGCGAGGCGCTCGCCGTCCGCGGGGAACGCGATCCCGGGGGGGAGCGCGGTGAAGTGCTCCGCGTAGCCGTCCGTCCGCGTGATCGCGTGGACGCGGTCGCCGTCGAGCCGGAGGATCGTCAGCGAGTCGTCGCCCCGGTTCGTGACCCACAGCTCGCCGCGGACGCGCGGCCGGAGCGCGATGCCCGCGGGGTCCGCGAGGAGGCTGCCGTCGAGGACGAGCTGAAGGCCGGCCGCGTCGGGCGCCCCGAGCGTCCCGACCTCCTCGCCGTCGCGGGCGGTCGCCGCGCCCGTGGCCATCACGCCCAGGGCGAGCGCACCCGCGAAGGCCGCGCGCATGCCGTGGAGTCCCGTCCCGTTCCGCATCGATCCCCTCCTGCCCGTCCGGACCCGTGTGCCGGTGCTCGCGGGGAGTATCACCGAGAGCACCGCCTGCCGTCCGCGGGGGACGCCGCAGCACGGCCGACCCTCCGGCCCATCCGCAGGGCGTGCCGGTCCGATAGGCCCCCATGATCCCGTTGCCCTGGCCGCTCGTCTCCCGACGCCCGGTCGAGCCCGCGCGCTCCCGCGACCTGCCGCTCTCGGTCGACCCGGACGCAGCGCGGCGCCTGCCCTTCGTCCGCTACGACGGGACGGCACGCCCGGACGCGGACGGCTGGGACCGCCTTGTCGATGCGGTCGCCCGCTACCGGTTCTTCCCGCCCGCGCGGCTGCGTGGCTGGGTGGATGCTGCCGACGGCCGCGTGGCCCCCGGGGTGACGATCGTGCAGCGCGTCCGGGTCGTCGTGGTGGGCTTCGAATCCGCGACGCGCGTCACGGCGGTCGAGGATTCCGCGGATGCCGACGGGCGACGCACCTTCGGGTTCGACTACGTCACGCTCGTCGGGCATCCCGAGCGCGGCCTCGCCCGCTTCCGGGTCACCGAGGACGGGAGCGGTGGCATCGCCTGCTCCATCGAGACGTGGTCGGCCCCGGATGCCTGGTGGGCGCGACTGGGCGCCCCGGTGACCGGGCTGCTCCAGCGCCGCACGAACCGTGCGGTGATCGCCCGGCTCGTCGCGATCGCGGAGGGGCGCGACCGGGCGCTACTGGAGGACGGGGAGCGGGCGTCCGGCACCTGAGCCCGGCGGCAGGGCCGCCGCGAGCAGCTCGGCCACGTCGCGCGCGTCGGGTCCGCCCTCCGCTCCCGCCGCGAGGCCGTCGCGAAGCATCACGAGGCAGAAGGGGCAGGCGGTGGCGACGGTCCCCGCGCCGGTCGCCCGCGCCTGGCGGCTGCGCTCGGCATTGATGCGCGTGCCGGTCGTCTCCTCCATCCACATCCGCCCGCCCCCGGCCCCGCAGCAGAACGTCGCCTCGCCGGACCGCTCCATCTCCCGCAGCTCGGCCCCGGGCAGCGCGGCGAGGACCGCGCGTGGCTCGGCGATCACGCCCTGGTAGCGCGCGAGGTAGCAGCTGTCGTGGTACGTGAGCGCGCCGGCGCCCGGTGCATCCGGCGCGGTCCGCAGGCGGCCCTCCTCCACGAGGCGGGCAAGGAACGCGGAGTGGTGCACCACCGTGTAGCGCGCGCCGAGCGCCGCGTAGTCCGTGCCGAGCGAGGTGAAGCAGTGCGGGCAGGCCGTCACGATCGTCTTCGGCCGGTAGCGCGCGAGGGTCGCCACGTTCCCTTCCGCGAGGATGCGCCAGACGTACTCGTTGCCCATCCGCCGCGCCGGGTCGCCGGTGCAGGTCTCCTCCTGGCCGAGGACCGCGAAGCGCACGCCCGCCGCGTCGAGGCAGGTGACGAAGGCCCGGGCGACCTTGCGGTTCCGGTCGTCGAAGGCGGCGGCGCAGCCGACCCAGTAGAGCACCTCGAGCGCAGCGATGGCGTCCGGGCCGGACGCCGCCACCTCCGCCGCGGTCGGCACGGGGACCGGCAGGCCCCGGGTCCAGGCGAGCCGCTCGGACGCGGGCTGGCCCCAGGGGTTGCCGTGGCGCTCCATCGCGGTGAGCGGGGCGTTCAGCGCTGCGGGGAGCCGGCCCTGCTCGAGCACGAGGTCGCGGCGCAGGCCGACGATCTTGTCCACGTGCTCGATGAGGACCGGGCACGCGGCGACGCAGGCACCGCAGGTGACGCAGTCCCAGACCGCGCTCTCCGGGATCGCCGCGCCCACGATCGGGCGGTCGGTCTCCGGCGTGCCCCGCTCGGTGGCCGGGCGGATCCACGGGACGAGCGGCAGGTGCGCCTCGGCCTCGACCGCGAGATCGCGGATCCCCATGACGAGCGCCTTCGGGTCGAGCGGCTTGCCGGTCGCCGCGGCCGGGCAGGCGTCCAGGCAGCGGCCGCACTCCGTGCACGTGAAGCCATCGAGGAGGTCCTTGCGCGTCAGGTCGGCCACGGTCCGGACGCCGAAGCGCGCACCCTCCGCCTCGAGGTCGAGGAGCGGCAGCGCGGTGCGCGGCACCGGCTTGCGCAGCGCGATGTTCGGGAGGGCGGTGACGATGTGGAGGTGCTTGGAGCCCGGCAGGTAGGCGAGGAAGAGGCTGACCAGCGCGACGTTCAGCCAGAAGAAGACGCGGTAGCCCGTGGTCGCCACGTCCGCGGGGATGCCGCCGGTGACGCCCACCGCGGCACCCGCCAGCCAGGACCAGGTGCGCTCGTCGCCGGGAGTGAGCGCGATCCGGAAGACCTCCGCGAGCGTCTCGGTGAGGACGACGCCGCCGATCATGCCGAGGATGAGCAGGCCGTCGCGCGAGAGGGTGAGCCGCTCCGGCCGGATGACGAGCCGCCGGACGAGCGCCCATCCGATGCCGACGAGGACGGCGAGGGACATCGCGGCCTGCAGCGCGAGGACGTCGTTCCAGATCGCCCCGCCGAGGGGCGCCGCGAGCAGCGCGTGCACGACGCCGAAGCCGACCCGGTCGAGCGTCCCGATCGTGAGCAGGACGAAGCCCCAGAAGATGAGCGCGTGGAGGACGCCCGCGGACGGGTCGCGGAAGAGGCGTACCTGGATCAGCCCGAAGCGCACGACCGCATCGAGGGCATCGCGGAGCGGGGCGGCCGCGGGTGCGGGTCGGACCGCCGCGAAGACGCGCAGGTGGCGGGCCATCCGGAGGACGAAGATGGCAGCGCCCGCGAGGAAGAGGAGCGGCGCGAGCGGATAGAGGAGGATCGTGTCGGTCATCGCGCGGCCATCCTAGCCGCGCCGCGGGCGCGCGCGTCGGACACGGGCGTCAGGCGTGCGCGTCAGCCGGGCGGGGCGGGATGGTCGGCCGTCCGCCCGGCGAGCAGGTCGAGGGCATGCGGCAGGAGCGGCGCGAGCGCATCGAGCGATTCCCGTGCACCGCGCGGGCTGCCGGGGAGCGCGAGGACGAGCGTCGCGCCGATGGCGCCCGCGAGCGAGCGCGAGAGGTCGGCCAGCGGTGTGGTGGCACGTCCCGCGGCACGCATCCGCTCGCCGAAGCCCGGTATCTCCAGCGTCAGGAGCGGCCGGATCGCCTCGGGCGTGCGGTCCCGGGGCCCGAGCCCCG
>JBJTJV010000266.1:0-3346 GCA_046352645.1 Chloroflexota bacterium | reverse complement strand
GGTCGATGCCGAGGTCGCGGTAGTACGCGCGCATCGCGTCCTGTCCGGACGGGTCGAGCGACTCGAGCATCCGCTTGAGGACGTCGGTCTCCTGCGGCGTGAACGGCGCGCCCATTCCGGGCGGCGCCGCGGGGGCGGGCTCGGCCATGGCGCCCATGTCCTCGGGAGGCGGCTCGGCCGACATGTCCGGCTCCTCGCCCGGGTCCATCGACGGCGGCACCTCGCCCGGCACCGCCATGCGGGCCGGCGCGATGCGCGTCGCGGGCATGAACTGCGCCGACGCGGCAGCCAAAGGGGCCACGGCCGCGGCGAGCGCCGCGAGGATCACGATTCGCGTCTGGGTCTTCATGGAGGTTCCCGTCATGCTCACCAGCCGTCCCCGATCTCACCCTGCATGCCCGCGCCCTTCGAGGGCGTGCCATCACCGGGCTTGCGTCCCTTGCCCTTGCGAGGCGACAGCCCGTTGCACTGCCCGGACGGGCAGTCCTTCGGCTTCACCTTGAGGGCCACCTGGTCGCCGGGGCTCTGCTCGAGGTCGAGCACCAGCTCGACGTTCCGCTCGAGGTCCCGCACACGGCCCGCGGGCTCGCCGCGCGCCCGCGCGTCCTCGGCGAGGTAGCGAAACTGCTCGCGCGTATGGCGCGCGCTGTCGCGCCACTCGTCCTCGGGCCTGCCCGCAAGCCGCTGCAGGCGCGCCCCGTGGTAGTAGGCGGTGGCGAGTTCCTCGCGCACCGCGGATTCGAGCGGCGTGTCCGCGCACGTCCCGTCGGCCAGCATGTCCTCGAGCTCGCCCGCGCCCGCGGCGACCTCGCCGGCCCGCACGAGGGCCGCGGCCTTCGCGACGCGCACCTCGCGCGCCTGCGGCGCCCCGGACTCCCCGGTCTCGGAAAGCAGCGCCTGGGCCGACGCCAGCGTGTCGGCCACCCCGGTCCATGCCTTCGCCGACTCCGCGTAGGCGGCTTCCTCGGCGGCGACGGCCTCGAGCGCGGCGCGGTGGAGCGACGGGTCGCCGGCGGACGCGGCCGCGCGCGCCCGTGCCGCGACCGCGGTCACGTGCAGCGCATGCGCGGCGGACTGCAGCGCCTCGGCCTCCGAACGCGCGCGCTCGGCCTTCGCGACCAGCGCGCCGGCCTGCTCGGCGCGCGAGGCGCGTTGCCCCGGTCCGTAGTGGAAGGCGAGCAGCCCGACGGGCACGAGGGCCCATGCGGTCCAGAGCAGGCGGTTTCGTCGTTGGTTCATGCGAGCCTTCCTTCTTCAGGCGTCCTTGCCGCGCGGCGCGCGCCCGGCCGCGCATGCCATGCGCCGGGGGCGCCGAGGCGGATGAGCGCGGGCACGAGCACGCCCAGCATGGAAGCGCCGAGCGCGAGCGTCGCGAGCCCGAGCTCGCGTTCGCCGATTCCCGACGCCGTGCGCGGCGCGATCGAGGTGAGCCGGTCGAGCAGTTCCCCCGGCAGGTGCCGCACGTTGCCGTCGTGGTACGTGCCGCCGAGCCTGCCGGCGAGCGACTTGAGCGTCCATGCGTCCTGGCGCGATGCGTGGCCGGCGATGACGGTGGGGCGGTTCGGGTCACCGACGCCGATCACGATGGCGTCCGCGATCGATGCCGGGATGCGCGACGGGTTCACCGGCTTCGCGAGGTCGCCGTCGGAGATGACCACCAGCGTGGCCGAGCCGCGGGCCCACGGGCGCGCGATCGCGAACGCCTCGTCGAGCCCGGCCTCCATGTCGGTCTCGCCCGCCTTGAACGCCGTGTAGAGCGGCAGGCCGTCCATCAGGCCGGCGACGAGGTCCTTGTCGCCGGAGGTGCGCAGCATCGTCGCCGCCTTGGTGTAGAAGGCCACGAGCGTCACGCGCGTGTCGGCCATGTCGAGCCGGTCGAGGATGCCCCGGAGCACCTTCCCGGCCCACACGCCCCGCATCCGCCTCGGGATGGTCGGGCCCGCGTCCTCGAGGTTCATGCTCGGGGAGACGTCGAGCACCACGAGCAGCTGCCGTGCGGCGCGCGGGTTCGGCTCGGCCTCGTTCGCGAGCGGGTCCCACCCGAGGAGCGTGACCGCGCCGAACGCGGCGAGCGTCATGCCCGCGACGCGCACGGCCGGCGCGGCGCGCGCCCACGGCGCGGGCGCGCTCGCGGGCCCGAACGCGAGCCGCGCCACGCGCGCGACCCGCGCCGCGTGGCGGCGCTCGGCGAACGCGGCCACCGCCGCTGCGGCCAGTCCCGCGGCCAGCGCGATCACCATGGCACGTACCTCATGCCGAGCAGCCCGATGGCGTGCACGCCCAGCAGCGCGAGCGCCGCCGCCGCGAACGGACCGTAGCGGTCGAGCGGCACGGTGCCCGCGGGGGCGAAGCGCGCCGGCTTCATGCGGTCGATGTGCGCGAACACGGCGCGCATGCTCGACGCGTCCGTGGTCGCGAAGGCCTCGCCGCCCGTCTCCGCGACCAGGTCCTCGACGTCCGGCGGGACCGAGGACTCGTCGATGTGCACGTGGTAGACGACGATGCCGGCGTCGCGGAGCTCCTGGCCGATCTCGCGCGCGGCCCCGCCCGAGAGGTCGCCGCTCTGGCCGTCGGAGACCAGCACGATGAGGCGGTCGCCGTCCGTCGCCTCGGCCACCATGTTGCGCGCGCAGAACCGCAGCGCGGCGCCGATCATGGTCCCGCCCATGTGCGAGGGCTGGCTCATGGGATCGGCGAACGGGAGCGCGTCCCGGATCGCCTGCAGGTCCTTGGTGAGCGGGAGCCATCGCACCTGCTCGACGCCGAACATGGTGAGTCCGAAGGCGTCTCCCTCGCGTGCGCGCGTGAACTCCTCGATGGCCTTCGAGGCGAGCTCGTAGTTCCTGCCGCCCATGCTCCCGGACACGTCGAGGCAGATCTGGATGTTCGTGAGCGAGCGCTCGGCCCGGGGCCGGGCCATCACCTGCGGTCCCGCGAGCACCGCGATGGCAACGGCCATCAGCGCGAGCGGCGCAAGGTCGAACGCCGC
This sequence comes from Chloroflexota bacterium, assembly GCA_046352645.1. Taxonomy (GTDB): domain Bacteria; phylum Chloroflexota; class Limnocylindria; order Limnocylindrales; family CSP1-4; genus JAFMJV01. The sequence continues at coordinate 357 of JBJTJV010000266.1, read as the reverse complement.
GAGCGCTCGGCGCAGCCAGGGGCGGTCGCCCACGCCCGTGCGGTCCGCGGGGACCGTGACGCCCGCGACGCGCGCGAGCACCGACCACGCCAGGACCACGGGCACCGAGACGAGGAGCAGGACCCAGGGGTGCGCGAACGTCACGCGGCACCCCCCGGCCCCGCGCAGAGCGCGTCGATCTCGGCGAGCGCCGCCAGGCGGTCGCCGGGCGTCGGCGCGTGAAGCCATCGCTCGACCGCCGCGACGGCCCGCGCCGAGCCGAAGCCGCCGCGCACCATCCAGACCGCCTCGTAGTCCGCCGCGAGCGCCGCCGCGAGGGCCGCGCCCCGCGTCACGTCATCGCCCGCGAGCCAGCCC
>JBJTJV010000265.1:0-3967 GCA_046352645.1 Chloroflexota bacterium | reverse complement strand
GCAGCATGGCCGCGAGGCCTGCCACCAGGGCGCGAGCGCGCATCGAGTCTCCTCCTGTCCTACTCCGCTGCCCCCATGCGGGCCTGGTGCCCGCCGCGGCCCCGGCGCCGCCGAACGGTCCCATTCTGAGATACCAGACATCAAGTACGGACGCGTGGCGGGCGCGGCACGGACCGGTGCCCTCCGGGGGTCGGGACGGATGCGGACCGGCGGCATCGAGGGCCCCGGCGCGCGGCCGACATGCGGCGGGGATCAGGCCGCCGTGCCCCCGTCCCGCGTCCCGAGGAACCGTTCGAGCGCGTTCCGCGTGATCCGGCCGACCGGCGCGTCCACGAGGAGCGACGGGACCCAGGTGATCGACCCGGCGTTGAAGACCGCGCCGCCCCGCGGGCCGATCCCCTCGCGGACGACGAGCTCCGCACCACCTTCGTCGGGGTTCGTGCCCTTCGCGAGGAGCCGGTAGCCCGCGGGCGTCTGCGCCGTCCGCTTGTCCGTCTCGTGACCGGACGCGCCGCCCGGACAGCGCTCGTGGAGCGAACGGATGCCGAACAGGTCACCGTCGTGGAGGCCCGTGCCGGCGAACGCCCAGTGCTCGGCGGCGCCGGAGGTGACGCGGTATGGGGCCGCGGTCATGATCCCGGTCTCCGTGGTGGCAAGGCCGATGACGGACGCCTCGGCGAACGCGGTCCGGTGGAAGCGGGAGTCGTACCAGACGCCCGGATCGGCCACGTCCGGCATCCCGAGCGCGCCATCGGTGGAGGTGAGCTGGGTGAGGAAGCGGAGCGAGCGCCCGTCCTCCGCCGGGACGACCTCGCAGTTGATCGAGTTCCCCCCGAGGACGACGAGCCGACCGCCGGCGTCGACCCAGTCGCGCACCCGCTCGAGCTGGCGGCGGCTCCAGTACTCCGGGTGGACCGAGATGATGAGCACCCGGTAGGCGGCAAGGTCGAGAGTGCCGTCGTGGAGCTGCTGGTCCGCGTACGTGTCGTACCCGAACCCCTCCCGCTCGAGCCATGCGAGGAGGCGCCACTCGGCGGGGGCGAGCGAGGAGGCGAGGCGGCCCGCGATCGGGTCCTCCGCGTGGGCGCCGGGCGGGATGACGTTGCCGGGCTCGGGTCGCTCGAAGGAGAGCGGCCGGTACGCGGCGTCGGGGTAGCCCCAGCCGGACATCGCGGAGCTGTCGAAGCGGTCGAGGTCCTGGCGCGCGTTCACGACCGGCCGGTCGGGCAGGCAGGGTGCGTTCACGTAGTTCGAGCGGCCACCGAAGAGGTTGTACGCGTTCCACGTGTTGGTGGAGAGGAGGACCGCGGTCGGTGCCGACGGGGCGGCCGGCGCGACGACCCAGGGAGCGGAGAACCAGGCGCCCGCCGCACCCTCGGCATGGATGTAGTGGAGGCCGCTCCGCGCGGGGGCCTCCACCCGGTAGGAATGGTGCGGGTTCCCGCCGTAGCCGACCTCGTTCCAGTGGACGCCGTCCACCGTGAAGTCGCCGTCGGGGAGGATCTGCATCACGGCCCGCGGGCCGTGCTCGTCGTACCAGCCGAGGATGCGGACGGGTTCGGGCTCCCGTCCGTAGCGCCAGAGGGAGAGGCGGTAGGGCTCCGTGCCGTGGAAGCGGAGCTCGGAGCGTTCGCCTGCGCGCGCCCAGCGCGGCCAGACGAACCCGGTGAGCCCGTCGGAGAGCAGTCGGATCCGGAGGGGCGGCCGGTCCGGTCCGAGCGTCGCACGGACGCGCTTCGCGCCGTAGCCCGTGCAGGCGAGCGCGATCGTGTAGTCGCCGGGCGGGAGGTCGACGAGGACCGCACCGGTCGCGCCCGAGCGCACCTGGGCGACCACCTCGCCGGCCCGTTCCACGTCCACCGCGACATCCGCGATCGCAAGGTCGTACTCGTCGCTCACCCAGCCGATCCGCATCTGTCCACTCCGCTGCACAGGACGGTCCCGAGGGTCCTAGTATCTGATATCCCAGAGCGAGCCAGAACCCCGAGGAGAGCCCCGTGACCGATCCGAGCAGCGCCCGCCTTCGCGCCCTCGGCCGTGGGATGCCGCTCGCGGCGGTCCGCTCGGAGTCCGGGCTCGATGGCGCCGCCTTCGCGGCGTGGTGGACGGAGGAGCTGCGCCGGCGGCTGCCGGACCTCGACGCCCGACCGGCGATCGCAGGGCTCCGTGCGCCGGTGGAGATCGTCCGCGACGACCGCGGCGTGCCGCACATCCTCGCGGACGACGACCGCGACCTCTTCATCGCCTACGGCTACGCGCAGGCGCAGGACCGCCTCTTCCCGATCGACATGCAACGGCGCAAGGGCCACGGAACGCTCGCGGCGCTCCTCGGGCCCGAGGGGATCGAGCATGACCGTGTCGCACACACGATCGGCTTCCCGGCCGTTCTCGCCCGCCACCGTGCGGCCCTCGACCCCGGGACGACGGCGCTGCTCGCGGCGTTCGCGACCGGCGTGTACGCGTGGGCGCAGGCATGTGTCGGGAGCGACACGCTGCCGGTGGAGTACGCGCTCCTCGGCGCAGCGTGGGAACCGTGGGACGTGACGGATGCGCTCGCCTGCGCGCTCGCGTGGCGCTGGCAGCTCACGGGGCGGACGCACGTGTACGCCGGGCCGGAGCTCCTCCGCCGCAGCCTGGGCGATGACGCGCTCGGCGATGCGATCCTGCGCGCGACGCGCGAGGCGGATGCGGCGATCCTGCCCCCGGATGCCCCGTACCCCCCGCCGGGCGGTCCGTGGCCGATCGGGGATCGTGCTGCCCAGGTCGGTGGCGGGATGGCGGACCCGACCGGCAGCAATGACTGGGTCGTGGCCGGAAGCCGCTCCGCGTCGGGCAAGCCGCTCCTGGGCTCGGACCCGCACATGCCGTATCTCGCCTGGTCGTCCTTCCACGAGGTCGGGCTCCACGGTGGCTCGTTCGACGCGGTCGGCGCCGGGCTGCTCGGGATGCCGGGCCTGCTCTTCGGGCGGAACCGCCGGCTCGCCTGGGGGATCACGAACAACATCTGCTCGCTCCGCGACCTCTACGCGGAGCGTGCCGTGCCGGGCCCCGACGGTGCGCCGTCCTTCCTGTACGCGGGCGCAGCGGAGCCCGCGGAGATCACGGAGGTGACGATCGCCGTGCGCGACGGGGACCCGCTGACATTCCCGGTCGTGCGCACCCGGAACGGGCCGCTCGTGGACGCGATCCTGCCGCCGCTCGCGCGCGGGACGGGTCCGGTCAGCATGCGCTGGCTCGGGACCGAGGTATGCGACTGGACCGCGGCGCTCCTGCGCCTCGGTCGCGCGCAGGACGTGCGGGCGGCGTTCGCCGCCTGCGATGGCTGGCTCGTGCCGACGTTCAGCCTCGTCCTCGGGGATGCGGACGGGGAGATCGGCTACCTCGCCACGGGACGGATCCCGCTCCGCGCGATCCCGTGGCGTACCTACCGGCCAGGCTGGGACCCGGCGCATGCGTGGCTCGGCACGATCCCACCGGACGGGATGCCGCGGGCGGTATCGCCGGCGCAGGGATGGCTTGCCTCGGCGAACAACCGCCCTGCGCCGGACGACTACCCCTACCCGTTCTCCGGGACATGGGACGAGGGGTATCGGCAGCGCCGGATCGGCCGGTTGATCGAGGCGCGCGCGCCCGGGGGCGGCGCGCTCGGGATCGCGGACATGTCGCGGATGCACGCGGATGTCCGCTCGCTCCGGGCGGACGCGACGCTGCCGGATGTCATCGCGCTCTTCGCGCCGGTCGCGGATGCCGCGACGGAGCCGCTCGTCGAGCTGCTGCGAACGTGGGACGGAGAGTCACGGACCGATTCGGCGGGAGCCGCCGTCTACCAGGTGCTCGCCTTCCGCTGGGCGCAGGCGGTCGTCCGCGAGCGGGTCCCGGATCCGGCGCTCGCGGACTACCTCGCGAACTGGTGCATGGGCCTCGGCACGCTCCTGCTGACCGGCGACCCGCTCGGATGGTTCGCACC
>JBJTJV010000264.1:0-2657 GCA_046352645.1 Chloroflexota bacterium | reverse complement strand
CGGCAACATGATGCCGCTCAACGACCTGATGGCGGACGTGGACTTCTCGGACTTCACGAAGACCGACTTCTGGACGATGGACGGGCAGCTGTACGGGGTCCCCGTCTCCAATTTCCTCGCGACGATGTACGAGGGCGCCTCGCTCGAGAGGAAGATGACGTCCGCGGCGGGGGTGCCGGAGCCGGCGGCCACCTGGACGCGGCTGTAGAGGTCGGTCTCCTCGACCGACTGGATATCGACGGTGATTCCCGTCTCCGCCTGGAAGGCGTCGAGGAGGGCCTGGTCCGGGGGTGCGCCGAAGTACGGCGTGAGGAACGAGATCGTCGTGCCCTGCCCGAGCACCGCGGCGCCGGGCAGGACGAGCGCGGCTGCGAGCGCGGCTGCGAGCGCGGCGCGGAGCGCCTTCGACCGTGCGGTCATCTGTCTCCCTTCGATGGCGATGGGCGCAGCCCCGTGCCGCGCCCCGTCGGCATTCTGACAGGGGACGGGAGCCATTTCCCGGGCCGAGCGGCACTCGGTGGGAGCCCGAGGCCTGACCGCGGGCGTGGGGGCGGGCGTGGGCCGCCGCGCGACCGCGGCAGGGGCGCGAGCCCGGAGCAGCGGCCGCGCGTCCGTGATCGCGCCACTCCCCCTGCCGCCGCTGCCCGGTTCGTGCAGCTCCCGGGTCAGCCGGGGCCGCACCACGTGCGGCGGACGAGCGCGGCGAGGTTCGCGCCGGGCGTGATGCTGCCGAGGATCACGGGGTGGCGGACACCGGTCAGCTCGGGCACGCTCCAGGGGCGCGCGTGCCAGGTCTCGTGCGCGATCACCGCAAAGGCGAGCGCCTCCTTCTGCTCGCTCGCGATCCCCAGCCGCTCGATCGGGTGGACGCTCGTCCCGGGCGGGAACCGGTCGCGCAGGCCCGCCATCATCGCCGGGTTGCGCGCCCCGCCCCCGGAGACGATCACCTCGCCGACCGGCCCGGGCGCGAACCGCCGGCAGCCATCCGCGACCGCGGCCGGGGTGAGGGCCGTGACCGTGGCCACGATCTCCACCTCCCCGAGGCCGCGCCTGCGCCCCGCCCGGAGCAGCCGGTCGGCGAGCTCCGGGCCGAAACGCTCGCGCCCCGTCGTGCGCGGCGGCGGCGCGGCGCACCACGGGTCCGCCAGCAGCTCGGCGAGCCACGCCTCGTCCACGCGCCCCGCAAGCGCGCGCCGCCCGTCCGCGTCGTACCGCTCGGCTCCCGCGCTCAGCGCCGTCACGAGCGCATCCGTGAGCGCATTCCCGGGGCCCGTGTCGAAGGCGATCGGCCGACCGGCCGGGTCGTCGAGCGCAGGGAGGATGGTCACGTTGCCGATGCCGCCGATGTTCAGCACGGCCCGACGCCGCGTGGCGTCGCGCAGCAGGAGCCAGTCGAGCATGCTCACGAGCGGCGCTCCCTGCCCGCCCGCCGCGACGTCGCGTGTCCGGAACCCGGAGATCGTCGTCACGCCCGTCCGCTCGGCGATCACCGCGGGCTCGCCGATCTGGAGCGTCCCGGCGACGCGGCCGTCCGGATCGACCGAATGGCGGATCGTCTGGCCATGGGAGGCGATCAGGTCCACGTCCGCCGGCGTCCGGCCCGCCGCGGCGATCGCCGCGAGCGCGGCCTCCGCGAACCAGGCGCCCAGCTCCGCGTTCAGCCGGCAGATCGCGTCCGCGTCCGCCCCGGCCGTCCGCCCGGCCGCATGGATCCGCCACTGCAGGTCCGCAGGGAAGGGGAGGATCACCGCGGCCTCCACCGTGAAGCCGATCGCGGGCGGTGCGCCCTCCACCCGGGCGAGGACCGCGTCGATCCCGTCCGCGCTCGTCCCCGACATCAACCCGACGATCCGCATCGGTCCAGCCTACGCTGCGCAGGCCGCGGGCGGGACGCGATCCCAGTCGGCGGCGATCGCGTCGATGAGCGCGTCCGCGGACGTGCCATCGGCCGCGGCATCGGCGATGCCGGCCGCGATCCGCTCGCTCAACGCAGGCCAGGCGGGGGCCTCCGAGGGCATCCGCCCGACGTTCCCGAGCTGCGCGAGGAGGGTGGCCCCGTCCGCGACGCGCCCCTCCGCGACGAGCGCCTCGGTGACGGACCGACGTGCCGGGATCACGCCGGTCGCGAGGTAGAGCTCGCGCTGGATCTCCGGCCGGAGGATCCACGCGAGGAACGTTCGGGCGGCTTCCGGGTCCGGCGCGCCCGCGGGGATCGCGAACCCGCGCGGGACGCCCACCGTCCGTCCGGTGTCCGGCAGCGTCAGGTACGTGACCGCGTCCCCGCGGCCACCCGACGGATGGCGCGCAGCGGGGAGCGATCCCGCCCAGCCCTGGTGGAAGGTGCCCCGTCCGCCCCAGAACCAGCTGTGCTGCGTCTCCTCCTCGTCGCGGATCTCCGGCGCGATGAGCTCCTCGCGGAGCATCGTGAGCAGGAGCCCCATCGCCGCGCGCCCGGGAGCGTCCGGCTCCGCGAAGGTCGGGCGACCCACCGTGTCCACGATCGGATCGCCGAGCGAGGCCGCGAGCATCGCCCAGGTCCACTCGATCGGCGCGAACGCGACCGGATGCGGATCCGTGCCCGACGCCCGCAGGGCACGGGCCTGTTCGAGAAGCGCGGACCACGTCGTCGGCGGCTCCGCGTACCCGGCGGCGGCTAG
>JBJTJV010000028.1:0-4880 GCA_046352645.1 Chloroflexota bacterium | reverse complement strand
CCCCCGCCCGCTCCCCGGCCCGCCGCCCCCCCCCCCACCCCCCCGGATACCCGAACGCCCCGGGCCCGACGGCCCGGCCCGATGCCGTGGACGTGCAAGGTACCCCGGGGGCGCCGCGCGCCCCCGGAGACCGGGATCAGCGGAGGCGGGCGACCGCCTCCGAGATCGTCGCGAGGGCGGCGCCGCGGTAGCGGAACGTCCAGCCGCGGCGGACCTCGTGGCGGCGGATGACCGCTGCCGTGCTCTCCGCGGTCTGGTTCTTGCTCGCGTTGTCCTCACCATCGGTGAAGATGTAGAAGATCACGCGGCTGGCCGGCCCTCGGTCGGCGAGATCCCGGATCGCGCGGACGGTCGCGTCGTAGAGGGGCGTGTACCCCTCGGGCACGAAGGTGCGAGCGTTGAGGTACGGGACGTCGGCGATGGGCAGCCCGTCGTAGCGGTGCTCGTAGATCTCCGAGCTGAAGAGCGTGAGGCCGTAGACGGCCATCGGGTGCCGGTCGCGCCAGCGGTCGAGGATCGCGTTGTACGCGCGGATCGTCGCACCGGCACGGCTCGCGATCGAGCCGCTCTCGTCGAGGAGCAGCTGGATCGTCGGCGCCTCGATCACGGTGACCGAGCTCGGCTCGGAGGCGACGGGGCCCGAGCGGGCGATCGCGGTGTTCTCGATGGAACCCGCGATGATGTCGCCCTCGGTCACCGCGTAGGGGCCGGTGCACACGATCGTCTCGCCCGGGTCGAGGTCCGCGTCCTCGTCGCCGACCGTCGAGAGGTCGGGGCAGGTGGCGTTCGGGACCATCGGGTCGTCGATCGTGATCGGGCTCGTCGTCGGGCCGTCGCCGACGTTCTTGACGCGGAAGCGGTAGGCCACGGTGGACCCTGCGAGCGGCGTGAACTCGGGCTCCGTCGCCTTCTTCACGAGCTCGAGGACCGGTTCCGCGATCTCCACGATGACCGGCGTGCCGGCACCGGCGCACTGGAGGCCGCTGTCCAGGTACTCCTTCTCGGCCGAGTTGTCACGGTTGTGGTCGCGACCACCCGCGACGAGCTGCTTTGCGTCCTTGAGGCGGAGGTTCTCACCGCTGCCGTAGTAACGGACGTCGTACGTGACGACGCAGATCTCGTAGGTGCCGGGCGCGGCGTACGTGTGGCTGATCGGGCCCCAGGTCCCAACGACGCCAGGTCCGTCGTTGTGTCTCAGCGGGATCGGGGCGGCCGCACCGCAGTCACCGCGGCCGTCGTTCGCATCCGAGACGCTCACGAGGTTGTCGTCGGGGCCACCCATGTGGTAGCCGGTGCCCTTGGGGGCACCCTTGCTCTGGACGAAGTTGCCGTCCCAGCCGTCGCCCCAGTCCGCCGCCCAGCCGACCGCGCGGTTCGTGCTCGTGCCCGGGCCGCAGGGGTCCTGCTTCTCCTGCCACGCCCAGTCGCCCGAGACGGTGACGGTCATGCCGTCCACGTCCACGTCGATCGAGGTCGCGACCGGTGCGTCGGCGAATGCCGCACCCGCGAATGCGAGGATCGCTCCCCCCGCGAGGAGCGACGCCCGGAGGGCGCGCCCCCGGAATGTCGTCGTGCGCCTGTCCGTCATGGTCCGAGTCGCCTCCACTGTGCACCGCCCCACCGGAGGACCGGACACGGCCCCCACCCGGCGCATGAGCGCGGTATGGGACAAAAGTACCATGCCGTGCCTGACAGTGGAACCATCCGACCCCGGACGCGCCCGGGAGCCGGTGCCGCCCCGCACCGCCGCGGGACCCCGCGGGTGCGTCGCGTGCCGGGGGGTCAGTCGCGCAGGTCGCGCTGGAACTCCGGCTGGGCAGCGATCGCGGCGTACGCGGCAAGCGCCTCCGGCGGCTGGCTGAGGCGCCAGTCCGGGTGCGTCGGCATCCGGACGTCGAACCAGACGATCGCGATGATCCGCGGGAACTGCGCCCGCACCGCCGGGTAGCCCTGGGCGATCCAGCCGGCCTTCCCGGTCAGCGCGTCCGCGCTCCCGGTCTCCGCCACGATGATCGGCTTGCGCGGCGCGACGGCCCGGAGCGCCCGGACGCTCGAGGCGTACAGCTCCGCCATGGGCCGCCACGGGAGCCACGCGTTGTTCCAGTTGAAGGCGCTGAAGCTCGTCGCATCCACGTAGCGGTCGCCGGGGTAGAGCGGCTCGTACGCGGCGCACCACGGGCAGACGCGATAGGGGCTCCAGAGGAAGCGGACGTTCGTGGCGCCCTCCGCGCGGAAGATGCCGTGGACCCGTCGCCAGGCGGCGCGGAACCGCGCAGCCGTGTTGTCGAAGCGGCCCATGCCCCACGGGAACCAGCTGCCGTTCATCTCGTGGGCGAAGCGCAGGTAGACGGGTCCTCCCCAGGCGGCCGCGTCGCGGGCGAACGCGCGGATGTAGTCGTCCCAGACGCCCGCGGCGATCCGCCGGTACCGGAAGCGCGGGCTCTCCTCCGCGCGCGGATCGACCGGCTCCCAGTTGATCATTGGGACCGCGCCGCGCTCCACGATGCCGTCCATCAGGTCGGTCGGCGGGAACGCGGGGTCCACACCGCCCCACTGCACCCAGAGCGTCCAGATCGCCGGCGGGTGGCCACCGGTCTCCGCGGTCAGGGCGTCGATGGCGGCGAGGTTCCGGCTGTCGATGCGCGCGATGCCCATGCCGACGGCGCGCGGCGGGGTGGCCGCGAGGCCCGGGACGGCGCCGACGAGGACGAGGAGGAGGGCCAGGGCCATGCCCCGGACGGGGGTGCGCATCAGGGCACGATACCGGGCGCGAGCCCGAGGAGCGCGGCGGCGCCCGCGAGCACGGACGGGTCGGCCGAGCCGTCCGGGAGCCCGGCCGGCAGCGCCCCGTCCCGGCGCCCGGCGCGTGCGACGCGGAGCGCGTCCAGCGGCGGCCGCGGTGGGTCGCCGGCCGCCGCGACGGCGCGTGCGGCGGCATCCTCGCGCCCGAGCGCCGCCACGCCCCGGAGCAGCGCGGCGAGCGCGATCGTGGTGCCCTCGGGCACCGGATCGCGGGCGACGAGGACGGCGGCCGGTGCCGCAGCGTCCGCGTCGGCCCAGCCGGCGATCGCGACCACGCCGGAGCCCGGCACGAGCGCCGTCACGGGCACCACGCCGAGGTCCGCGTCCCCATCGCGCACCGCCGCCGCCGGGTCCGCGACCAGGGTGAGGGCGATCGCCACGGGGTCGGGGCCCGCGCCGCGCGCGAGGACCGCGGCGAGCGCCGCACCCGGGTCGTCGGCGGGGACTGCGAGGGTGATCGGCCCGTCCGGGAGCGGGACGCGCGAGGCGAGGTCGGGGTTGCGGGCAAGGCCGGCGCGATCCTGGGCCGCGTGGAGGGGCGCGAGCGCGAGCGCATCGACGAGCGGGACCGCCGCGGGGAGATTCGTCGCCGCCCACGCCCCGAGCTCGCCGAGCCCGCCTGCGTCGTCCGGCTCGCCGAGGCCGCCATCGAAGGCGCGGAAGGTCTCGATCTCCGTCGGCCAGCCCGCGATGACGTCGTCGCCGACGTCGATGCCGGCGGCCCGGGCGGCGTCCGTCAGCGCACCGTCGTTCCGGGGATCGGGGAGCGCGCCGAGCCCCGCGAGGTACGCGTCGAGGAGCGCGGCGATCGTCCGGGGCGCCGCGGCGAGCAGCGACGCGGGCACGACGAGGACGTCGCCCCCGAAGTCCTGCCGGTCCACGACGACGCGCGCGCCGGCACGTGCCAGCGCGAGGCGGTCGCGGTCGCGGACGGGGGCGAGGGCCAGGCCCCCGGCGATGAGCGCCGCGGCCCAGGTCTCCGGCCCGCCCGCGGGCTCCGCGCGCGCCGCGGCCGCGGCCGCACCCCAGCCGACCTCGGCGAGCGCGGCCGCCACGACCGCGGACGCGGCGGCATCCGCGCCGAGCACGACGGGACGATCCCCGATCGCCTCCGCCGCGGCGATGCCGGGCGCCGCGGCGACGAGGACCGGCGTCCTGCTGCGGAAGCCCGCGAGGATCCGGACGGGGACCCCGCGCGCGATCGCGGCCAGGGCGTCCCCGAGCGGCACGACCGCCGCATCCACGGTCCCGGCGCCGAGCGCGGCGAGCCCGTCGGGCGCTGGGACGAGACGGATCTCCGCGAGACCCGCGTCGCGTGCGTGCCCGAGTGCCGTCGCCGCGAGGAACGGCGCCGCCCCCGCGAGCTCCGGCGTGCGCACGCCGATGGTGAGGACGGTGCGCTCGGGCGCCCGGGTCGCGCGGGGCCGGCGGGTCGGGACGGGGGTCGGCACGGGGGTCGCCGGGGGGGCCGCGCACCGGACCCGGACGAGCACGGTGCCCGCCGATCCCGCGGCGACGGCGCGCACCCGGCGCGTGCCGCCGGCGGATGCGAGCACCAGCGTGTTCGCGGTCGTGCCGCCGGACCCGGTCTGGGTCCGCTCGGCGGCGAGCCGGTCGCCGGGCACGCCGTCCGCGAGGCTCCAGCGGACGAGCTGGCGGCGCACCGGGTCACCCGTCTCCGCGATGACGATCGTCGCGGTGAGGTCCACGCTGGTCCCGCAGGGGACGCTCCGCGACGGCCCCGCGACGGCGACCTGGTAGACGGGAGCCGGGCCGTACGCCGCTGCGGGCGCGCCGATCAGCGCGACGAGGCAGGCGACGAGGCCCGCGAGGCGGCGGCGGGACACGGGTGCGCTCATCGCAGGCCGGACATGGCGCCGGCGTCCCGCGCGGACGGACGGCCGGGCGCCGGGCGGGACCCGCGAGGTCCCCGCGCCTGGAATCCGGTCTTCACGGCGACGGCTGGCATCGTCGGGCAGTATACGGCGGCAGGTCCGGCCCCCCGCCCACGGGCCCTCGCTGCGCAGCGACCGGATCCCACCCGCGAGGCACCCCGCCGCCGATGACGAGCGCTCCCC
>JBJTJV010000263.1:0-5229 GCA_046352645.1 Chloroflexota bacterium | reverse complement strand
CGGTCCGGGTGGTGGCTCTCGATGTCCATGAGCGCGGCGTCGAGCGCCGCGACGTTGCCGTGGATGTCGCCGAGGATCGCGATCCGGGTGGCCATCAGCGGACGGCCCCGTCCTCCTGACGACGGCCGAGATCGCCCGACTCATCCCGCATCGCTGGCCCCTGCTCCTCGTCGACCGGATCGTCGCCGAGGATCGGGAGCGCGGCTACATCCGCGGCGAGAAGGGTGTCACCGCGTCCGAGTGGTTCTTCCAGGGGCACTTCCCCGAGCTGCCGATCATGCCCGGCGTCCTCCAGATCGAGGCGCTCGCCCAGACGATGGCGGTCTACGTGGCGCGGACGGACGGCATGGGCGACAAGCTCGGCCTGTTCGCGGCGATCGACGAGTGCCGCTTCAAGCGGCTCGTCCAGCCGGGTGACCGCCTCGTCCTCGAGGTGACCATGGAGAAGCTCGGGCGGCGGATGGGGCGCGCGCGAGCGGTCGCCTCCGTGGACGGGGAGACGGCCTGCGAGGCGCTCATCAGCTACATCATCCCGCCGGACGGGGCCGTCCGCTGATGGCCACCCGGATCGCGATCCTCGGCGACATCCACGGCAACGTCGCGGCGCTCGACGCCGCGCTCATGGACATCGAGAGCCACCACCCGGACCGGCTGATGATCACCGGCGACCTGCTCATGAACGGTCCCGCGCCGGCCGAGGTCGTCGCCCGCGTCGCGGCGCTCGACCGGGCGGGTGCGCTGGTCATCGCAGGGAACACGGACGTCGCCGTCGTCGACGCCGACTACGCCGCGGCCTTCCCCTGGCTCGACGAGGTCTCCCCGGCCCAGCGCGCCGCCGCGGAGTGGGCCCATGACCAGCTCACGGACGCGGAGCTCGACTTCGTGCGCCGGCTCCCCGCCGAGCGGCGGCTCTGGGCCGGCACGACGCTCGTCCTCCTCTGCCACGCGTCGCCCGGCAGCCAGACCGCGGGCCTCCCCGCGGACCTCGATCCCTCGACCACCGTCGAGCGCGTCACGCGCACGGATGCGCGCGTCATCGCGTGCGGGCACACGCACATCGCCGAGGTCCGCGAGCTCGGCCGCCGGCTCATCGTGAACCCGGGCGCCTGCGGCTTCTCCTTCGATGGCGACCCCGGCGCCGGCTGGGCGATGCTCACGATCGACGACGCGGGCGAGCCGGACGCCGTCCTCCACCGGGTCGCCTACGATGCGCAGAAGGTCGCGGACGCGGTGAGCGCGCGCGGCCTGCCGGGCGACGCCTATCGGGCGGCGACGATCCGAACGGGGAGGTTCGTGCGATGAGCGACAGGCGCCGGGTCGTCGTCACCGGGATCGGCGCCGTCACACCGCTCGGCGCCACGGCCCCCGCCACCTGGGAGGCGCTCCTCGCGGGTCGCTCCGGGGTCGGCCCGATCACGAGCTTCGACCCCGCGCGCCTGGACAGCCGGATCGCGGGCGAGGTCCACGACTTCGACCCGTCGGGCGTGATGGACCGCAAGGAGATCAAGCGCAACGACCGCACGACGCAGATGGCTCTCGTCGCGATCGCGGAGGCGCTCGGCGATGCGGGCCTGCCGGACCGCCTGCCGGAGGACGACGCGCTCGTCACCGGCATCGTCATCGGCTCCGGGCTCGGCGGATCGGGCACCCTCATCGAGCAGATCTCGCTCAACGCGACCCGCGGCCCGGATCGCCTCAGCCCCTTCTTCATCCCGGCCGCGATCGGGAACATCGCCTCGGGCGTGGCCGCGATGCGCTTCAACTGCATGGGCCCGAACTTCGCCGCGGTCTCCGCCTGCGCGAGCGGTGGGCATGCGATCGGCGAGGCGGCCGAGATGATCATCCGCGGCGACGCGGAGATGATGCTCGCGGGCGGCGCGGAGGCGACGGTCTACGAGGCGACCCTCGGAGGCTTCGCCGCCATGCGCGCCCTCTCCACCCGCAACGACGACCCGCAGGCGGCCTCCCGGCCGTGGGACCGCGGCCGGGACGGGTTCGTGCTCGCGGAGGGGGCCGCGGCGCTCGTCCTCGAGGAGGCGGGTCGGGCGCAGGCGCGCGGCGCGCGGATCCTCGGCGAGCTGCGCGGCTACGCGGCGAGCGCGGACGCAAGCCACATCACCCTGCCTGCACCCGGTGGCGCAGGCGCCCTGCGTGCCGCCCGGCGCGCGCTCGTCAAGGCGGGGCTGGAGGCGTCGGCCATCGACCACGTCTCGGCCCACGCGACGAGCACGCCCGGCGGTGACATGGAGGAGCTCGCGGCGATCCGGACGCTGCTCGGCGACCATGGTCCGGCGGTCTCGATCGGCGCGCTCAAGAGCGCGCTCGGGCATACGCTCGGGGCGGCGGGCGCCATCGCATCCGTGGCGGCGCTCCTCGCGATCCGCGACGGCCGCGTCCCGCCCACGCTCAACCTCACGGACCCGGAGCCCGCGATCGGCGACCTCGACTGCACGCCGCACGTCGCGCGCAGCCGGCAGGTGGACACCGTGCTCGTGAACGCCTTCGGCTTCGGCGGCCAGAACGCCGCGCTCGTCTACCGGCGTTGGGCGGCCTGATGGCCCCGGAGAACGCCGAGCTCGCCCGGCTCATCGCGCTCGTCGACCGCCTCGAGCGGCTGCTCGACAGCTCCGCGCTCGTGGAGATCGAGGTGGAGGCGGGCGGCACCACGCTGACGCTCCGTCGGCCGTCCGCGGTCGCGCCGCTCGTCCTTGCCACCGGTGCGCTCCCGGCCGCGCCGAGCGGGTTCCACGCGGTGAGCGCGCCGCTCACCGGCGTCTACTACGGCGCCCCGTCGCCCGGGGCCGCCCCCTACGTCACCGTCGGCGGGCACGTCAGCGCGGGCCAGGTGATCGGCCTCATCGAGGCGATGAAGCTGTTCAACGAGATCAAGAGCGACGTCAGCGGCACGGTCCGCCGGATCGCCGCGGAGAACGGGGCGCTCGTGAAGGCGAAGCAGGTCCTCATCGAGGTCGAGCCTTCGTGACGCCTCCGCGGAGCGTCCGGATCTCCGGCTGGGGCGCCCACGCACCCGAGACGGTCCTCACGAACGGCGACCTCGAGCGCCTTGTCGAGACCTCGGACGAGTGGATCGCCGCGCGGACGGGGATCCGCGAGCGGCGCATCGCCGGGCGCGACGAGACGACCGCGACCCTCGCCGCGACCGCGGGCCTGCGCGCGATCGCGACCGCGGGCCTCGATCCCGCGGAGATCGACCTCATCATCGTCGCCACGCTCACCCCGGACTACCCGATGCCCGCGACCGCGATCCTCGTGAAGGACCTCGTGGGCAACCGGAAGGCGGCGGCCTTCGATGTCGCCGCGGCCTGCTCCGGCTTCGCGTACGCGTACGCGACCGCGGATGCGTTCGTCCGGTCGGGGGGCGCGCGCCACGCGCTCGTCGTCGGCGCGGAGGTCCTCTCGCGCGTCACGGACTTCACGGACCGGAACACCTGCGTCCTCTTCGGCGATGGTGCGGGCGCCGTCGTCCTCTCCGCCTCGGACGCGCCCGGCGGCGGGATGGCGGGGCTGGAGCTCACCGCAGACCCAAGCGGCTGCGAGCTGCTCTGGATCCCTGCGGGCGGGGTCCGACGTCCTGCGTCGGCCGCGACGCTCGCGGGCGGCGACCACGCCATCCGGATGGACGGCCGGGAGACCTACCGCTACGCCACGCGGACGCTCGCGGCCTCCGCGCTCGCGGCGATCGAGCGGGCGGGCTGGACGCCCGCGGACGTGGACCTCGTCATCCCGCACCAGGCCAACGCGCGGATCATCGATGCGGTCGCGAAGTCGCTCGGATTCCCCATGGAGCGCGTCTTCGTGAACCTCGACCGCTACGGCAACACGTCCGCGGCGTCGGTCGGGATCGCGCTCGCGGAGGCGGTCGCGACCGGCCGCGTCGCGCCCGGAGACCGGCTCGTGCTCGTCGCATTCGGCGCCGGCTACACGAGCGGTGCGGTGGCGCTCGAGTGGACCGCGGATCCCGCCGCTGCGATGCGCGCGGCCGGCATCGCCCCGGTGCGCCTGCTCGACCCGCCGCGGGCCGGGAGCGCGGAGGATCCCGTCCCCGTCCCGCTCCGCGCGATCCTCGACGTTCCCGCTACCGTCTAGCCACCCCGCGCCGTCGGCGCATGCCACCAGGAGGACCTCGTCCGATGCTCGACCTCACCGGCCGGAGCGCGATCGTCACGGGCGGCTCGCGCGGGCTCGGCCGCGCGATCGCCATCCGCCTTGCGCGCCAGGGCGCGGACGTCTGCTTCACCTACCGCGGCAACGCCGAGGCTGCCGCGGAGACGCGCGCCCGGATCGAGGAGCTCGGCAGGCGTGCCCTCGCGATCGCCGCGGACGTCGCGGACCCCGAGGCGGCCGACGCGCTCGTGAAGGAGGCGCTCGCCGCCTTCGGCAAGGTGGACATCCTCGTGAACAACGCGGGCATCACCCGCGACGACCTGATCATGCGCATGGGGATCGACGCATGGCGGGAGGTCATCGACACGAACCTCTCGGGGGCCTTCTACGCCACGAAGGCGGTCACGCGCCCCATGCTCAAGGCCCGCGGCGGCCGGATCGTGAACATCACGAGCGTCTCCGGCCAGGCCGGCCAGATGGGCCAGGCGAACTACTCCGCGGCGAAGGCGGGCCTCATCGGCCTCACGAAGGCGACCGCCCGCGAGCTCGCCAGCCGGGGGATCACCGTGAACGCCATCGCGCCCGGCTTCATCACCACGGACCTCACCGCGGTGCTGCCGGCCGAGCTGACCGACGAGCTGCTCAAGCGGACGCCGCTCGGCCGCTTCGGCACCCCCGACGAGATCGCCGATGCGGTCGCCTTCCTCGTCTCCGACGAGGCCGCCTACATCACCGGGCAGGTCCTCGCCGTCGACGGCGGCCTGGTGATGATGTGACCGCGCAGCGCCCGGCGCGCGCACCGCGCCTCCCGATCCTCCTCGCGGCCCTCCTCCTGCTCCCCGCGGGCGCGGTCTCCGCGCAGGACGCCTCGCCGGCGCCCGACCCGCTCGCGTCGCCGCCGCCCGTCGTCTGCCCGGGGACGGAGACGCCCGTCGCGTCGCCGCTGCCCTCGCCCGACCCGCTCGCGTCCCCGGCCCCGTCGGCGGATCCGCTCGCGAGCGCGGCCCCGGTCGCGTCCCTCGCGCCGCTGCCGTCGCCCCTGTCGTCCCCCGACCCGTTCGCATCGCCCGTGCCGTCGGCGGACCCGCTCGCGTCGCCCGCGCC
>JBJTJV010000262.1:0-4288 GCA_046352645.1 Chloroflexota bacterium | reverse complement strand
GGACGCCGAGCCGGTCGTGCCGCGCTTCGCCGAGGTGACGCGGAGCGCGGGCGTCCGCCACGTCTACGACGGGGAATGGGAGTACTTCGTCGGCGGCGGCGTGGCCGCCTTCGACTGCTCCGGCGACGGGCTGCCCGAGCTCTGGCTCGCGGGCGGCGAACGGCCGGCGTCGCTCTGGGGGAACGGCAGCGCGCCGGGCGGGCCGATCCGGTTCTCCCGGCTGGATGCGCCGGCCGCGGAAGTGCGCGCGGCGACCGGCGCCTATCCGCTGGAGATCGACGGGGACGGGATCCTCGACCTCGTGATCCTCCGGCTCGGTGAGGACCTCCTCCTCCGCGGCCTCGGCGGCTGCCGCTTCGCCCGGGCGAACGCGGACTGGGGCCTCGGCGCGGACGACCTCTGGACGACCGCCTTCAGCGCGACGTGGCGGCCGGGCGAGATGCTCCCGGTCCTCGCCTTCGGGTCGTACGTGGACCGGACGGACCCGAGCCGCCGGATCGGCGCCTGCGCCCCGCACCGGCTCGTGCGCCCGGACCCCACGGGTGCGCGCTACGGGGAGCCGCTCCTCCTCGCGCCGGGCTTCTGCGCCCTGTCCATGCTCTTCTCCGACTGGTCGCGGACCGGGCGGCGCGACCTGCGCGTGAGCAACGACCGCCACTATGCGCCGGGTGGGCAGGAGCAGCTCTTCCGCTTCGCGCCGGGCGAGCCCGTGATCCCCTGGTCCGCCGCGGACGGATGGCGGCCGGTCGTCATCTGGGGCATGGGCATCGCGAGCGCGGACGTGACCGGCGACGGCCGGCCCGACTACTTCCTCACGAGCCAGGGCGACAACCGCCTCCAGGTGCTCGCACCGGACGCGGACGGCCCCGTCTACGACGACATCGCCTTCGCGACGGGGGCGACCGCGACGCAGCCGGCCTTCGGCGGCGATGCCCTCCCCTCGACCGCCTGGCACGCGGAGTTCGCGGACATGAACAACGACACGTGGCCGGACCTGTTCATCGCCAAGGGGAACGTGGAGGCCCAGGAGGGCTACGCGCTGCGCGACCCGAGCGAGATCCTCGTGGGCCGCCCGGACGGGACCTTCCTCCGCCCCGGCCGCGCCACCGGCCTCGCGAGCTTCGACCGGGCGCGCGGTGCCGTCGTCACGGACCTCGATGCGGACGGGCTCCTCGACCTCGTCGTCGTCCATCGCCGACGGCCGGTGCGCATCTGGCGGGGGATCGGCACGGGGACCGCGGACGCGCCGGTGGCGCCGGGCGGCTGGGTCGCGGTGGAGCTCCGGCAGCCGGCCCCGAACACGGGCGCGGTCGGCGCCTGGATCGAGCTGCGCACGGACGGCCGGACGCAGGTCCGCGAGGTGACCGTCGGCGGCGGGCACGCGAGCGGCGCAGCGGGGCCGATCCACCTCGGCATCGGGGCGTCACCGAGCGCGGAGATCCGCGTCACGTGGCCGGACGGCACGACCGGACCGTGGCTCCCGCTCACGGCCGGCAGCCGCTCCGTGATCCTGCAGGGCGCGGACGCGCCGCTCGCCTGGACCCCGCCCGACGGCGCCGCCGCGGGCACCACCGGAGGGAACGGATGACCTCGATCGTGCTCGCCCCCGTCACGCTCCCGGAGCCCGGGGTCCCGGACGCCGAGCCCGTCCTGCCGCCGTCGCTCTTCGCCGACCGCCTCGCCCGGCTCCGCGCGGCGGCCCGCGCGCGCGGCTACGACCGGCTCTTCCTCTGGGCCGACCGCGAGCACAGCGCGAGCCTCGCCTGGCTGAGCGGCTTCGATCCGCGCTTCGAGGAGGCCGTGCTCCTCGTGCGCACGGACGATGCGAGCGATCCGGCGCTTCTCGTGGGCAACGAGTGCTGGGGCATGGTGCCCGCCGCGCCGCTGCCGATGCGCCGGATCCTCCTCCAGGACCTCTCGCTCCCGGACCAGCCGCGCGACCGCTCGGAGCCGCTGCCGCGCATCCTCGCGGCCGAGGGCTTCGGGGCCGGGAGCCGCATCGGTGTCATCGGCTGGAAGCCGTATGCGGACCGGTCGTGGCTGGAGATCCCCGCCTGGGTCGCGACGATGCTCCACGCGGCGGCGGGGCCGGGCGGCCGCGTGGAGAACGCGAACGACCTGCTCGTGTCGCCCACGGACGGCCTGCGCACGATCAACGAGCCGGAGCAGCTCGCCGCCTTCGAGTGGGCCGCGTGCCACGTCTCCGAGGGCGTGAAGCGGCTGATCCACGGCCTGCGTCCGGGCCTCCGGGAGCGTGATGCGGTCGCGCTGCTCGGCTGGAACGGCATGCCGCTCTCCTGCCACCTGATGCTCACCGCGGGGCCGCGGGCGCGCTTCGGGATGCTCAGCCCGGGCGACCGGCCGATGGAGGCAGGCGACCCCTTCACGACCGCGTACGGCATCTGGGGCGCGCTGACCTGCCGGGCGGGCTGGCTCGTGCGGGACGCGGCCGAGCTGCCCGCAGGGGTGGAGGACTACCTCGAGCGCCTCGCGATCCCGTACTGGGACGCGGCGACGACATGGATGTCCGCCCTCCGCGTCGGCGTCCCGGGCGGCACGCTCGACGCGATCGTGCAGGAGAGGATCGGCGACCCGTTCTTCGGGCTCTTCCTGAACCCGGGCCACCTGCTCCATCTCGACGAGTGGGTCGCCTCCCCGATCGCCCCGGGCTCGACGGTCCCGCTCCGCTCCGGGATGGCGATCCAGGTGGACATCATCCCCGCCACCGGGACCCCCTGGTTCACGAGCAACATCGAGGACGGCTTCGCGATCGCGGATGCGGCGCTCCGCGCGGAGCTCGCCCAGCGCTTCCCGGCGATGTGGCAGCGGATCGGCATCCGGCGCGCCTTCCTCCGCGACACGCTCGGGGTCGCGCTCCACCCGGACACGCTGCCGCTCTCGAATATCGCAGGCTGGCTGCCGCCCTTCCTCCTCGACCCCGGACGGGCCCTCGTCCGACGGGGCTGAGCGACCGCCTGCGCGCACGCCATCCGTACGGGCGTGCCGGACGAAGAGCGAGACAGGGAGGAGTGGGCGCACCCGGGAGCGGCAGGGGCACCTGTTGACACCCCGGACACGTGTCGGTAGCCTCCCCAGATGCCCGCCGACCGGCCGAAGTGTGGCCGGAGCGGTCCGAACCGCGGCGGCGTCGCCGCAGGAGGAGTACCGGAATGCAGCTCAAGCGTGGCCTGGCGGCCATCGGCGCGACCGCGGTCGTCGCCGCGAGCATGCTCTCGACCGGCGCCGTGATGGCGCAGGACGACGAGCTCGTCGTGGGCGTCTCGTGGAACAACTTCCAGGAGGAGCGCTGGGGCCTGTGGGACGCCCCCGCGATCCAGGGCGCCCTCGAGGCCGCCGGCGCGAAGTACATCTCGACGGACGCCGCGTCCTCCGCGGACCAGCAGCTCGCCGACGTCGAGAACCTCATCTCGCAGGGTGCGGACGCGCTGATCATCCTCGCGCAGGACGGCACCGCCATCCAGCCGGCGGTCCAGAGCGCGCTCGACCAGGGGATCCCGGTCATCGCCTATGACCGCCTCATCGAGACCCCCGGCGTCCTCTACATCACGTTCGACAACAAGGGTGTCGGGCGGATCATGGCCGAGACGATCTACGGTCTCGTCCCCGAGGGCAACTACGCGATCATCAAGGGCAGCCAGACGGACGCCAACTCCGACTTCCTCCGCGCGGGGATGGAGGAGGTCATCGGCCAGGCGGTCGCCGACGGCAAGATCAACATCGTCTGCGAGTCGTACACGGACAACTGGGATCCGGCGAACGCGCAGGCGAGCATGGAGCAGTGCCTCACCGCGAACAACAACGAGATCGACGCCGTTCTCTCCGAGAACGACGGCATGGCGGGTGGCGTGATCGCGGCGCTCGAGGCCCAGGGCCTCGCGGGCTCGGTCCCGGTCTCCGGCCAGGACGGTGACAAGGCCGCCCTCAACCGCGTCGCGCTCGGCACCCAGTCGGTCTCCGTCTGGAAGGACGCACGCGGCCTCGGGGCTGCCGCCGGTGCCGCTGCTGCGGCGCTCGCCGGTGGTGCCGCCCCGGCGGACATCGAGGGTGCGGTCATGTTCACGACGCCGGGCATGAACGAGCTCGCCTCGATCTTCCTCGCGCCGAACCCGATCGACGCCGCCAAGCTGGCCGAGGTCCTCGACGCCGGCTGGATCACCAAGGACGAGGCCTGCCAGGGCGTCGCCGCCGGGGCCCTCCCCGTCTGCGACTGACCCGGGGCTCGCCCTAGGCGAACCTCCAGCGCCCGGCGCCGCCCACCGCGGCGCAG
>JBJTJV010000261.1:0-3616 GCA_046352645.1 Chloroflexota bacterium | reverse complement strand
CTCCCGTCCCACCTGGAGCCGCACCGCGCCCGGGGTTCGGGCGAGGTTGAGGAACCAGGCCGGGTGGCGCGCGCTCCCGTTCCCCGACCCAACGACGAGCCACCGGCCGGGGCCGTCCGCGAATCCCGCGAGCGGGGACGTCCGCTCGCGGCCGGTCCGTGCGCCCACGGTCGTGAGCAGGACGGTGTTCCGGCCCATCCCCCGGCCGCCGAGCAGCCGGTACGCGCGGGCCTGCAGGCCGATCAGCGCCTTCGCGATCCGTGGTGCGGGGATCTCCGTGCCACGCGTGCCGTTCGGGGCGATCTCGATCATCCGGGGCTCCCTTCCGTCGTGGTCCGTGCATCGTTCGCCGCGAGCCCGCGGCGGACCGCATCGAGCATCGCCTCGGTCGCCGCCCGCGGGTCGAGACCGTGCGGGGGGCAGCCCATCGCCGTGATTCCGGCCAGCCCGTGCGCCGCAGACCAGGCGACGACCGCGGCCTCCTCGCGGGGGATCGGTCGGAGCTCACCGAGTGCCGCCAGCTCATCGAGGACCCCGAGGAGGAGCCGCCAGGCATCCGGGTCGTCCGGTCGTGCGGGGACGGCGGGGCAGGGGGCGAAGGCGGTCGCGAAGAGCTCCGGGGCATCGGCCGCGAAGAGCACGTAGGCGCGGCCGGCGGCGCGCAGGCGGGCCCAGGCGCGCTCGCGCGGGTCCGGCTCCGCCACGCCATCGATCGCATCCTGCATCCGCCGGGCGAGCACCTCCCGTGCCCGCTGGGCGACTGCCGCGACGATCGCATCGAGGTCCGCGAAGTGGCGGTACGCGGCCGTGGGGGAGACGCCCACGCTCGCGGCGAGCGTCCGGATCCCGATGGCGCCCGGGCCGCCTGTCCGCGCGCGGGCCACGCCCGCGGTGACGAGCGCCTCACGGAGGTCGCCGTGGTGATACGGCCGATCCGACATCGGGGGATCCCCTCGGGGTGGATGTTGACGGCGTGAACGCTAGGCTGGTACGTTGACGCTGTCAACATCACGCGGTCCGGAGCCGCCCTGTGAGCAGTCACCTCGTCATCGGTGCCGGTGCGGTCGGGACCGCGCTCGCGCACCGCCTCGCCGGCTCGGGCGAGGAGGTCGTCGTCGTGACCCGGACGGGGAGCGGACCGGCGATCGCCGGCGTCCGGCGGGTCGCGGGTGACGCGAGCTCACTCGATGCGCTGCTCGCCGCCGTACCGTCCGCCGCCGCGGTCTACAACTGCGCCAACCCCCGCTACCACGCGTGGGCGCGCGACTGGCCCCCGATCGCATCCGCCCTCCTCGCGTACGCGGAGCGGACGGGCGCCGTCCTCGCCACGACCTCGAACCTCTACGGCTACGGCCCGGTGGATGGCCCGCTGACGGAGGCGCTGCCCCTCGCCGCCCCGGGGGTGAAGGGACGGATCCGCGCCCGGATGTGGCTCGATGCGAAGGCCGCCCACGACGCGGGCCGGCTTCGTGCCACGGAGGTCCGCGGCTCGGACTACGTCGTCGCGTCCGACCAGTCGCGGATCGGCTCGGACCGGGTCCTCCGCCCGCTCCTCGCGGGGAAGAAGGTCAGCCTCATCGGGCGGCTCGACCAGCCGCACACCTGGACCTCGCCGGACGATGTCGCGGCGCTCCTCGTGACGGTCGCCCGGGACGGGCGCGCGTGGGGCCACGCGTGGCACGTGCCGAGCGCGCCGCCTCGGACGCAGCGCGAAGCGATCGATGACCTGGCGGACGCGGCCGGGGTGCCGCGGGTGACGGTCTCCCGGGTCCCGGAGCTCGCCCTCCGCGCGATCGGGCTCGTGGACCCGATCCTCCGCGAGGTCCGCGAGACGGCGTACCAGTTCGACCGGCCGTATCTCCTGGACGATTCCGCGGCCCGCCGGACATTCGGCCTCGCGCCGACGCCCTGGGTGGAGACCCTTCGCGCCGTGATCGCGGCGCACCGGTCCGCCGCGGCAGCGCGACCGGGTTCCGCCCGTGGCTGACGGACGCGCGCTCGCGGGCGCCCGCCTCGGCCGGCGCGCCTGGCTGATCTGGCTGCAGGTCGTCCTCGTCGCCGTCCTCGCCTACGCGCTCGTCCTCGTGGTCGCGGGCGGGCTCGCCACCGACCTCTTCGCGCTCTTCGGGTTCGGGCCCTCGCCCGAGATCGACACGCCCGCGGTCCGTGCCTACCTCGCGCTCCCCACGATGGTCCTCGGCGCCGTCCTCGCCGGGTGGGCCGCGCTGATGATCAGCCTCGTCCGCGGCCCGCTCCGCGACGGCGCGCCGTGGGCGCTCCCGGCGATCACCCGCGCGCTCATCCTCTGGTTCCTTCTCGACACCGGGATGTCCATCGTCCTGGGCGTCCCGACCCACGCGCTCTTCAACGTCCCGTTCGCGATCGCCCTCGGCATCCCGCTCTGGCGACTGCGGGTGGACGACGCGCACGGCACGGTGGCGTCCCCCGGAGGTCGATGACCCAGCGTTGCGGCGTGCGTCGCGCGGGACGAGGCTCGCGACCCGCGCGCTCGAACGAGGAGGTGTTCCATGGCGAAGGTCACGGTGCTCAACCCGAATGTTCCCGGGTACTCGTCCCAGGTGGACGGGGACCGCTACGCGGCGATGCGGGACGCGATCCTCGCGGTCACCCCGGCCGAGCGACCGGGGCTGTCCGCCGCCGAGATGATCGAGCGGGTCCGCCCGCGCCTGCCCGAGGCGCTCTGGCCCGGCGGCGCGAAGGTCGGCTGGTGGCAGAAGACCGTCCAGCTCGACCTGGAGGCTCGCGGTGTCCTCGTCCGTGACGCAGGCGCGAAGCCGCTCCGCTGGTACCGCACCGCGGATCGGTGACGTGCCCCCGCGATGACTCCCATGGGTACGCTGTACGAGGTCGGTCCCTCCGTGATCGCCGCGGTCGCAGGTGTTGCGATCGCCGCATACGCAGGGGCCCGGATGCGCGTCGCCGGCCTCGTCCTTCTCGCCTGGACCGGTGCGGCGATCGTCATCGGATCGAGCCCGCTCCCCTCCGGACAGGCCCGGGACGTGGTCGGCTTCCTGGTCTTCGGCGCGCTGGCTTTCGCACCCGCTGTGGCACTGCTCCTTGCCGCGTGGCGCCTGCCTCGTGTCCGTGCGCTGGTCGACCGCACCCCGACGGCTGCGCTGGTCCTCACGCAGGCCTACCGCGTCGGAGGCGTCTTCCTTGTGCTCGCATACCAGCGAGGTGAGCTGCCCGCCGAGGTGGGCCTGGTCTCCGGCGTGCTCGACCTCCTCGTCGCGACGACCGCGGTCCTCCTCGCCATCCACCTCCGCCACGACGGATCGCGCTCGGCGCGGCTGGTGATTGCCTGGGCGACCCTTGGGCTGGTGGACTTCGGGTGGGCGATGATCGTGATCACGGCGTCATTCCTGGGCCTGATCACCCTGGACCCCGCGCCGATCATCATGGGGAACCCGCCCCTCCTGGTCATCTCGCTCTTCGCCCTGCCGTTCGGCATCTTCATCAGCGTGGTCCTCATCGCCCGGATGCGCGTACTGCGCCGCGAAGGCGGTACCGCAGCGCGCGAAGAGGGCCGATCCGCCACCTGGCGGTCGGCCGGAGCGCTCCGTCAGGGCCGTCCCGTCGAGCCGCGACCGATGCG
>JBJTJV010000260.1:0-4052 GCA_046352645.1 Chloroflexota bacterium | reverse complement strand
GCCGCAGCCGCGCGGAGAGCGGGTACGGGTCCGCGACCGCTCTCGCCGCGTGGAGGTCGTAGAGGAGCGACTCGAGCGGCGCCTCGGCCTCGCGGACGTCCGGCACCGTGAGCGGCGCGGGCACAGTGCGCGGGGCGGGCGACGGCGGCTCGGCGCCGGACGTCCTCGTGGCCGATGCGCCGCTCGAGTGGCTCCTCTACGACCTCCACGCGGCGAGCGCGGTCGCGGACCCGTACCCGCTCTACGCGCGGCTGCGGGCGGAGCATCCGCTCTGGCTGAACCCCGCGTCCGGCGCGTGGATGGTCAGCACGTATGCGGACGTCGACCGCATCCTCCGTGACCCGGCCTACGGCAACGCCCGGATCGAGGAGCTCGTCGAGCGGCTCCCGCCGGGCAGGCGGCATCTCGCCGACCCGCTCCGTCCGCTCCTGGACGCCCGGCTCGTGCTGACGGACGGGGACCGCCACCGCCGGATCCGGCGGCTCGTCATGCAGGGGTTCACCGGGGCGCGGATCGACGTCTACGCGCCGACCGTCCGAAGGATCGCCGGGGAGCTCATCGACCGGCTCCCCGAGGACGTGCCGGTCGATCTCGTCCCGGCCCTGACGGGCGTGCTGCCCGGGCTCGTCATCCTCTCCTTGCTCGGCATCGACATGCGCAGCGAGGCGCTGCTGAAGGCGTGGACGGACACGTTCTACCGCTGGCTCGCCCACGCACCCGGATCGATCGAGGACCGGACGACGGCGGCGGTGGACGCCACGGAACGGACCGCGGAGCTCCTCCGGGCGGAGCTCGCGCGCGTCCGTGGCCGGCCCATGGACGGGCTGCTCGGGGCGCTCGCCGCGGCCCGGGACGCGGACGATCTGCTCGATGACGGCGAGCTCGTCGCCAACGTCATCGGGATCGTGAACGCGGGCCAGGAGACGACGACCTGCCTGCTCGCGAACGGCATCCACCGCCTGCTCGAGCATCCGGGCGAGCTCGCGCGGCTGCGCGCGGACCCCGCCCTCCTGCCGACCGCCGTCGAGGAGATCCTGCGCTACGACGCGCCCGCCCAGACGATCGCGCGGATCGTCGTCGCGGAGACCGAGCTCGCCGGGATCACGCTCGACCCGGGGACGCTCGTCGGCCTCGGGCTCGCCGCGGCGAACCGCGACCCGGCCGCCTTCCCGGATCCCGACCGCTTCGACGTCGGGCGGACGCCGAACCGGCACCTCTCGTTCGGCCTCGGCCCGCACTTCTGCGTCGGCAACGGCCTCGCCCGCCGCGAGGGGGAGATCGTCCTGGAGCTGCTCCTCGCGCGGTTCCCGACGATCGAGCCTGCCTGGGACCCCGCCGTCGGCCCGCCGTGGCGGCCGAGCCTCGCCTTCCGGGCGCCCGCGGTGCTCCCCGTGATCCTCCGCCGCTGAGGTGCGCGCGCCGGTCGGCGCCCCGGGCCTCGCGCGGTCCGCCGCGTTCGTCGCCATCGTGGCGCTCATCGCGGCCGCGTTCCTGCCGGCACTCCGGGTGCCGCTCGCCGTCGCGCTCGTGGCGGGTCTCGCGGTCGCGCTCCCGGGGCGCGGCCGGGCGGCGGACCTGCGGCTCCCGCTCGCCGCCACCCTGCCCGCCGCGGTCCTCCTCGTGCTGCGTACCGTGCCGCCGCCGGTGGCGACGGGCCCGGGCTGGTGCGTGGAGCCGTTCCCGCCACCGGTCCTCTGGCGCGGGGCGGAGGCCGCGCTCGCGATCGGGGCGGTCCTCGTCCCTGGTCGGCTGATCGGCTCCGGGCCGCGCGCGATCGGGCTCGTCCGGCCGGGTGGGCGCGAGCTCGCGGGCGCGCTCGCCGTGGGCATCGTCATCGCGGCCGGCGCGCTCGCGCTCGGGACGACGTTCGCGGCGCCGTTCTTCGGGGCGATCTCCTTCACCGCGGGCGACCCCCGCTCGCTCCTGCCCGCGACGGCGGCGGCGCTCGCGAACGGCGCGCTGGAGGAGGTCGTCTACCGCGGTGCGATGCTCGTCTGGCTCACGCCCGTCGTGGGCCTGCGCGGGGCGATCGTCCTCCAGGCGCTCGTCTTCGGTGCGGCGCACACCGGCACGGACTTCACCGGCTCGCCGATCCCGGTGATGGCGGCGGTCGCCACGGCCGGGGCGATCGGGGGCATCATCGCATCCGTGCGACGCTCCCTCGTCCTGCCGATCGTCCTCCACGCGGCCTTCGATGTCCCGCTCTTCTACGTCGTCGCGTGCCGCCTCGGATGAGCACGCCCGCCGGCGGCAGCGCCACTCTCCCCGATCCGTTCGCGCGCATCCGGCTCGGGCGGACGGACGTCCACGTCACCCGCCTCGGCTTCGGCTGCGCCCCGATCGGCGGCCTCTACGCCCCGGTCCCGGAGGCCGACGCGGTCGCGATCGTCCGCCACGCCTGGGCGATGGGCATCCGCTACGTGGACGTGGCGCCGCTCTACGGCTACGGCCTCGCGGAGGAGCGGGCGGGCAGCGCCCTCCGGGACGTGCCCCGGCACGCGCTCACGCTGTCCACGAAGGTGGGCCGGCTGATCGTGCCGCGCGCTGCCATCGGGCCGGGCGCAGACATCGACCGGCAGGCGCTCGGCGACCGCGAGGACCACTTCTACCGCGGGGTCCGCGCGGTGCGGCCGGTCTGGGACTACTCGGGCGACGGCATCCGCCGCTCGGTGGAGGAGAGCCTCGCGCGGCTGGGCATGGAGCGCGTGGACGTGCTCTACCTCCACGACCCGGAGGCGCACCTCGAGCAGGCGCTCCGGGACGCGTGGCCGGCGCTCGTACGCCTCCGCGCGGAGGGGACGGTCGGCGCGATCGGCTTCGGCGTGGACTACACCGCGCCGCTCGCCTGGCTCCTGGAGCGGTCCGACCCGGACGTCGTCCTCGTCGCGGGGCGCTACACGCTCCTCGACCAGTCCGCCCTCGACGCGGTCCTGCCGCTGTGCACGCGGAAGGGCGTCTCCGTCGTCATCGGCGGGGTGATGAACTCCGGCATCCTCGCCGACCCGCGCCCCGGCGCGACGTACGACTACGCGCCCGCGGACGCCGCCGTGATCGCGCGGGCACAGGCGATCCGCGCGATCTGCGCCCGCCACGGCGTGCCGCTGCCGGCGGCGGCGGTCCGTTTCGTCCTCGCCCACCCGGCGGTCGCGAGCGTCGTGGCAGGGGTGCGCCGGGTCGCGCACCTCGACGCGTACCCGGCGTACTACCGGACGCCCGTCCCGGCCGCGCTGTGGGACGAGCTCCGGACCGCGGGCCTCCTCGACCCGCGCGCGCCGGTGCCCCCCGGGGCGTAGCGGCGTCGCGGCATCCCGCCGGCGTCGACGACCCCGGCGCGCTAGGGGCGCGCGGACGGCATGGCACCGCCCGGCATCATGTGGCTCGGCACATGCGGCGTCCCGCGGAAGCAGCCGATCGAGTACGGGTACTCGTTGTTGAGGACGTAGTGGTAGATCTCCTGCCACGTGCCGTTGAACAGCACCCGGCCCACCCTGCCGTGGCATTCATCGAGCTCCGCGTTGGTGATGACCTTGCCATCCTCGCCGCGCGGCCCGTAGATGCCGAACCCGTCCAGCGCGTACCCGAGCAGCGGTGACTGCTCGCCGGGCTCGCCCTGCTCCATGCACTTCCAGGAGTAGCCGTGGTAGTGGTACTCCGTGGCGTAGGGGTGGCCGAAGCAGCCGTCCGTCGGAAGCGCCGCATTCGGGTCATAGATGTTCAGGCTGGAATCGGGCGCCGCCTCGATATGCCAGGCCCCACCGGTGAGCGCGATCCCGGTCATGAGCGACGGGATGCAGTGCGGCTCCGCCGACATCACCGGGTCCATCGGGAGATCGGCGCTCAGGTCATACGGCGCGACCGGGATCTCCGCGGCGTTGGCGTACCCCTCTGCGGGGAGCGCCGCGTAGTACGCATAGGCGTCCGACGTCCGGGGGATCGGGAAGGTCCCGATCGGGTGGTTCGGGATGCCGTTCCCCCGGAGCACCCGCGTGGTCCCGGACTCCGTGATCGTGAAGACGCTCTCCAGCGTCACCGCCCCCGGCACGAGCGCGATC
>JBJTJV010000259.1:0-15158 GCA_046352645.1 Chloroflexota bacterium | reverse complement strand
CCCCCCGCGCTCACCCCCGCGAAGATCCCCTCGAGCGCGGTGAGGTCGCGGAGCGCCTCGATCGATTCGGCGTTCCCCACGAGGAACTTCCCGTCCAGGACGCTCGGATCGAAGATCTCCGGGATGAAGCCCTCGTCCAGCGAGCGGAGCCCCTGGACCTTCTCGCCGGGGAGCGGCTCGGCGGCATAGACCTTCAGCTCCGGGTTGTGGCGCTTCAGCCGCCGGCCCACGCCCATCAGGGTCCCGCCGGTCCCGAGCCCGGCGACGAAGACGTCGACGCGCCCGTCGAACTGGTCCCAGATCTCGGGGCCGGTCCCGTCGTAGTGCGCGGCGGGGTTCGAGGGGTTGTGGTACTGGTTCGCGTAGAAGGCGTTGGGGGTCTCTTCTGCCGTCTTCTTCGCGACGCTGTAGTACGACCGCGGGTCCTCGGGCGCGACGTCGGTGGGGGTGACGATGACCTTCGCGCCCCACGCCCGCAGCGCGGCGCGCTTCTCCTCGGACTGCTTGTCCGCCATCACGAAGATGCAGCGGTAGCCCTTGAGCGCCGCGGCGATGGCGAGCCCGTGCCCGGTGTTCCCGCTCGTCGGCTCGATGATCGTGCCGCCGGGCCGCAGAAGGCCCGCACGCTCGGCCGCCTCGATCATCGGCAGCCCGATCCGGTCCTTGACGGAGCCGCCCGGGTTCAGCGCCTCGAGCTTGGCGAGGAGGAGCGGCTGACGCTCCGCGGGTCCGAGGTCGCGCGTGACGCGGCTGAGGCGGACGAGCGGCGTGTCGCCGACGAGGTCGAGGATCGAATCGGCGTAGTCCATCGTGGGCGCAGGATAGTCGAGCGCAGCGGGCGGCGTCATAGCCCCGTCAGGGGACGTAGTCCTCGAGAAGCCGGTCCGCCAGCCCGTCGAACCACGGGTCGCCGCTCGCGACGGCAGCGGCGCGGAGCAGGCGGATGTGGAAGTCGTGGTAGCTGCGGTGGGCGACCTGGTCCACGAGGTTGTACCAGCTCCAGGTGCCCGGTCGGCGGAAGCGCTCGCCCTCGGCACGGATCGTGGTGAAGGCGGCCTCGGTCAGGAGGCGCGCGAGCGGCGAGCGGGTCGCCTGCCAGTAGTCGCGCAGGCCGAGCGCCGCATAGAGATGCGCGTTGAGGACGGCGCCGCGCCGACCGCGGACATAGTGCTCGAGCCAGAGGTAGCGGCCATCCGGCACGTGGCCGACCCACGGCCCCGGCCCCGGGCCGAGGACGAGGAAGCCCCGGAAGAGACCGTCCGCGACGCGCATCCAGCGCGCATCGCCGGTGATCCGCGCGAGCCGGACGAAGAACGCGAGCGCGGTCCCCTGGGCGAGCGCGTTGTACCACGGGCTCGTGAGGCCCTGGTCGGGGGAATCCCAGGGGATCGGCGCCCAGAGCGTCGCGCCATCGCGGACGAGCAGCGACCGGAGCTTGAACGCCCACGCGACCATCGCGGCACCGTAGGCGGGATCGCCGGTCCGGACCCACGCATCGAGCCGACGGAGGCCCTGGAAGGCGATGCCCGTCGGCGTGTAGACGAGCCGGCCGTGCTCGCTGCGCATCGGGATGCCGTCCGCGTCCGTGGGTGGATCGCCGCGCACGGGTGCGATGGAGCGGTCGTGCGGGTAGAGCGCGCCCCAGGGCAGGTCGGGGAGCGGGAAGCGCTGGACGAGGAAGGGGGGCTGCGTCGGATCGAGCACCGGGTACGGCGGCGGTGCGACGGCCGCGGCCGGGGCGGCGGCACCGAGCGCGAGGAGCGCCGCGAGCAGCAGTGCGCCGATCCGCGCCCCGGGGCGCGACGGGTGGCCGCTCATGGCGCGGACGGTCCGGGGATCGGCCGCCCGCCACGGCCGGCGAGGAGCGCGACGCCGCCCGCGAGGAGCGCGGCGGAGACGAGCATGGCCACGGGGAGCCCGCCGATCGACCACGCCCACTCGGCGCGGAACGTCTCGAGCACGAGGCGCGTGCCGCCGTACCAGAGCATCCAGAGCGCCACGAGGTCGCCGTCGCGGAGGCCCCTGCCGCGGCTGCGCAGGAGCGCGAGGGCGATCGCCGCGCCCCCGAGCGCAAGGAGCGATTCGTAGAGGAAGAGCGGGTGGAACCCGGTCGTGTCGGCGGGCCACGTGGTGCAGTCCCACGGAGCGACGCGGTGGGCGCAGTCGATGACGATCCCCCAGGGGAGGTCCGTGGGCGGCCCGTAGATCTCCTGGTTGAAGAAGTTCCCCCAGCGGGCGATCGCCTGGGCGAGGAGCGTTCCGGGGATGACGACGTCGAGCGCGCGCAGCACCGGCACCCCGCGCCGACGGGCGATGAGCGCGATCGCGAGCGCCGCCCCGGCGATCCCGCCGTAGAGCCCGAGGCCGCTGTAGGGCGGCAGGACGATGCGCAGCGGGTCCGCGGCGTACGTCTCCCAGGCGTGGAGCACGTGGTAAGCCCGCGCGCCGACGAGCGCGAAGACCGCGACGACGATCAGGCTGCCGGTCACGTCCGCCGGGTCGATGCCGCGCGCGGGCGCGATGCGCCGGGTGACGAGGAGGAGCACCCCGACCGCGAGGACGTAGCCGAGCCCGTAGAAGCCGACGGAGAACGGCCCGAGCGCGATCGCGGACGGCGGCACAAGGGGGATCAGGCCCATGACCACGCCCGGAGGATACGCGAGCGCGCCCGCTCAGCCCGAAAGCGCGAGCCGGCAGGTGCCACGGACCTCCGTGAAGGTGTCCACCCGGACCACGACCTCCGCTTCCCACGCGCCCGCGAGCGGCAGCACGAGCACGGCCTCCCAGCCATCCCCGGCCGTCCGTGCCGTCGCGTCGGCGACGAGCGGCGCACCGCCCGTGGCGGGATGCGTGAGCGCGAGGCGGACGGACCGCGCATCCGCGGGCGCGCCGCCCACGACGAGCGTGCTCGACCCCGGCCCGCCCGGGCTGACGACGAGCGAGAGCGCGAGGTCGCCCGCGCGGAGCGTGCAGCGCGCGGGTCCACCCATCCGGTGCCCCCCATGCGGATCGTCCACGTTCAGCCCGGCGCTCGCCGTGACCACGGCGACGAGGAGGACGAGATCGACCGCGAAGAGGCGCCGGAATCGGCCGCGCCCCGGCGACCCCGCGAGATGCCGGCGCCCGGCGGCGCCGAGGAGCACGGCCACGCCGACGATCGCGACCTTCACGACGAGGATCGCCGTCCACGGCGTGAGGCCGCCCATGAAGCCGTCGGAGAGCCGCCATGCGAGCGCGGCCCCGGCAGCTCCGACCCCGAGGAGCGCGATGCCGGCAAGGCGGGAGAAGGCACGCACGCTGCCGAGCGCGGCGGCGTCGGGGAGCGCGGGGTCGCGGAGGGCGAGGAGGACGGCGGGTGCGGCGCCGAGCCAGGTCGCCGCCAGCAGCAGGTGGACCGCGTGCAGCCCGGCGGCCGGCGGGTCGCCCGCGGCATGGCCCGCGAACGGGATCAGGCAGAGGGCACCGAGCGCGAGGAGCGCGCGCGGCCGGGGGCGCCCGCGGAGGAGCAGGGCGAGCGCGAGGAGGACGGCCCGGAGCCCGAGGGTGGCGGCGGGCAACGTGCGCAACCAGGCCGGTCCGCCCTCGAGCCAGCCGATGGCGAGCATCGTGCCGGTGCCTGCGAGGACGAGGAGCGCGGCTCCGACCGCGAGCGCGTCCGTCCGCGGACCGGCGACCCCGAGGAGGAGCGCCGCGAGCGCGGCACCGGCGAGCACGAGCGTGCCGAGGTCCGCGACCGCGCGCGCCGCGAGCGCAGGCAGGTCCGCGCCCGCGTCCGCGACCGTGGGCCGGAGGGCCGCATCCGCGTCGCCGACGCCGAAGACGGCAGCGCTCCGGATGATGTGGCCGTCCTCGCTGACGATCGCCCAGGTAGCGACGTACCAGCCGTCCGCGAGCGGGGGGAGCGGCTGCGTGATCCGCGGCCCGTCCGCGACCTCCGGTGCCGTGTCCACGGGGCGCCCGGCGGCATCGAGGACGCCGATCCCGCCGGGCGCGAGGCCGATCGGCTCGTGGACGGTGAGGACGACCGCCGCGGGCGCCGTGGCGAGCCGCGACCCGTCCGGCGGCTCGAGGGAGACGAGCCGCGCGTGCGCCCCGGCCGGGGCCGCGAGCGCGAGAAGCGCGAGGAGCGCCAGGAGTGCCGCGACCGGCGGCCGGACGGGCGGGCGCACGCGGCGCCCGCCCGCGGAGGCGGCGATCCGTCCCCGGACGGATCCGGGCATCAGTGCCCGTCGCCCTCGGCGGCGTCCGCCGGGACGATCGTCAGCTGGGGCGCGGGGTAGGCGAGGTCGTGCGGATCCTGGCCCTCGGCGGGCGTCTCGATCCAGGCGACCTCCGCGTCGCCGCAGCGCTGCACGGTCGGCACGAAGTACGCGCCGGGCTCCAGGAGGAAGGTCGCCCGGAACCCGAAATCGAAGAAGGCGAAGTCGGGCAGGTCGCCACCCGTCCAGCGGATGATGCCGACGCGCTCGGTGAAGGTCTCGCCGTACATCTCGTAGGGCTCGCTCGCGACCATCTCGACCTCGAGGCCCCAGCCGGGGACGTACTCGGGCCGGGCCGCGACGATGCCGTCCGGCAGGGCGATCTCCACGGCGTCGACGGGAGCGCCGTCGCAGCCGTGGCCGATGCGCACGTGGACGACGGCGGTGCTGCCCGCGTGGACCGCATCACCATCGGGGAAGGTTGCGTGGGCGCCGACGGGGAGCGGCAGGGCAGCGAGGACGAGGAGCGCCGCGGCGGCGGACAGGGAGGCGCGCGTGCGCAGGGTTCGGGACATCGGTCTCTCCTTGGTGCGTTCGGGTCGCATCCACGCAGGGGGCGCGGATGCGGACATCAGGCAGGGGGGTGGAGGACCGGGATCGGCGGGCCGCGGATCGGCAGCGCGCGCGCCCGGCGCGCGACGCGACGCAGCGGGGCGGCCGGGAGCGGCGCCGTCCGATGGGCGGCGGCCGGGTGGACCGGGCGCGGGCGGCGGGCCGCGACCCGCGCGACGACCCGGCTCGCGGCAGAGCCGAGCCAGGCGCAGGCGACCTGGATGGCGATCCCCACGAGGAGGATGACGACGAGCTGGTGCGCGGCGACCTCGTGGAGGAGGATCCGTGCCGAACCCGCGGCGAGGACGCGCTCGGAGATCTCGACCGCGACGAAGACGCCCACCTGGACGACAGCAAGGACGCCGAAGCGCACGCCCCGTGCACCGAGCCCCGACCCGCTGCCCGCGAGCCCCGCGACGAGAGCGGCGAGCAGCGCGACGAGGAGGGCAGCGGGGAGCGCCTCCGTCCAGCCATGGCCGGTCGCGGCGAGGAGCGTCTCGCGATGGTGCGCGTCGGGGAAGAGCAGGTCGTAGGTAAGGACGTGCCCGGCGAGGATGCCCGCCGACGCCCACGCGGCAGCGAGGAGCGCGCGTCCCGCCCTGGTGTGGGTCACAGCTTGTGCGTATCCATGAGGCGGTCGAGGAGCTCGGTGAGCGAGCCGGGGTCGGGCTGCGCATGGGCGATCGTCGTCCCGTCCGCGAGCACGATCGTCCGGTCGGGCGAGACCGTCAGGTCCCCCGCCGGGATCGTCTCCGTGAGGGCAGCCCGGACGGCCGCGAGATCGGCCTCGGGGAGCACGAGCCGCTCGAGGTACTCGCCGTGGCGCATGAGCATCTTCCCATCAGCCGCGATCGTCATCTCCTCGCGGTAGCCGTCCGGCCAGTCACGCGTGTACGTCACGAGGGCGCCGGTCGCCGGTGCAGCCGTGGGTGTGCCGGCGCCACCCCCGCAGCCCACGAGCGCGAGGAGCGCCACGAGGACGAGCAGCCCGCTGCGCGCGGGGCCCGGTCGACGGAGCACGGCACGGATGGTCGGCATGTGGGGAACGTAGCACAGGCCCGCCGTCGGGTCGCGCGTGGGGCCTGCGCCGTCCGGGTGCCACTGGCAGTATCGGTGTGACCCCTTCCCCGCAGCCCGGAGCCCGCCGCATGACCAGCGCCGACCCCGCCCCGACGGGCGACCCCTGCTTCAGCGTCGCGGCCGCGAACCTCGTCATCGGGCCGGGTGCGACCCGTGAGCTCGGCGACCACGCGGCCGACCTGGGCCTCCGGCGCGTCCTCGTCGTGACGGACCCGCGCCTGCGGGAGATGGAGCCGGTCGCGATCGCGCTCGCAAGCCTGCGTGCCGCGGGCGTCGACCACGCGGTCTGGTCGGAGATCTCCGTCGAGCCGACGGACGCGTCCTTCCTGGCCGCGGCCGCGTTCGCCCGCGATGGGCACTTCGACGGGTACGTGGCGGTCGGCGGCGGCTCGGCGATGGATACCGCGAAGGCGGCCAACCTCTACGCGACCTGGCCGGACGACCTGCTCCGCTACGTGAATGCCCCGAGCGGCGCGGGTGCCCCGCCGCCCGGCCCGCTCAAGCCGCTCATCGCGCTGCCGACGACGAGCGGCACGGGCAGCGAGACGACGGGCGTCGCGATCATGAACCTGCCCTCGCTCGGCGTGAAGACGGGGATCGCGCACCGACGCCTCCGCCCCACGCTCGGCATCGTCGACCCGCTGAGCACGCTCACCCTCCCGCCCATGGTGACCGCCGCGTCGGGCTTCGACGTCCTCTGCCACGCCCTCGAGGCGTACACGGCGATCCGCACGACGACCCGCCCCGTCCCCGAGCGCCCGTCCCTGCGGCCGGCCTACCAGGGCGCGAACCCGTGGTCGGACCAGTGGTCGGAGCGCGCCATGGAGATGGCGGCGGGGGCGATCGTGCGGGCGGTGACGGACCCGTCGGACGTGGAGGCGCGCACGACGATGAGCCTCGCGGCGACGTACGCGGGCATCGGCTTCGGGAACGCCGGCGTCCACCTCCCCCACGGCATGTCCTACGCGATCTCCGGTCTCGTCCGCGACTTCCGTCCCGCGGGCTACCCGGACGACCACGCGATCGTGCCGCACGGGATGTCCGTCATCCTCTCCGCGCCCGCCGTCTTCCGCTGGACGGCGGCCGCGGACCCGGCCCGCCACCTGCGGGCGGCGCAGCTCATGGGCGCGGATGTCCGGGGCGCCGGGCCGGACGATGCGGGCGCGATCCTGGGCGACCGGATCGTGGAGCTGATGCGCGCGACCGGCATGCCGAACGGGATCGGGGGCGTGGGGTACACCGAGGCGGACGCCCCCGCCCTCGCGGAGGGGACGCTGCCCCAGCACCGCGTGACGAAGCTCGCGCCGCGACCGGCGTCGCGCGAGGACCTGGCAGAGCTCTTCCGCGCCGCCCTCCGCTACTGGTAGGCGCCGCCCGTCGGCCGGGCGCGACCCGGGCCCCCGGGGCCGCAGCTCGGGCCGCGGACGGGACGGTATGCTGCGCACGATGATCGACGGCTCGGCGCTCTGGCTCCTCCTCCTCGGCGTCGTCGCCGGGGGCGGGATGACGTGGCTTCTGACCGCGCGCCTCGCGCGGCGGGACGCCGACGTGCCGCCGGCGGAGCGGGGAGCCGAGGCCGCCTGGATCGCCCGGGCCATCGAGGACGCCGGCGGCGTGGCGCCCACGGACCTCGTCGAGGAGGTGCTCGACCTCCACGCGCTCTACCTTGCGAGCGGCAGCGCCCTGCTCCCGCCGCGCGAGGACCCGGCCTGACCGTCCGCTAGAAGCGCGCGTCGAGCAGCGGCGCGCCGCCGATCGCGTCGGCCGGAAGGACGAGGACCCGGTCACCGGCACGGCCGGCGTCGACGGGCAGATCCTCGCCGAGCGCGCCGATCCACCACCCGACCTCGCCGCCGGCAGGGTCCGCGGCGCGAGCGAGCGGCCCGATGCGCGTCCGCAGCCCGTCCCGCTCGAGGACCGCGGCCCAGGGGGCATCGCCGGGGGGCAGCGCCCGCGTCACGATCGCGAGGCGCCCGGACCCGGGCGCGAGGATGACGACGCCCGCCGCCTCGCCGTCCGCGTCCGTGAACGGCACCGTCAGCTGGCCGGGCAGCTCGAGGTGGTCCGCGACGGCCCCGAGGTGGGGGGCGGCTGCAGCGCCGGGCGCGGCCGTGGGAGCGGGGGCGGTTGCGGGCACGAGGCCGCGGGGACCCCCGAGCGCCGCGGGCGCGACGCCGGCCGCCGCGATCGCGAGGCAGCGGGCGAGGCCGGGGCCCGGGGCGGCGCGGCGCGGCGGAGGGGCGGCACCGGCGGACAGCGCGGCTGCGCGCTCCGTCGCGCTCGGCACCGGCGCACCCGCCCGGCGCCAGACACGGCCCTCGCCCGGTGCCGGGGGCGCGGTGAGGGGCCGGCCGCCGGCGGCACCGGCGGCAGGGTCGGCCGCGGGCGCGTCGGCCGGGGTGGGCCGGGAGGCGCGATCGAGGTCGGGATCGGATGGCGGTGAGGTCACGACGCGAGCCGTCGGCTGCGGGCCCAGCCCGCGATCCGCTCGGGCAGCGCGCCGAGTGTCCCGGCGGGACCGTGCGCCTCCAGGCAGCCGACCCCATCCGGGCCGACGATCGCGGTGTGGACCGTCCCCGCCGGGAGGTGGAGCCGGTCGCCGGCGCGCAGCTCGACCTCGCCCGCATCGCCCCCGAGCACGTAGCGGATCGAGCCGTGGAGCGTCACGAGGACCTTGTCATACCCATGCTCGTGCGCGCCGTAGCGGTCCCCGGCGACGTTCTCCCAGCCGATCGCCCGCAGCCCCTCGGCCGCGAGGAGGCGGCGCACGTGGTCGGCTCGGACAC
Source organism: Chloroflexota bacterium (assembly GCA_046352645.1). GTDB lineage: Bacteria > Chloroflexota > Limnocylindria > Limnocylindrales > CSP1-4 > JAFMJV01. The sequence continues at coordinate 6,481 of JBJTJV010000259.1, read as the reverse complement.
GCCCCGCGTGTGCGGCCATCGTCAGCCGGCCACCGAGACGCCGATGAGGCGACCGACGATGTACGTGATCACGGCCGCCGAGCCACCGATGAGGACCTGGCGGACGCCGCTGTAGAGGGGGCCGCGCCCGGTCAGCAGGCTCACGCCCGCCCCGACGAGGAAGAGCGCCGCGAGCGCAGCCGCGAACGACGCGACGATCGCGGGCAGCCCGCCCGTGACGAGGAAGGGCAGGAGCGGCACGAGCGCGCCGATGCCGAAGGCGAAGAACGAGGAGATCGCCGCACCCCACGCCGACCCGAGCGCGCTCGGGTCGAGCCCGAGCTCCTCGCGGACCTTGGTGTCCAGCGCATGCCTGCGATCGGCCATGAGCCGCTCCGCCACCTCGCCCGCGAGGTCCGCCGGCAGACCCTTCTCCACGTACAGGCGGGCGATCTCGGCGGTCGCACGGACGGGGTCCGCCTCCATCCGCGCACGCTCCCGCTCGATCTGGCGCGCGAAGAGCTCGCCCTGGCTGCGCACGCTGATCCACTCGCCCGCGCCCATGGAGAACGCGCCCGCAAGGAGCCCGGCCACGCCCGCGAGGACGATGAAGCTGCCGTCCGGTGCGGCGCCTGCGACGCCCATCACGAGCGCGAGGTTGGAGACGAGCCCGTCGTTGATGCCGAAGATCGCCGCCCGCAACGAGCCACCCCGGGCGAGCTCCTGGAGCCGCTCGTGCCCCGCGAGGACCTCGCGGTCGAGGCGGAGCATCCGGACGCGCTCGGACGCCGCTTCCGGGGATGCAGGCGGGGTCGGCGGGGCGGACACGGGCATGCCGCAAGGGTACCGGAGCGACCCGGCCCGCGGGTCGCCTACACTCGCGGGCACGATGACCGGATCCGGCCCGCCCCCGCTCCGCCACCTCTCCGCGGACGACGTCCTGCGCCTGATGCCGCCGGTCGCGGAGCGTCTCGCGCTCGCCGAGCGGACGATGCGGGCGCTCGTCGCGGACGCGGAGCTGCCGCCGAAGATCGGCGTCCACCCACGACCGGCCGCGTCCTTCGGGCATGCCATGCCCGCGTACCTGCGCGGCCCCGCCGCGGACGGCAGCGCGGACCTTCTGGGCATGAAGTGGGTCGTCGGCTTCCCCGCGAACCGTGCGGCGGGGATGCCCGCGATCCATGGCACCGTCCTGCTCTCCGACGCGCGGACCGGCCTGCCCCGGGCGAGCCTCGATGCCGGTCCGGTCACCGCCCACCGGACGGCAGCCGTCAGCGGCGTCGCGATCGCGCGCTGGGCCCCGCGGGTGACGGGGCGGCCGCTTCGCGTCGCGATCGTCGGCGCGGGCGTGCTCGGGGAGAGCCACCTGCCCGTGCTCGCCCACTGCGTCCCCGGCGCGACGCTCGCGATCGCATCCCGGACGGACGCGAGCGCGACCCGGCTGGCGACCGCGGCACGGGCGCTCGACGCATTCGGTGCGGTGCGGGTCGCCGCGGACGCGGAGGCCGCGGTGGCGGACGCGGACCTCGTCCTCACGCTCGTCTCCTTCGGGCCGGAGCGACAGGCGATCGCGGACGCGGCGTTCGCCCCGGGTGCCACGATCGTCGCGGCGGACTACGACATGTGCGTGCCGGCGGTCACGGCGCGGACGGCCGCGCTGTTCCTCGCGGACGAACGCGGCCAGCTCCGCGCGAACCGCGACGCCGGCATCTTCCGCGACTACCCCGACCCGGCGCAGACGATCGGCGAGGCGCTCCTCGCGGGCACCGAGCGACCGGCGGGGCGGGTCGTCGTGACGCATCTCGGCGTCGGCCTCGCGGACGTGATCTTCGGCGACGCGCTCGTGCGCGCCGCGGAGGCGCAGGGCGTCGGGACGCTCCTGCCGCGGTGAGCATCCTGCCCGCCGCGGACGATCCCGACGGCGGAGCCCGGCACGCGGACCTCCTCGTCGTCGGCGCGGGGGCGATGGGCGGCTGGAGCGCGTACTTCGCGCAGGCGGGCGGTGGCGGCCCGGACGGCCGGACCGGCGGCGGACGGAGCGTCACGCTCGTGGACGCCTGGGGCCCCGGGAACGCACGCGCCTCGAGCGGCGACGCGACGCGGATCAGCCGCGCGTCCCACGGCGCCGACCGGCTCTACACGCGCTGGTCGCGCCGGGCGCGCGAGCTCTGGCTGCGCTACGGCGCGGAATGGGGCATCGAGCTCTTCCTCCCGGCGGGCGGCCTCTGGTTCGCGCACCGGCCGGACGGCTTCGAGGCGGATTCCGCGGCGACGCTCGCTGCGCTCGACGTGCCGCACGAGCGGCTCAGCCCGGAGGCGCTCGTCCGCGCGTGGCCGCAGGTCGGCCCGGCGGACGACCTGGACCATGCCCTGTACGAGCCGGAGGCGGGCATCCTGCGCGCGCAGGCGGCCTGCGGGGCGGTCGTGGGCGCGTTCCGGCGCGCGGGCGGGCGCTACGCCGTGGCGGAGGTGATGCCCGGCCGAAGCGCCGGCGGGCGGCTGCTCGACGTGGTCGACCGGGACGGCCGGCGCTGGAGCGCGGAGACCTTCCTGTTCGCGGCAGGGCCGTGGCTGCCGCGCGTCTTCCCCGACCTGCTCGCGGACACGATCCACGTCACCCGCCAGGAGGTCCTCTTCTTCGGGCCGCCCGCGGGCGACGCGCGCTACGGCTGGCGCGCGCTCCCTGCCTGGTGCGATCACGACGCGGCCTGGTACGGGATCGGCGCGACGGACGCCTGGGGCGTGAAGGTCGCCCCGGACGGCTACGGGCCCCCGTTCGACCCGACGCACGGCGAGCGGATCGCGGACCCCGAGACCGCCCGGGCGGCACGCGAGCTGCTGCGCCGGCGCCTCCCCGGCCTCGCCGCGGAGCCGGTCACGGGCGCCCGCGTCTGTCAGTACGAGACGACGCCGGACGGGCACTTCCTCCTCGCGCCGCACCCGGGCTACACGAACGTGTGGCTGGCGGGCGGCGGCTCCGGCCACGGCTTCAAGCACGGCCCGCGGATCGGCGAGTACCTCGTGGCGCGCATGGACGGGGCGCCGGAGGGTGCCGCGGACGGGCCGGACGAGGCGCGCTTCCGGGTGGGACCGCGCGTTCCCGGGGCGGCGCCGCGCGCCGGGGGCGGACCGGTGCCGGGGGCGGACGCGGGCGGCGCTACTCCTCGTTGACGGGGATCGGCCCCGCGGGCAGCGTCAGGACGATCGCGCCGTCGTCCGTGACCGCGACCGGGTAGCGCACGAGCGGCAGCATCGCGGGCGGGTCGAGCGCCTCGCCCGTGGCAAGGTCGAAGCGCGACAGGTGGAGCGCGCAGGTGACCGCGTCCCCCGTGAGGAAGCCTCGGTCGAGCTCGAAGGTCTCGTGCGAGCAGATCCCCTGGAGGGCGTGGATCCCCGCGTGGTGGACGAGGAGGATCGGCGTCGCATCCACGTGGACGAGGAGCATCGTCCCCTCGGGCAGGTCGTCGACGCGGGCGACGGGAACGGTTCGCGTGGCGGTCGGTTCGGTCATCGTCCCGGAATCATGCAGCCGGCACCAGAACGGTGCCGGCTGCGGATGCGCGGGGGGCGCAGGGGTTCACATCCCGGGGTTGGCGTACTTCTCGCGGGTGATCGCGGCCTCCATCGCCTCGCCGACCATCTTCATCTGGGCGAAGGCACCGACCACGGCAAGGACCACCCCCACGCCGATCCAGATGAAGCCCACGTTCGGGGCCTCCCAGAGGGCCTTGAGGAAGCCGTAGTTGAGATCGCCGACCTTCACGTGCCCGATGAGGACCGCGAGGCCGGTGACGATCGCGGACGCGCCGCCGATCGCCGTGCCCCAGATCGCGAGCCAGATCGGCATGCCCGTGCGCAGGAAGAAGCCCGCGAAGACGACGCCGACGATGAGCCCGACGATCCAGGCGACGATGCCCGTGAGGCCGAAGATGCCCATGAAGCCGATGCCGAGCAGGTAGCCGATCGCGCCGCCCAGAATGATCACCGCGACGTAGTAGTAGAGGTACGAGAGCGCGGCGAAGACCACGGCGAAGACGACGCCGATGACGATCGCGATCGTGGTCGCGAGAAAGCCGTCTGCCGGGCTGATCGCGTGCCAGAGGTTGGAGCCTGCGATGAAGCCGACGATCGCGCCCCACACCGGGAGCAGGAGCAGGAAGTACTTCAGGCCTGCGAAGCACAACCCGAGCCCTACGAGCAGGGCGATGATCCCGACGATGATCCCTTCGAGTGACATCCCGATCCCTCCCACCTGGTGCGCGGAACGTCCGCCCCCGAATCACCGGGTCCGCGCTTCAGGACACAGGGTAGCGGGTCCGCACAAGGCCCGCGACGGTTCGCTGCACGCGGAAGCGAGAACGTGCGGGGCACCCAGGCGGACGGGCGGGCCGCGCCGCCGTCCGCGTCAGACGGTCGCGCCGGCCGGGACGGCGCCCGGCCACTTGCGCTCGAGGAGGCCGCGCAGGCGCTCCTGCGCCTCCGGCAGCGGGATCCGCGCCACGACCGGCTCGAGGAACCCGAGCACGATGAGCTTGCGGGCGACCTCTCGGTCGATGCCGCGGCTCGCGAGATAGAAGATCTGGCCTTCGTCGATCGGGCCGACGGAGCTGGAGTGCGCGGCCCTGCGGCAGTCGGGCTGGTCGATCTCCAGGCTCGGGATCGTCACGGAGCGCGCCGTCCGGGCGAGGAGCATGCCGAACTCGCCGAGGTAGCTGTCCGTGCCGATCGCGCTGCGGCGGATGTCGATCAGGCCCTTGATGTAGCCGCGGGACCGGTCCGTGAAGACGCCCTTGGAGAGGAGGTCACCGGTCGTGTCCCTGCCGATGTGACGGGTGTAGCTCGTGAGGTCGAAGATCTGGTCGTCCGAGCCGAAGCCGATCTCCACCTGCCGGACGGTCGCGCCGCGGCCGGTGAGGAGCGTGTCGATGCGGCTGCGGTGCCAGCGCGCGCCGACGCTCGCGAGGGCGAGCTCCAGCGTGGCGTCGTCGCCGACCTGCGCCTGGCGGTTGACGATCGCGAGCGTGGCGCGGTCGAAGTCCTGCTCCGTCGCGACCGCGAGATGCGCGCCCGTGCCGAGGACGACCTCGCTCGTGCCCCACCAGAGCGACTGGGCGCCGCCGTCCGCGTGGATGTCCGCGTCGCCCTGGAGCTCGAGGATGCACGCGCGCGCGCCATCGCCGAGCGACACGACGGTCCGCCCGACGAGGCCGCGCCCGGCCGTGCCGAGGTCCCAGCGGAGGACGATCGGCGCCTCGAGCGAGAGGCCGGCGGGAACGTGGATGAGGATGCCGATGGACGCGACCGCCCGCGCCACCTGGGCGAAGGCATCGTCCCCGGGGAGCGAGATGCCCCCCTCGATGGCCGCCCGCAGGACATCCGGGCGCTCCGCGAGGGCCTCCGCGAAGGTGCCGATGAAGATCCCCGCGTCCGCCGCGATCGGGCTCACCGCGCGCGCGACGATCGCGTCCTCGCGCACGTGGAGGTAGGCGGACGCGCCGTCCGGCAGCTCCGCGTCCGCGTCCGGCGCGACGCCGCTCTCCGGGTAGACGGAGATCTCGCCGAAGCGCGCGAAGCGCAGGTCGTGGTAGGGCGTGAAGAGGATGTTCCCCTCGGCGGGGAGCGCATCGACGAGCCGCGCGGCGGCTACGCGCTCGTCGCGCAGCCAGTCGGGCTCGCCCGCGGAACGGGATCGCTCGAGCGCGATCGCCTCCGAGCAGAAGGGCAGCGAGAGCGGGGCGATGCTCACCCGAGGGAACCTTCCATCTCGAGCTTCACGAGCCGGTTGAACTCGATCGCGTACTCCATCGGGAGCTCCTTGGTGAAGACCTCGAGGAAGCCCTGGACGATGAGGTTCTGCGCCTCGTTCTCCGTCAGCCCGCGGCTCATGAGGTAGAAGATCTGGTCCGCGGAGATCCGGCCGACCGTCGCCTCGTGGGTCAGGGTCGTGTCGTCCTCCTGGATGTCGATGTACGGGTAGGTGTCGCTGCGGCTCTCCGCGTCCAGCATCAGGGCGTCGCAGCGGACGCTCGCGACCACGTTCGTGGCGCCCGGCGAGACCTTCACGTGGCCGCGGTAGGTGGCCCGTCCGCCGTCCTTGGAGACGGACTTGCTGACGATCCGCGAGCGCGTGTCCGAGGCGAGGTGGATCACCTTCGCGCCGGTGTCCTGGTGCTGCTCGTGGCCCGCGACGGCGACGCTGATGACGTCCGCGGTCGCGCCCGTGCCGCGCAGGGAGAGGCTCGGGTACTACATCGTGCGCCTGGAGCCGGTGTTCGCGTCGATCCACTCGACCGTCGCCCGCTCGTGCGCGTGAGCACGCTTGGTCACGAGGTTGTAGACGTCGTTGGACCAGTTCTGGATCGTCGTGTATCGGACCTTCGCGCCCGGCAGCGCGACGACCTCGACGACCGCCGCGTGGAGCGAATCGGTGGCGTAGATCGGGGCGGTGCAGCCCTCGAGGTAGTGGCCGCTCGCGCCCTCGTCCACGACGATCAGGGTGCGC
>JBJTJV010000258.1:0-10548 GCA_046352645.1 Chloroflexota bacterium | reverse complement strand
GGGCGCCCCCCGCGCCCGCGGCCGCGGAGACCGGCCCCCCCGCGCCCCGCGGGAGCGCGCGGGGCGCCGCGACGGCCGCCGTCCTTCCGCCGGTCCCGCCCGCGGTGACGGAGGACCCCGCCGCGGCCGCGGCGGGGACGGCGAGCCCGGGCACGACGACGGGCACGCGCGTGGCCGCGGCGGGGTCCTCCGACACCGCGGGCGGGCCCGGCGGAAGGACGGCGGCCATCGCGGCGCCCGTCGCGCTCCCGACCGGCGCTGCGGGGACGATCTCCGCGTCCGCGAGCGCGGCGAGCGCCCGCGCGCGATCGGCCGCGGCGTCGGCTGCGGCCGGGTCCAGGCCGCCGCCCGCGAGCGCGACGGGGAGCATGGGCCCGCGCGCCGTGCCGAGGACGACCTCCGCGGCGAGCGCGGGCCCCTCCCCCGGGCCGCCGGGGAGCAGGGCGGCGAGCGCATCGAGGGCGATCCACGCGGTGAGGGTGGAGAGCGTCGCGCGTCCGCCGGGCAGCGCGCCGGCGCGTGCGGCCCGGACGAGCGCCATCAGCCGTGCCGCGGCCCGGCGACCGGCGATCCCCGCCGCGTCCGGCAGGAGCGTGAGGGGCCCGCTCCCGGCGCCGCCCGACGCGACGAGCGCGCCGACCTCCGCGAGCGCACCTCCGAGGCGGTCCGCCGCGTCCACGGCGAGCGCGTCCGCGCCCTCGGGTGTCCGGGCGCTGACGGCGTCCGCGACCGCGCGGGGCAGCTCGGGGCGCAGCGCACGCCCGATCGCGGCGCGCAGCGGCGCGAGCCGCAGGTCGCGCAGGGCGGCGTGGACATCGGGCACGCCCGCGAGGCCGATGCGCGCCGCGAGCGCGCCCCAGTCGGTGCCCGGCCCGTCGTGCACCACCCGCGGGTCCAGGAAGACGTGCCCGCCGTAGGCGCGCAGGTCGAGCTCCAGGCCGCGAGCCGCGAGGTCGCCGCCGTGGCGCAGGAAGTCGAGACCGCTGCGCGCGTCGTGGAGGACGAGCCAGGCACCCGGCGCCGGGTCCGCAGCCAGCGCCTCGGCGACATCGGGGATGCGCACCCGTCCCTCCGCCCAGCGGTTCCGGTAGACGACGAGCGAGCGGGCATCGCCCGCCCGGTTCGTGTACGCGAAGACGTCCTCGTCCACGGACCCGTCCGGCCGGACGGCGTCGAGGAGGCGGAAGTGCTCGGCACCCGCGAAGCGCCGACGCTCGCGCAGGAGCGGCACGATCTCCCGCTCGTGCCGCGCGAGCAGGCCCGCGCGCGGCTCCTCGTGCGTCCGCGCCCGCCGGAACTCCATGCCGTAGCGCTCGGCGAGGCCCTCGAGCTGGCCGTGGCCGAGCATCGGCAGCCCGGGCATCGTCGCGAGGAGGCTCGCGACGCCGAAGTACTTGTCGCCGTCCCCGAACTGCTCGATCGCGGTCTTCTCGTCCGGGTTGCTCATGAAGTTGACGAACCGGCCGAGGATCCGCCCGTCGAAGCCCGCGGTCTCGCGGATCACGGAGCGGTAGCCCGCGTTGTCCTCGTCGCGGAGCATGTGCATGAAGGCGCTGTTGTAGACGCGGTGCATGCCGAGGGTGCGCACGAAGTACCCCTCGAGCAGCCAGAACGCCTCGGCGAGGAGGAGCGTCCCCGGCGCCTCGGCCGCGACGCGGTCCACGACCTCGCGCCAGAACTCCGCGGGCATCCGCCGGTCGAGCTCCGCCTGGGGGATCGCGGCCTCGGCCCGCGACGGGATCGCGCCGCCCGCGCCCGGCAGCGGGTACCAGAGGCGCTGGACGTGCTTCCGCGCCAGGACCATGGCGGCGTCGAAGCGGATGATCGGGAAGCGCCGGGCGACGTCGATGATCGTGCGGATGACGGCCTCGCGGGCCTCGGGGTCGAGATAGTCGATCTGGGCCGTGTCGTTCCAGGGGAAGCTCGTGCCGTCGTTGCCGTGGTAGAGGTAGCGGACGCGGCCGGTCGCGCGGTCGACCCGCTGGAAGACGACCGCGGCGTCCGTCGCGTCCCAGTAGTGGTCCTCGATGCGGACCTCGATGCCCGGATGCGGCGAGAGGTCCGGGCCGTGGAAGGTGTAGCCGGGGTAGGGCGGGTCGTCACGGCCGAGGAAGCGCTCGGGATGGTCGCGGACCCAGTCCGCATCGATGCCCATGTGGTTCGGGACCATGTCGCTCGCGAGGCGGATGCCGCGGGCCCAGGCGCGGTCGCGCAGGTCCAGCCAGGCCGCATCGCCGCCGAGGTCGTCGGCGATGCGGTAGTCCATGAGCGCGTACGCGGAGGCGGCTGCATCGGCGTCGCCGCGGCGCTGCTTGATCGTGCGCGAGGCGACGCTCCGCTCCCACAGCCCGATGAGCCAGAGCCCGGTGATGCCGCGCGCCGCGAGCATGTCCAGCTCCGCGTCCGGGATCGCATCGAGGGTGCGGATCTCGCGCCCGTGCCGGCGGGAGAGCTGGTCGAGCCAGACGTACGTGCTCTTCGCGATGAGGACGCAGCTGGGCATCCAGTCGCGGTCCGGGCTGAAGGCCTCGGGCTCGCCGACGGCCGCGCGGACGCCGTGGCCGGGCGACCCGGCCACACCCGGCCCCGCGGAGAAGTCGGGTGCGTCGGCGCCGACCCGCCGGAGCGTCGCGGCCTCCTCGTCGGCGACCCCGATGGCGATCGCGATGCGCGCGAGGAGCGCGGGGTCCACCCAGTCGCCCCAGCGGTCGCGGATGTAGCGGAGCTGATCCGCGAGCGAGGTCGGGTGAGCGCGGGCGGGGGCGAGGAGGCGGTCCACGAGCGATCCGTCCGCGCCCGCGGGGGCCCCGTCGGCGGCCGCCAACGCGCGCCGCAGCGCACCGATCACCGCGGGATACGCGTCCCCCTCTGCCGTGAGCGGCTCTTCGCCGACGAGGTCGTCCCAGGCGAGGGCGGCAGGGTTGCGGTTCGCGACCCACAGGAGGAGGAGCTCCTCGAGGGCCTCCTCGCGGCCGTCGACGCCGTCGCGCGCACCCGCGAGCCGGTCCGCGACGGAGCGGTCGCCGCGGTAGACGTCCGTGGCCGGGAAGTGGTGCTCGAGCGCACCGAGCGCTGCATCGAGACGCTCCGGGCCGACCGCGGCGGCGACCGTGGGGAGCGCGGCCGCGAGCGGACCGCCCGCGGTCCCGCGGGTGCGCTCGCGCGTGATCCCCACGTGGGAGAGCTCGTGGATCAGGCCGAGCGCCGCGAGGTCGCCCGCGAGGAGCGGCCGGTCCGGGCGGGCCGCGCCGGCCGCGTGCATCCGGCGCACGAGCGCACGAGCGACCGCCGGATCGGCGCCCACGACGTCCCCCCGGGTGGAGAAGAGCGCGGCGTCGAGGCCGTAGCGGTCGCGGGCATCCCGCGTGATGCGCAGCTCCATCGCCCGCGACGATACCAGCCCCCGGGTGCCCGTCCGCGCGGACCGGCCTGTCGGGACCGGCACGGACGGGAGGCGCGGAGCGCGCGGCCTCCGCATCGCGCGAGTGCGGTACCCTGACGTCGTCGTGCGCTCCCTCCGATCGATCCCCCTCGTCGCCGCCCTCGTCTTCGCCGCGAGCCTCGCGGCGCTGCCGGCCGGGGCCGCGCCCGCGGTGGACGAGCTGCCGGACCTCGCGATGAAGCCGCCGGTCTGGGTCTTCTCGGATACGAAGGTCGGGATCGGCGGGATCGTCGTGCAGACGCCGCCGGTGTGCGGGACCCCGTCGGATGGCTTCGAGGTCATCCGTGTCACGGACCCCTGCCCGGCCGAGGCGCCCGGCGACCGCTGGCTCCGCTTCGGCACGCTGCTCATGAACATCGGGCCCGGGCCGCTCCGGCTCGTGGGCTCGCGCGATCCGGGGGACGAGGTGATGGTCGCGAAGCAGCGGGTCCGCCGCTCCAACGGCCGCTGGCGGACGGTGGAGAGCGGCGCCACGATCCGCTGGGCCGCCGAGCAGGACGGCCACGACCACTGGCACACGGACGCGATGGAGAGCTACCGGCTCTTCCCGGTGGCAGGTCCGGGTGACGTGCTCCTGGGCCGGAAGGCGGGCTTCTGCTTCTTCGACGGGGTGCGCGTCCGCCCGGGGAAGCGGAGCGACCCGGAGGCCTACTCCTTCTTCTCCTGCGCCGCGAACCGCTTCACGGCGCAGGACGCGCAGGAAGCGCTGTCGATCACCGTCGGCATGTCCCGCGGCTGGGGCGACCTCTACCCGTGGGACTACGCGGGCCAGCGCATCGACATCTCCGACGAGGAGCAGGTGCCGGACGGCGACTACCTCGTCTGCGTTACCGCCGACCCGCTGGACACCGTGCGCGAATCGCGCGAGGACAACAACGACGCCTGGTCGCTCATCCGGATCGCGACGGAGCCGGACCCGTACCGCACCGCCGTCACCGTGCTCGCGTCCGGCCGGTCCGCCTGCCAGGGGCAGCTGACCTACCCGATCGCGTCCGCGGCCGCGGCCTTCCGTCGGGGCGGCCACGACCACACGACGCACGAGCACGCGCACGGCGGCTGACGCCCCCCGGATCGCGGCGGGCCGCGGCGCTCAGTCGCCCGTGTGGTGCCCCGTCCGGATCGTGAAGCCCGCCGACCCACCGACGACCGGCAGCTCGCGCACGACCGCCGCGCGCACCCAGGCGCCGGGCGGCCCGCGCCGGACAAGCGCCTCCAGGGACGCGACCTGCGCGGGCGCCCCCTCGGCCTCGAGCATCACCGAGCCGTCCGCCTCGTTGCGGACCCAGCCGTCGCACTCGAGACGGTCCGCCTGACGCTTCACCCAGCGCCGGAAGCCGACCCCCTGGACGAGGCCTTCCACGCGCGCGGCGATGCGACGCCGGCTCATGCGGCGTCCGCCATCGGCCGCGGCGCGGCGAGGAGGAGGTGGTCGAGGACGAGCTCGGGGCTCGCGTAGCCCTCGATCGCGCCGGACAGGACGTCGATCCGGCCGGCGAAATGGAGGAGCTCCGCGGCCGACAGGCGCGGCGCGAGCGCCCCGGCCTCCTCGAGCAGGTCCGTGTGGCGGAGCGATGCGCGCGCGCCATGGCCCGCGAGGAGGAGGTCGCGGACGATCTCCTGCCACGTCGCAAGGATGCGCAGGACGGCCCGCCGCCGCTCCGCCGGCGCGAGCTTGCCCTTGCCCGCGGGACGTGCCGGGGCGGCCCGCCGACCGCGTCCGGACGCGGCGGCCGGCGCGGCGTCCGCACCGTCGTCCGCGTCCTCGGCCGCGGCGTCGGCAGCCGGGCCGCCGCGCAGGGCCGTGTCGAGGGCGGCGCCGTCGTCGAGGAGCGCCTCGCGCGCGTCCAGACGGGTGCGGGCGGTCGCGGCGTGGAGGTCCAGGAGGGTGCGCGCGAGGCGGCCGGCGACGATCGTGGCCTCCGGCTCCGCTGCGAGGGCGAGGGCGATGCCGGGGAGCCCGCCGCTCGCGACGGCCGCGGCGCGCGCCCGCGGCGCATCCGCGGCCCCACGCTCCACGAGCAGCCGCTCGACATCGGCGAGAGGGATGCTCCCGGTGCGCAGGCGCGTGGCGCGGCTGACGACGGTCGGCAGGATCGTCGCGAGCGTGTCCGCGCAGAGCACGATGCAGCTGATGCCGACCGGCTCCTCGAGGGTCTTGAGGAGCGCGTTCTGCGCGTCCTCGTTCATCCGGTGCGCGGACTCCACGATCGCGATCCGCAGCCGCCCCTCCATGGGCAGGAGGGTGAGCGCGGAGACGAGCGCCTGCACCTGTGCGAGCCGGACCTGCTCGCCGGCACCGTCCGGCGCGAGCCGGTGGACGTCCGGGTGGTTGCCATGCTCGACCTTCCGGCACGCGGCGCAGGCCCGACAGGGCCGACGGGCCGGGTCAAGGTCCGTGCACAGGAGCCCGGCGGCAAGATCGAGCGCGAGCGTCGTCTTGCCGCTGCCCCGCGGGCCGGAGAGGAGGATCGCGTGCGGCGGGACGGGCGCGCCGACGGCACGCGCGACCGCCGCGACCGCGGCCGGCTGACCGCGGGTCCGGAAGCGCGCGTCCCCCGGCGCGACCGTGGTCACCCCTCCGAGGCGGCCTTCGTCGTCCGGCGGCGGGCCGGGGCCCTGGCGGGCGCCTCGGCGGCGGCGGCCGGCTCGGCCGCGGGTGCGGCGGGCCGCGGCGGTGCGGCCGGAGCCGCGCCGCGGGCCCTCTGGGCCTCCTTGAGCAGGAGCGCCTGGAGATCCGCGGGCACCTCGCTCCACGGCTCGGCGGAACCCGACGTCACGGACCCGGAGCGACCACCCTCGGGGCGGCGGGGCACGGACGCGACCGGCTGCTGCGGGCGGCTGCTGCGGCCGCCACCCTGGCCGCCGCGCGCGGGGCCACCCTGGCCCCCACGGCCCTGGCCGCCACCGTACCCACCGCCGCCGCCCGAGCGGGCGCCGAAGCGCTCGCGATCGAGCGCGGTGCGGTAGCCACCCTGGCCGCCACGGCCACCCTGGCCGCCACGGCCACCCTGGCCGCCACGGCCGCCGCGGCCCTGGGCGCGCCGCTCGGCGAGCAGGTACTCCGGCACGGCGGGCTCGTCGAGGTCCTCCTCGGCGTCCTCGTCCTCGTCCCCGGCAGCGACCGGGATCGCGGGCGCGGCGATCTGCGTGCTCCAGACGGAGCCGAACGCCTGGTGGCGCGGCGCGAGCGCCACCTCCTCGTCGAGGAGGTCCTCCTCGACGTCGGCGGCGACGAGGTCGGCCGCGCGGGAGCGCTCGCCACCCTCCTCGGCACCCTCGGCGCCATCACCACCCTCGGCGCCCTCGGCGCCCTCGGCGCGACGCCCGCGGCCGCGGCCACGGCCACCGCGGCGGCGGCGCCGGCGGCGGCCCTCGCCGCCCTCCGCACCGTCTCCGGCCTCGGCGCCCTCCACGCCCTCCGCGCCCTCGCCGTCCTCGCCGTCCTCGGCGACGGTCGCGAGCAGCTCGTCGTCCTCGATCTCGTCCGCGCCGGATGCCGCGGCACGCGAGAGCCGCTCCCCGGGAAGGGCCACGATCGAAGCGTCGCCGGCCACGACGGCGGTCCGCCGCCCCGTGCCGCGGCCCTCGCCGCGGCTCTCGCCCCGGCCCTCGCCACGGCCACCCTCGCGGACGTCATCACGACCCTCGCCGCGCCGGCCACCCCGGCGGCGGCGCGCGCCGTTGTCCGTCTCCTTCTCCGGGACCGCCGTCATGGAGAGGTCGTCCTCGGTCGCGACGCGCCGGCCGCTCCGGACGCCCTTCTCCACCTTCGCGACGTTCGAGATGTCCGTGAACACGTCCGCGACCTCGATGAGGTCGGACGACGTGTTCCCCTTGAAGCTGATCACCTCGACCCGGACGCCCATCTGCTGCACGGCGCGGATGGCCGGCGCGAAGTCCCCGTCGCCGGAGATGACGACCGCGATGTCGATGTGCTGGGCCATGCGCATGAGGTCGACCACGAGCTCGATGTCGAGGTTCGCCTTCATCCGGCCGTCGCCGTACTTGCGGATGTCCTTGCTCACGACCTTGTAGCCGGAGCGGCGGAGGAAGTCGTGGAAGTTCTTCTGGTTCTCGTTCTCCGGGTCCAGGCCGGTGTACGCATAGGCGCGCACGAAGTCCCGCCCGGCGGTGGCCGCCTTGAGCAGGGTGATGTAGTCGATATCCACGCCCGCGGCCTTGGCCGCGTAGAAGATGTTCGCGACGTCCACGAAGACGGCGACGTTCTTGCTCACGAAGGACTCCTGTGGGAGGCGGTGCCGCTCACCGGCCGCCGGCCGGGTGCGGATGCGGTCTGGTGAGCCCGGGGGCGGGGACGGGATCCGGGACGGGACCGGCGGCGTGACCGCGGGCACGGACCGGGCGCCGGATGGCGGACCGGTGGGTGCCTGTGGAGACGTCCGTCGCCTCGGTGACCCGGACCTTGCGTACCACGACCGTCTGGCGATCCCCTGCGGGCTCTGGGTGCGCGTCCCCGGGGGGACGCGGTCGGTGTGCCGGTGGCCGGGAGGGCGAGCGGCCGATCAGGGCCGTGGTCGCGGTCCGGGCCGTGCGGTCCCTCGAGCGCGCCGCACCGGGTGTTCATGGGGTCCCGGAGGACCTCCCCTCGCACACGCCCGGGGCGCTCGGGTCGACCGGCTTACGGCGACACCGGGAGCATCATACGCGATGACGGTCGGCGGGGGCGGATCCGCTCAGCGGGCGTGGAAGCGGCGCAGGAAGGCGCGCGGCGCCTCGTGCTCCGGCGCGTCGAGGACCGCTTCCGGCGGCCCCGCCTCCACGATGCGGCCCTCGTGGAGGAAGACGACCCGGTCGGCCGCCTCGCGCGCGAACTGCATCTCGTGCGACACGACGATCATCGTCGTGCCCTCGTGGGCGAGCTCCTCCATCACCCGCAGGACCTCGCCGACGAGCTCGGGGTCGAGCGCGGACGTGGGCTCGTCGAAGAGGAGGACCTGCGGCTCCATGCACAGGGCGCGGGCGATCGCGACGCGCTGCTTCTGGCCGCCGGAGAGCCGAGCCGGGTGCTCGTCCCGCTTCGCGATGAGCCGGACCTTCTCGAGGTACGCCTCGGCGATCGCCACGGCCTCCGCGCGGGCGAGCCCCTTCACCCGCATCGGCGCCTCGATGCAGTTCTCCAGGACGGTGAGGTGCGGGAAGAGCTGGAAGTCCTGGAAGACGAACCCCGCCCGGAGTCGGAGCTTGCGCACCTGCTCGCGGCGCGCACGGGAGCGGGCACGGAGCGGGTCAGCGTCGATCGCGACGTCGCCGATGCGGATCGTGCCCAGCGTGGGCTCCTCGAGGAAGTCCAGGCAGCGCAGGAAGGTCGTCTTGCCGCTGCCCGAGCGTCCGATGAGCATGACGGTCTCGTGGCTGCGGACCTCGAGGTCCACCCCCTTGAGCACGTGGTGGTCCCCGAACATCTTGTGGACACCCTGCGCGGCCACGACGAGGCCACCGACGCGGCTCACCGGTCGCCCCGCGCCATCCGCCGCTCGAGGCGGTCCTGGAGGAAGGAGAAGACGAGGGTGAGCACCCAGTAGATGAGGGCCGCGAAGAGGAGCGCCTCCATCACGTTGCTCGTCTGGCGACCGGACTGGTTCGCGCGCGAGACGAGCTCCTGGATGCCGATGGCGAAGACGAGCGAGGTGTCCTTGATCATCGCGATGAAGTCGTTGCCGATGGCCGGGATGACGATGCGGATCGCCTGCGGCAGGACGATCCGGCGCATGATCAGGCGGTCGGGCATGCCGAGGGAGAGGGCGGCCTCCCGCTGACCCGGCGGGACGGCCTGGATCCCCGCCCGGAACACCTCCGTCATGTAGGCGCCGTAGTTCACCGCGAGCGCGATCACGCCCGCCTCGAAGAGCGGCAGGACCACGCCCTGTGCGGCGAGGCCGAACGCCCAGACGAAGATCTGGACGATGAGCGGCGTGCCGCGGATGAGCGAGACGTAGAACGATGCGACCGCGTTCACGACCGGGTTCGTCGACAGGCGGGCCAGCGCCCCGACGACCGCGATCGCACACGCCGCGGTGAGCGCGAAGACCGTGAGCAGGATCGTGTTCAGCGCACCGCCGAGGATGAAGAGGCCCCAGGTGCCGTAGAACGCGAGGTCGAGCCGACCCCCGAGGAAGACGACGATCGCCACCGCGAGGCCGACCCACGTTGCGGCGAAGAGACCGCGGTCGCGCAGCCGCCGGCGCCGCTCGGCGTCGGCGATGCGGGCCACGATCTCCTGCTCGGCGGGGGCGCCCATCACGGTGGCGGGAATGGCGACGGGGCCGTCCTCTCGGCCGGCCCCGTCGGTCATCGGTCGCGGTCGGGGATCACTGACCGGCGACGGTCAGGTCGAGCCCCTCATACCACTTCTTCGAGAGCTCCGTGAGCGTCCCGTCCTCGTGCATGTCGGCGATGATCGCGTCGACGGCAGCGAGGAAGGTGTCGTTGTCCGCCACGGACGCGTCGAGCGCGACCGCGAGGGATTCCGCGAAGACCGGGGCGACCGCGACCACGGGCGCGCCCTCGGCGATCGCCTTGCGGACGAGCGTTGTGTCCGTCAGCCAGCCCGCGAAGTCCGCCCGGCCCATCGTCACCGACTCGACGCAGTTCTGGTCGGTCTCGACGATGAAGGTGGTGGCGCCCTCCGGGACGGGAGCGGGCTCGGGGGCATCCACGAGCGCGAGGGTGCCTTCCACCCACTGCTGGTAGCTCGTGCCTGCACCCATGCAGATCGCCTGGCCGGCGAAGCCGTCGAGCGTCGTGATGCCGGACGCGGTGGTCGCGGCGAGCTCGGCGACGCTGTAGTAGTACGGCTGCGCGAAGTCGAGGACCTCCTTGCGCTGCTCGGTGACGGTCACCGAGCCGACGCTGATGTCGAACCGGTCCGCCCAGGAGCCGGCGACGACCGCGTCGAAGGGGATCGCGGAGAACTCGACCTCGAGGCCCATCCGCTCCGCGATCTCGGCACCGACATCGACGTTGAAGCCGTCATAGGTGCCGTCGGGGTTCTGGAAGGACTGCGGGGCGTAGTTGAGCTCGATGTTCACGCGGAGCTTGCCGGAGGCGAGGACGCGTGCGAGCTGGTCGGGCGCAGGCTCCGGGGT
>JBJTJV010000257.1:0-9158 GCA_046352645.1 Chloroflexota bacterium | reverse complement strand
GCGGTGGGGGCGGCGGGGGCGCAGGCGGCGGGTTCTGAGGACGCGGGACGCGATCGGACAGGTCCCCGGCACGCGGGCACGGGCCGCGGACCAGGGGCGCTGCGCACCTCGGCCGATCGTCCGGGCACGGCCGCCCCGGCTCCCCTAGACTGCCCCCATGGGTGCGGTCGAGACGATGGAAGATTTCTTCGGGCGCGTGAACGCGGGCGACCGCGCGGGCGCGGTGAAGCTCCTCTCCGAGCAGGCGGAGATGCGGGTCCACGTGCTGGGCAGCTCGCGCCTGCTGCGCGGATCCGAGCAGGTGGGCGGCTGGTTCCTGCGCGCGGACGCCGGGATGCGCATGATCCCGGGCGATGTCCGCGAGACGGGGAACACGTACGAGGCGGACCTCGTCGTCGTCCGCCCCGGCGCGCCGTCGCAGCACCTCGACGCGGTCTTCCGCGTGGAGGCCGGGAAGATCGTCTCGATCAACCTCACCCCGCGCTGACCGGGGATCGCGACAGCGGTCTCCGCCCTCGGGCGAGCGCGGCTCAGCCGCGCGTCTGGCGGGTCGGCTTGCGACAGACGTAGTCGCCCGGCGGGATCGTGAGGGTCGTCCCGAAGTAGAGCGTGTCCGGGTCCCGGCGCAGGCCGGGGTTGATGCAGATGAGCTGGGCGAGCTCGACGCCGAACCGCCGCGCGATGTCGATGAGGTTGTCGCCGCGCTGGACCTTGTACGTCCGGAGCGTCGCGCCTGCCTCGGTCGTGGGCAGCGGCTCGGGCGTGGCGGACGGGTCGGCGACGGCGGACGGCACGGGGCTCGGCGAGGCGGGCGCGGGCGTGCCGCCGCCGCCCGCGAGAAAGCCCGGGAGCAGGAAGAGAAGGACCGCGACGAGGAGCAGGATGGCGCCGCCGATGGCCACCGGCGGCACGATCGCCGGGACGTCGTCGCGCCAGGACGGGCGGGGGATGCGGGACGCCCGGGGCTGGTTCCACTCGCCCGACCCGGCGGACCGGCCGGGTGCGGCCTGGCTCGTGATCCCCTGCGGCGCGCGCATGTCGATCGGGACGCGGCGGCGGCGGCCCGTCGCACCCATGTCGTCCGCCGCCGCGCCCTCCACCACGGAGGCGGCCGCGGAGCGCGCGGCGGCCGGCCGCGTCGCAGCGCCCCGCGGCGCCGGCCCCGGCGGCTGCGCCTCCCGGGCCCAGGGCGCCGGGCGTGCGGTGGCCGGGGCGCGACCGGCGGCGATCGGCGGGAGATCGAGGTCGTCGTAGACGGACCCGTCCGCGGGCCCGGGATCGGGGAGCGGCTCGGGGTCCGGTGCGTCCGGCTGCTGGCGCGCGAGCAGCGCGCTGAGCCATCCCTGGGTCGGCGGCGGCGGGACGGCCGGCGCCTGCCCTTCCTCCTCGGGACCCGGCGCATCCGGCGCCACGAGCCCAAGGTCCGGCACGGCAGGGACCGGGAACGCGGCCGCGCCGGTCGCGAGCGGTGGCGTCGGTCGCGCGGCCGGGCGCGCGGCGGGTGACGGGGCGATGGCAGGGTCCGCGCCGCGCCGCGCACCGAACGTGCCGGAGAGCGGGCCGCTGCGCTCGCCGGGGATCCGGACCGGACGCTCCTCGGTCCGCGCCGGGCGGCTGCCGGACGCGTAGGGCGGCGTCGGGGCGGGAGGCGCCGTCGCGCCCGCGGTCGTACGGAGCTCCGGATCGGCGACCCAGGGCGGGGGGTCCGCCCAGCTCCCCCCGGGGTCGGGCACGCCGTCGCCGCCCTCGGGCGTGGTGACGCCGCGGCCGGCGGCACCGGGCCGGGGCGCAGGGGCGTCGAACGAGCCCTCCCCGTCCGGTCGCGACCCGTCCGCAGGCTCGGCCGGGGCCGCGGCGCGGGCGGCCCAGGCGAGGAAGATCGAGCAGCCGGAGAAGATCGGTGCCATGCACCACGACCGCTGCCAGGCGAGCGACGGCGGCAGCGGGTCGGCCTGCGCGTAGCAGCGATGGCGGCCGTCCGGCCCGGCGGCGCGCCGGTCGCGGTCCTCCTCGAGCGCGAGGAAGGGACAGGCGGCAGGAGTGGTCCCGGCGACGCGGGTACGCTCGGTCACGGACCGATGATAGGCGCGGCGCCCCGGCGCTGCCGCCGGTGGGGCACCCGATCAGGCGTCGGCGGCGTCCGGGTCGATGAGCTGGTCCGGCCCGGCGGAGACGACCATGCCGGCGCCGACCGTGTCCGAGGTCGCCTCATCGATGAGGATGAACCCGCCGGTGGCGCGGTTCGCCCGGTACTCGTCGAGCATGAGCGGTGCGCTCGTGCGGATCCGCACGCGGCCGATCTCGTTCAGGCCGAGCTCGGTGGCGGTGTCGTCCCGGTGGAGCGTGTTCACGTCGATCCGGTAGCGCAGGTCCTCCACGATGGCCTTGACCGAGCGCGTGGTGTGCTTCAGCCAGTAGCGTCCCCCCTGGCGGAGCGGCGCGTCCGTCATCCAGCAGACCGAGGCGCTCAGCTCCTGGGCGACGGTGGGCTGGTTGCCGGGCCGGCAGAGCATGTCGCCGCGGGCGATGTCGATGTCGTCCGCGAGCTGGATGATCACGGACATCGGCGGCGCCGCGCTGGGGACCGGGCCGTCCATCGTGGAGATGCTCGCGATGCGGCTCTTCCGGCCCGACGGAAGGATGACGATCTCGTCGCCCGTGTGGAAGACGCCCGCCGCGACCTGGCCCGCGTAGCCGCGGTAGTCGTGGTGCTCGTCCGACTGCGGGCGGATCACCCACTGGACGGGGAAGCGCGCGTCGATGAGGTTCCGGTCCGACGCGGTGTAGACGTGCTCCAGGTGGTAGAGGAGCGACGGCCCCTGGTACCAGGGCATCGCGATCGAGCGCTGGACGACGTTGTCCCCGTGGAGCGCGGAGATCGGGATGAACTGGATGTCGTGGACGTCGAGCTTCGTCGCCCACTCGGTGAACTCCGCCCGGATGCGCTCGAAGACCGCCTCGTCGTAGCCGACGAGGTCCATCTTGTTGATCGCGATCACGAGGTGCGGGATGCCGAGGAGCGCCGCGATGAAGGCGTGGCGGCGGGACTGCTCGAGCACGCCGTTGCGCGCGTCGATGAGCACGATCGCGAGGTCCGACGTGCTCGCCCCGGTGACCATGTTCCGGGTGTACTGGATGTGGCCCGGCGTGTCCGCGATGATGAACTTGCGCCGCGGCGTCGCGAAGTAGCGGTAGGCCACATCGATGGTGATGCCCTGCTCGCGCTCGGCACGCAGCCCGTCCGTGAGGAGGGCGAGGTCCACGCGGTCGTGGCCGCGCCGGCGGCTCGTCGCCTCGATCGCCGCGAGCTGGTCCTCGAAGATCCCCTTGGAATCGTAGAGGAGCCGCCCGATGAGGGTGCTCTTGCCGTCGTCGACGGACCCGGCCGTGGAGAAGCGGAGGAGATCCATGCCTAGAAGTACCCCTCGCGCTTGCGGTCTTCCATCGACGTCTCGCTGACGGTGTCGTCCGCGCGGGTGGCGCCGCGCTCGGTGATCCGGGCAGCGGCGACCTCCGCGATGATGTCCGCCACGTTCGCGGCGGGCGAGGAGACCGCGCCGGTGCAGGTCATGTCGCCGACGGTGCGGTAGCGCACGACCATCCGCTCGGCGAGCTCGTCCTTGCCCTGGGGAAGGAAGCGGTTCACCGCGAGCCACATGCTGTCCCGGCGGAAGACCTCGCGCTCGTGCGCGAAGTAGATCGAGGGGACCTCGAGCTCCTCCCTCTCGATGTACTGCCAGACGTCCATCTCCGTCCAGTTGGAGATCGGGAAGACGCGCATGTGCTGGCCGCGGCGGATGCGGCCGTTGTACAGGCTCCACAGCTCGGGGCGCTGGGAGCGCGGCTCCCACTGGCCGAACTCGTCGCGGAGCGAGAAGACGCGCTCCTTGGCGCGCGCCTTCTCCTCGTCGCGGCGGGCGCCGCCGAAGACCGCGTCGAAGCCGTTCCCCTGGATCGCGTCGAGGAGGGTGGTCGTCTGGAGGCGGTTGCGCGACGGGTTGCCGGGCTCTTCGCGGACGCGCCCCGTGTCGATCGATTCCTGGACCGACGCGACGATGAGGCGCTCGCCGAGCTCCGCCACGCGCCGGTCGCGGTAGTCGAGGACCTCGGGGAAGTTGTGGCCGGTATCCACGTGCATGAGCGGGAACGGGAAGCGCGCCGGGCGGAACGCCTTCTCCGCGATGCGGAGCATGACGATCGAGTCCTTGCCGCCGGAGAAGAGGAGGACCGGGCGCTCGAACTCGGCCGCGACCTCGCGCATGATGAAGACGGATTCGGCTTCCAGCGCATCGAGGTGGGAGAGGCCGCGCCGGAGGGCGCGCTCGGAGACCTGGGACGCTTCGATCATGCGGTGGTCATCGTCCTCTGGGAGCCGGCTCGGGTGGCCGGACGCGGGACCCGTGCGTACACCGTCGATCCGATGAGGTACGTCGGGGGGATCGGTCGCCGCTAGTATACCGGCCCATGCGTGACGTCCACCCGCGCCGATCCCCGCGGTGAGCGCCGTCCCCCCGCCCGGCGCGGACGGTGACGGCAGCGGGGCACGGGCCCGGGCGGAGGCCCTGCGCCGGCGGACGGGGATGTCGCCGCGGACCTTCGCGGCGTCGGTGCTCCTGCCGCTCGCGTGCGCCGTGGTGATCGTCGCCACCCTCGCGCTCGCGCCGGCGGACGACCGCTCCACGATCGTCTGGGCGACCGTCGTGGCGATCGCGTCCGGCGTTGCGGCGACCTCGATCGGCGTCTACGGCGGCGTGCTTGTTCCCGGGCTGCTCCTCCTCGGCATCGACCCCCGGTTCGCTGCCGCGGCCTCGCTCTTCCTGCAGGTGCTCGTCATCCCCCTCGGCGCGAGCGCGCACTACAAGCTCGGTAATGTCACCCGCCGCGTCGCGGTACCGCTGATCGTCGGCGGGATGGCGGGCGCGTTCATCGGGCCCTTCTTCGCGGTCGCGCTACCCAAGGAGACGAGCGCCCGTATCGTGTCCGGGGTGATCATCCTCGTGGGACTCCTCGTGCTCGCCACGCTGCGCTGGGGCGGCCTGCGGTCCGTCCTGCCGATCGATCGGGTCTCCCGGCTGCGGATCGGCGGCGTCGGGCTGACCGCGGGCTTCGCCTCGGGCGTCTCCGGCGCGGGGTGGGGGCCGATCGGGGTGAAGCTGCTCATCCTCCTGCGCATCGAGCCGCGCATCGCGATCGGCTCGTCCCTTGTGGGGCGCGTCTTCATGGCGGGCGCGGCGGTGGTGGGCTACCTCGTGAGCGCGACGGCCTTCCGTGACGTGGCGATCGACCTCTACCTTCTCGCGCCGATGCTCGCAGGCTCGGTCGCCGCCATGGTCCCGGGTGCGTTCCTCGTCACGAAGCTTGGCCGGGAGACGGCGACGATCGGGATCACGCTGCTCTCCATCGGCCTC
The DNA here is from genome assembly GCA_046352645.1 of Chloroflexota bacterium. GTDB lineage: Bacteria > Chloroflexota > Limnocylindria > Limnocylindrales > CSP1-4 > JAFMJV01. The sequence continues at coordinate 3,750 of JBJTJV010000257.1, read as the reverse complement.
GCCATCCCGACCTTCGTCTTCGGCGTGTGACCGCGCGGGCAGCGGACCCGCATCCGCGCGCCCGGGCTCACCCGGCGGCCGCGCCCTCGGCGTCCGCGGCCGCCGCTGCCCGGCGGCCCTCCGCGACGAAGCGGGCGGCCGCGCGGCGCTTGCGCACGTCGTGGGTCGCGGCGCCGGCCACCGTCGCGATCGCGAACGCGAGACGGACGACGAGCGCGGCCTCCGGCCCGACCCCGAAGAGCGCGAGGACGCGCTCGGAGTTCGTGAACAGGATCATCCCCGCGACGATCACGCCCATGGCCCGGTGGTCGATGTGCCGGACGAGCCAGGCGGCGACCGGCGCGGCCACCACACCGCCCGCGAGCAGGACCGCCACGGCGTCCCAGGCGATGCCCGTCGTGCCGAGGCCGAGGAGGAAGCCGACGCTCGCGCCGAATGCGACGAGGAACTCGCTCGCGCTCACCGTGCCGATCACCTTCCGGGGCGCCATGCGGTCGCCGGCGATGAGCGTGGAGGTCGTGACCGGGCCCCAGCCGCCGCCACCCGCCGCATCGAGGAAGCCCGCGAAGAGGCCGAGCGGACCGAGCGTGTACCACCGGACGGGCATCCGGGGCAGGCGTGCGGCACGGCCCGCGACCGCGCGGTAGAGGATGAGGATCGCGAGGAGGGAGAGGAAGAGCGAGACCCACGGCTTCGCTGCCGAGGCGTCGATGTTCGAGAGCACGTACGCGCCGAGGAAGGCGCCCGTGCAACCCGGCAGCGCGAGGCGCGAGACGACCTTCCAGTTCACGTTGCCGAAGCGCCAGTGCGCGGCACCGGACGCGAGCGTCGTGCCGAGCTCGGCCATGTGCACGGAGGCGGACGCCATGGCGGGCGCGAGCCCGGCGGTAAGGAGGATCGTCGTCGAGGTGACGCCGTAGCCCATGCCGAGCGCCCCGTCGACGAGCTGCGCGAGGAAGCCCGCGACAGCGACGAGAACGAGCGAGGACCCGAGCACCCTGCCTCCTTCACCGATCGGTCCGATAAAGTCGATGGACCCTGTGGGCTTTGGCGAGTATGCACGGCGGGCCGCGTGCCGTCAAGCAGGACCGGGCGGGAACCGGGGCTGGAGCCGCCGTCCGCATCGTGCGAGAATGGGAGAGCGCCGCCGGGCGCGGGACGCGGCCCGGTGGCGCTTACCACCTCCACGCACACGAGGAGCCCCGACGGATGGACCTTCTCCGCGCCCTCGCGCCCCGGCGCACCGCGCACGCCCACTGCGACATCCCCTGCGGCATCTACGATCCCGCCCAGGCGCGGATCGAGGCGGAGAGCTGCTACCGGATGATCGAGAAGTACCACGCCTCCTCGGACGAGGTCTTCCGCGCCCGCTGCATCGCGGTGAAGGAGGAGCGTGCCGAGCTGGTGAAGCACCACCTCGACGTCCTCTGGCACGACTACTTCAAGCCCGAGCACCTCGCCCAGTTCCCGGACCTCCACGACACCTGCTGGAAGGCCGCGAAGCAGGCCTCCGTGGTGAAGCGCACGGTGGACCTCGAGGAGGCCAAGAAGCTCCTCGCGCTCATCGACGCGGTCGACACGATGTGGAAGGGCACGAACGGGCCCGCGGCGACGCGCCTCCCCGCCTGACCCCCGTCCACCCCGGACCGATGGCGGCGTCCCTGCGACGCCGCCATCGCCGTCTCCGGGACGTGCGTCCGTGATCGGGCCACGCGTGCTCATCCGCTCCTGGCGCGCCCGCGTGGCGGTGGCCGGCCGGAGCATGGAGCCCGCGATCGCCGACGGTGACTGGCTGCTCGTGGACCCGGATGCGTGGCAGCGGAGACCCCCGACGCCGGGCGCGCTCGTCCTGCTCGGCGATCCACGTGCGCCGGAGCGGCTCCTCGTGAAGCGCGTCCACGCGGTCCTCCCGGACGGGACCCTGGACCTGCGCGGCGACGCGCCCGACCGCTCCACGGACAGCCGGCACTTCGGCCCGGTCGCCCCGGATGCGCTCCTCGGGCGGCCCTGGCTGCGCGTCCATCCCCTGGGACGCGCCGGCCGCATCCGCTGACGCAGCGGGCCGCGCCCACCGACCGTCCGGCCGCCGCGGCCCCGCGCGGCCGCCCCGGTCGTCTCAGCCCAGGAAGATCTCCGCCATCACGCGGACGTGATCCGTGTCGAACGGCAGGAAGGTCTGGAGCATGATGCGCTCGATGCCCGCGGCCTCCAGCGCCGCGACCCGCGCCCGCGCCTCGCCTGCCGTGCCGATCAGCCAGCGGTCGCGCCGCTCCGCGAGCCACGCCTCGGCGCCCGCCGCATCCGCGCCCCAGGCAGCGATCTGCGCGCGCATCCGCCGCGCGACCTCGGACCCGTTCCGGCCGACGACGACACCCGTCATCGCGGACCGCGCGAGCGTCCCGGGGTCGCGGCCGACCGCGACGCATGCGGCATCGAGGCGCGCGTTCACCTCGCGCGCGGCCTCGGGCGTGGCGGATGAGAGGTTGTGCTCGTCCGCCCAGGTCGCCGCGAGGCGGACGGAGCGCGGCCGACCGCTGCCGCCGACGAGGATCGGGGGGCGACGGTCACGCGGCCGGAAGAGCGCGCCGGACGCGGTCACGTGCGTCCCTTCCATGCCCCAGCCGTCCGGACCGTCCCACAGCCCGTGGAAGAGGCGCAGCTCCTCCTCGAGCATGTCCACGCGCACCTTGTCCTCGGGGTAGGGGATGCCGAGGCGCGCGTGCTCGAGCGCGTTCCAGCCTGCGCCGAGGCCCGCCTCGATCCGCCCGCCGCTCATCTCGTCGACCGTGGCGACGGTCTTCGCGAAGGCGCCCGGAACGCGGAAGGTGACCGGCGAGACGAGCGAGCCGAGGCGGATCCGCGACGTCTCCCGGGCGAGCCCCGCGAGCGTCGCCCAGCAGTCGGTCGTGCGCCGGTCATCCGCGCCGGGGAAGCTCGTGTAGTGGTCGGAGCGGAAGAACGCCTCGAAGCCCTCCTCCTCGGCAGCCTGCGCCATCGCAAGGAGATCCGGATAGCTCATCCCCTGCTGGGGCTCGACCATGATCGCGAAGCGCATCGTGCCTCCCTCGGGGCGGACCCCCCGTATCCGTTCAGGTTGACGGAACCGTTCAGTCGAGGATAATCGTTCACATGACCCGAAGGACCCAGCAGCCCGCGACTCCCGGGCCGGCGGACGAGAGCGCCGCGCTCATCGAGCGCATCCTCGCAGAGTACGAGCCCGTGGTGGCGCGGACGCGGCGCGTGATGGCGGGGGTCTGGCAGGACCGCAAGGTGGGCAAGACGACCCTCGCGGCCCTCCTCCTCCTCGAGCAGCACGGCCCGATCCCCATGAGCCGGCTTGCCGGGCTCCTCGACGCATCGCTGCCGAACGCCACCGGGATCGTGGCGCGGATGGTGGACCTCGGGCTGGCGGAGCGTGTCCGCGACGCGCAGGATCGCCGCATCGTCCGCGTCCGGGCCACGGAGCGCGGCTGTGCGGCGGTGGCGGAGATGGAGGCGCTGCGGCGCGACCACGTCCGGCGGCTGCTCACGACGATGGATGCGGCGGAGCTCGATGCGTGCCTGCGGGCCTTCCGGGCCCTGCGCGCGGCGTCCGAGCGCATCGACCCGGGCCCCGACCCGGGCGGCGGCTCCGACCCCGGCGCCCCGCCGCGCCCGCGGCCCGGCTGACCGCCGCGCCCGCGGCCCGGCTGACCGCCGCGCCCACCCCCGACCCGCACGCGCACCGCTCTCCCGGAGGACGCACCATGG
>JBJTJV010000256.1:0-5691 GCA_046352645.1 Chloroflexota bacterium | reverse complement strand
CGAGCGCCTCCCCTCCACGCGCATCCGCGCCAGCCCCCGCGCGGAGGACGACCCGCTCGCCTCGGTCGGCATCTCCGCCGGCGCGGACGACATCGTGCACCCGACGAAGCTCGGCAAGATCGCCCGCTTCCCCGAGCGCGAGGTGCGGCCCATGGGCCGAGATGCGGCCGGCGTCATCGGCATCCGGCTCGCCGCGAAGGGCGACGCCGTGATGGGCATGAGCGTGGTCAAGCCGGATGCGGACATCCTCGTGCTCACGGAGACCGGCTTCGGCAAGCGCGTGCCGCTGACGGAGTTCCGCACCAAGCACCGCGGCAGCCAGGGCGTGAAGCTCATCGGGCTGGAGGGTCGCAAGACCGGCACCGTCGCCGCGGTCGAGCTCGTCACGGAGGCGGACGAGGAGCTGCTCCTCGTCAGCTCGGGTGGCCAGGTCGTGCGGACGGACATCGCGAGCGTGAACCGCTACTCGAGCGGCGCGCGCGGCGTCATCGTGATGCGGCTCAACGGCGAGGACACCGTGGCGGGCATCGCGGTCTTCCGGGCCGGGCTCGCGGAAGGTCGCGCCATGGGCGAGAATGGGGAAGGGGACGCGGGAACGGCCGACCCGGATGCACCGGTGGCAGGCTGACCGAAGGTGCCGGAGGACGCAGACAGGGTGAACGCCTTCGGGCCGGGTGCCGCCTCCCGCATGGGAGAGAGCCTCGGCATCTACACGGGGAACGCCAACCGCGATCTGGCGCGCAAGGTCGCGCGCTACCTCGACGTCGAGATGGGCAACCTCGACTGCTTCCAGTTCGCGAACGAGAACATCTTCGTGAAGATCCGGGACAACGTCCGTGAGCGGGACGTCTTCCTCGTCCAGCCCACCTGCCGCCCGGTCCAGCAGTCGATCATGGAGCTCCTGATCATGATCGACGCCTTCAAGCGCGCGAGCGCGGGCCGGATCACCGCCGTCGTGCCGTACTACGGCTACGGGCGGTCGGACAAGAAGGACCAGCCGCGCGTCCCGATCACCGCCCGGCTCATCGCGGACCTGCTCACCGTCGCGGGCGCGGACCGGCTGCTCACGGTCGACCTGCACCAGGGGCAGATCCAGGGCTTCTTCGACATCCCCGTGGACGAGCTGACCGCCGTCCACCTGCTCTCGAACTGGTTCCGCAAGAAGGGGCTGGAGAACCCGGTCGTCGTCACGGACCTCGGCTTCGCCAAGCGGGCCCGCACCTTCGCCCAGATGATCGGCGCGCCGCTCGCGATCGTGGAGAAGCGCCGGGGGGACAACGACGACAGCGCGCAGGTGCTCAACGTGATCGGCGAGGTCCGCGGGAAGCGCGCGATCATCGTGGACGACGAGATCGACACCGCGGGCACGCTCACCCAGATCTGCCAGGCGCTCGAGGGCGAGGGGGTGACGGAGATGTACGCCGTCGCGACCCACGGCGTCCTCTCCGACCCCGCCATCGAGCGCATCGATGCCTCGCCGCTCCGCGAGGTCATCATCACGGACACCATCCCGCTGCCCCCGGGCCGGTCGAGCCGCAAGATCCGCCAGCTCTCCGTCGCCCCGCTCATCGGCGAGGCGATCCGCCGCATCCACCACGGCGAATCGGTCGGCGCCCTCTTCACCTCGGATGCCGACCTCGCAGAGGAGATGGTGCTCTGGACGGACGGCAGCACGGACCCGCTCGCGGAAGCGGCGACCGGCGCCCGCTGACCGACCCCGCCGACTCCGCTACCATCCGCCCACACACCCCGACCGATCCGGAGACCCGACCGCGATGACGCTCCAGAACTTCCGGCCAGACGAGAACGGCACCCTCGTCCCCGCGCCGCCGGCGACGGAGGACTACCGGTCCGGGCTGCGCTCCCGCCGCTGGGACGCCGCGGAGCTCGCGAACCCGGAGGCGGACACCACGAACCCGTGGATCGCCGTCCTCGCGATCCTCGCGCTCGGCGCGATCACCTTCGCGGTCCTGGTCGCGGGCTACAGCTCGGGGTTCTGGGGCTAGGCTCCCCGCAGGGGGCGCACCCCAGGGGGCGAAGACGTCCGCGGTGGCAGCGCCGCAGACCGCGACCCCCCGAGCGTCGCACCCGGCGCACCCGGCGCACCCGGCATCCGCCCCGGCGGACGGCCCGCCCGTCCAGGTCCCGACCGCCCATCCGGCCGCGCCCCGCACACGCCTGCGGCGCCCGGGCCCGCGCGCCCGCCGCGCCATCGCGTACGTCGCGGTGTACCTGCTCGTCGCGTTCGTCTACTTCGGGCTCGGCCCGCGGAGCACGGGCTTCGACTTCCAGCTCTCCCAGGCGAACAACATCCTCCACGGCCACCTCGACCTCGTGCCGGAGCACACCCGGAACATCACCGTCCTCGAGCGGGTCCTCTTCGACGGCACGGGCTTCTGCCTCCCGGAGGACGATCCGCGCGGACCCGAGCGGCGCGCCGACTTCACCGATCCCCGCCTCAAGCCCGACTGCCGGACCTACCTCCAGCACGCGCTCGGGCCCGCGATCCTCCTTCTCCCGCTCGTCGCGCTCTTCGGCCTCGCGCTCAGCCAGACGCTCGTGTGCGTCCTCTTCGGCGCGCTCGCCGCCCCGCTCGCGCTCTCGATCGCGCGCCGCTTCACCACCGACCGCCGTACGATCGCGGCCCTGACGGCGCTCTTCGCCTTCGGCACGACCTTCTGGTACAGCGCGGCGGACGGTGGCGTCTGGCACTTCGCGCATGTCACCGCGGTCGTCTTCCTGCTCGCCGCCATCCGCGCCGCGGTCGTCTCCGGCAGCCCGCTCGCGACCGGGGCGTTCATCGGCATGGCCTACCTCTGCCGGCCCACGACCGTGCTCGCGGGCCTCTTCGCGCTCGCCTGGTTCGCGGACCGCTGGTACGTGCCGGGCCCCGGCATCGCCGCCCTCCGGCGGATCCGGCCCCGACCCCTCGTGGCGCTCGCGGTGGGCGTCCTGCCGTTCCTCCTCCTCGGGATGCTCCTCAACGTGCTCCGCTTCGGCAGCCCCTTCGAGTCCGGCTACAACTACACCGAGCAGCTCTACCAGCTCAGCACCGCCTGGCGCTGGCCCCACGGCTGGTTCGACGTGCGCTACATCCCGCGCCACATCGCCGTGGCGATCGGGCAGATGCCGATCGTCAGCCCGAACCCGCCGTTCATCTGGCCGAGCTGGGCGGGACTTGCGCTCTGGGTCACGACCCCCGCCGTCCTCCTCATCCCGTTCATCCACCTGCGGCGCGCCCCCCGCATCGCGATCCCCGTGGCGCTCCTCCTCGCTTGCGCCTGCGCCTTCCTCCTCGCGCGGGGCGTCACGAGCGGGCTCGGCGCCGGGGCCTGGGCGATGCCGATCGCGGAACGTGGCCTGGAGCTCCTCCCGTTCGGGCTCGCCTACGGGCTCGGCCTCCTCGCCGCGCTCGTGGCCCGTGACCGGCTCGTGCTCGCCTGCTGGGCCGCCATCCTCGCGATCGGCCTTGCCACGTGGACCTTCGCGGCGACCGGCTGGGCCCAGTTCGGCTACCGCTACGCTCTCGACGTGCTGCCCTTCCTCTACCTCCTCATCGTCCGCGCCGTCGTGCCGCGTGCTCGGCCCGCGCACCTCGTGCTCATCGGCCTCGGCATCATCGTGAACCTCTGGGGCGTGCTCTGGATCTTCAGCTTCAACGCGAACCGGCTCTTCGACCTCGCCTGGGTGGGCTTCTGATGCCGATCTCCGCCCCCGCGGCGCCGGATGCGCCCGAGCTGACGATCCTCATGCCCTGCCTGAACGAGGCGGAGACGCTCGCGGGCTGCATCCGGCAGGCGGCCGCCTTCCTCGCGGCGTCCGGCGTCGCGGGCGAGATCCTCGTGGCGGACAACGGCAGCACGGACGGGTCGCGCGCGATCGCGGAGGCGGAGGGCGCGCGGGTGGTGGCGGTCGCCGAGCGCGGCTACGGAGCGGCGCTCCTCGGCGGCATCGCCGCGGCCCGCGGCCGGTTCGTGATCATGGGGGACGCGGACCTCTCGTACGACTTCGGCGCGCTGATGCCCTTCGTGGAGCGGCTGCGCGCCGGGGCCGACCTTGTCATGGGGAACCGCTTCCGCGGCGGGATCGCCCCGGGCGCGATGCCCCGCTCCCACCGCTACCTCGGCAATCCCGTCCTCAGCGGGCTCGGCCGACTCTTCTTCCGCATCCCGGTCGGCGACTTCCACTGCGGCCTGCGCGGCTTCGCCCGTGACCGGATCCGGGCCCTCGGCCTCTCCACCATGGGCATGGAGTTCGCGAGCGAGATGGTCGTCCGAGCCGCCCTCGCCGGCTACTGGATCGAGGAGGTGCCCACGACGCTGGCGCGGGACGGCCGCTCGCGCCCGCCCCATCTGCGCACCTGGCGCGACGGCTGGCGCCATCTCCGCTTCCTCCTCGTCTACAGCCCGCGCTGGCTCTTCCTCTACCCGGGGCTCGTCGCGATCGCGGTCGGCCTCCTCGGGATCGCGCTGCTCCTGCCGGGCGACCTGCGCATCGGGGCGAGCGGGCTCGGCGTCCACACCTTCCTCGCCGCCTGCATGCTCGTGCTCATCGGCGTCCAGGGGATCACGTTCGCCGCGGTCGCCCGGCGCTATGCCACGGAACGGGGCCTCCTTCCCCGCTCCGCACGCTACGGCGACCTGCTCGACCGGCTGACGCCCGACCGGCTCGTGCTCATCGGGGTCATCCTGGGCTGCACGGGCGTCACCGGCTTCCTCTGGGCCCTCTGGCAATGGGCGAGCGTGGGCTTCGGCGGCCTCCGCGACCCCATCGTCCTGCGCATCGTGGCGCTCGCGCTCACCGCGCTCGTGGCCGCCGTGCAGCTCTGGTTCACCGCCTTCCTCGCGGGCCTCATGGCCATCCCGCAGCGCCGAGCGGATCCCGCCGGCCCGGATGCGCCGCGATCCTCGCCGGATCCCGGAGCCACGGACGCATGACCCCCCTCGACCACTACCTTCGGCGCGTCCGCATCGCCCGCGTCCGACCGCACCTGCGCCGGGGCGATGTCGTGCTGGACGTGGGCAGCGACGACGGCTCGCTCTTCCGGGCGCTCGCCGACACGCTCGGTAGCGGCAGCATCGGCATCGAGCCCACGCTCGCGGCCCCCGTCTCCGCCCCCGGCTACACGCTCCTCCCCGGGCTCTTCCCGGATGCGGTGCCCGCGGGCACCCGGTGCGACGTCATCACGATGCTCGCCGTGGTCGAGCACATGCCCCCGGAGGTCCAGGCCCGGCTCGCCGATGCATGCGCCGCGCTGCTGCCGGCGGGAGGTCGCATCGTGATCACGATCCCGTCCCCGCGGGTGGACACGATCCTCCACATCCTCGCCGCGCTCCGGCTCATCCATGGCATCGGGCTGCATGAGCACTACGGATTCGACACCGCGGGCGTGCCGGCGCTCTTCCCCGGACCCCGGTTCCGCCTCGCGCTCCACCGGCGCTTCCAGCTCGGCCTGAACAACCTCTACGTGTTCGAGCGCACCGCGGACGGCTAGCGCGCTGCCGCGCCGAGGGTCAGCCGCGGCCTAGCGGCCGTGGCACTTCTTGTATTTCTGCCCCGAGCCGCAGTGGCACGGGTCGTTGCGCCCGACCTTGGGGGCACCGGCCGCCGCGGGGGACGGCGCGCCCGCTCCGACCGCCTCGTCGCCCTTGCGCAGGGTCATGGGGCGGGGGCCGGTGCGCATGCCGGGGA
>JBJTJV010000255.1:0-3469 GCA_046352645.1 Chloroflexota bacterium | reverse complement strand
AAAGGCCCAGACCTCGCCGGTCGCCGTGCCTCCCTCCGCATCCTCTCCGGGCAGCCGGCCCACGTATGGGGGGGCGGGGGCGGGGGGGGCGGGGGGGCGGGCGGGGGGGGGGGGGGGGGGGGGGGGGGGGGGGGGGGGGGCGCCGGGCGGGGCGCGGGGGGGGGGGGGCGCCCCCCCCCCCCCCCCCCCGACTCTCCGCGTCCGGTCCTAGAGGCCGTTCGCGGTGTTCATCGCCGCGCAGGCCTCGGCGATGGCATCGGCCGGGGCCATGCCGCCGTCGAGGACCTTGTTCAGCGCGTCGCCGAAGGGGCCCCAGAACGCGCCGAACTGCGTGCTCTGCGGGCGCGGGTAGCCCTCGGCGACCGCGGTCGCGAACTGCTCGCTGATCGGGTCGTCGATCGCGATCGTGGTGTTCGCGGGGATGTGGAACGCGGTGTCCGCGAAGATCTTCTGGTTCTCCGCGGAGGTCATCGCCAGCGCGGCCTTCACCGCGAGGTCGACGTTGCCGTTCGGGTTGATGAGCCAGCCGTCCACGCCCGCGAAGGGGAGCGACGGACCGCCCGGGCCCGCGGGCATCGCCGCGACGCCGAGGTTCGGGACGGCGGCCGCATAGCCGCCGGCCGCCCACGGGCCGTCGATGATCGCGTCGAACGTGCCGTCCTTGAAGCCGTTCGCCATGTTGTCGTACGACGGGTCGATGACCGCGCCGGCCGCCTTGAGGTCCGCGAGGAACTGGAGGGCCTCCGCGAAGCCGCCCTGGTCCGCCGCGCAGACGCCGCCCTCGCCGAGGAGGGTGCCGCCGAACGCGCCCGCGAAGCCGAAGTTGTGGTAGATGCCCTGGAGGAGGCCGAGCTTCAGGCCGCCCTGGACGGCCGCGATGAGCTCATCCGTCGTCGCGGGCGGGGCCGCGACCGTGTCCATGTTGTAGTACATCGCGACGGCCTTGAGGGACTCCGGCACCGGCATCAGCCGGCCGTCCACCTTCGAGCCCTCGACCGCGAGCGTGCCGAGCTCGGCGAGCGCCTCCGCGGGCACGATGTCGGTGAGGTCCGCGATCACGCCATCCCGGGCCATCTGGCCGAGGCTGTCGTTCGGGACGATCATCAGGTCGGGGCCGCCACCGGAGGCGACCTCGAGGTTCCACTTGTTGAAGACGTCGCCGAAGGGCACCTCGAGGACGTTCACGACGAGGCCGGGGTTGGCCGCGCCGACGTTCGCGATGACCTGGTTGAGGGCGTCGAGCTCCGTGCCCGCACCCGAGCTGTACGTGTGCCAGAGGGTGATCTCACCCTCGAGCGGATCCTGCGCGGCGACCGGGGCGATGCCGGCGGAGATCGCCAGCGATGCCGCCAGGCCGGCGGTGATGAGGGAACGCTTCATCGGTTCCGTGTACCTCCTCGTGGTCCCGCTCCGGGCGGCGCGGGTGGCTTGATGGATCACCGGGGCGTCAGGCGGTGGCGACCACCTCCAGGCGCCGGCCGCCGGGCGGTGCCGCCGTGGAGCGACGGACCACCAGGCGCGTCTCGAGGACCCGGTGGACGGCGGCATCCGTGCCGGCCGGCTCGGCGAGCGCGGCAAGCAGGATCCGGGCCGCCTCCTCGCCCTTGCGGCGCACCGGCTGGTGCACCGTCGTGAGCGGGGGGTCCGTGAAACGGGTGAGCGGAAGATCGTCGTACCCCACGACCGAAAGATCGGCGGGCACGCGCAGGTTCAGGGAGCGCGCGGCCCCGACGACACCCGCAGCCGCGGCATCGCTCATGGCGAGCACGGCGGTCGGGCGCATCCCGGCGCTCCAGGCACGGAGGAAGGCGGCCTCGCCGCCCTCGAAGGTCGCGGGCGCGACGGTCACGGCCGCGTCCGGCAGGTCCGTCCCCGCGGCGGCGAACGCCTCGCGATAGCCGCGCAGACGCTGCTCCGCGACGCTCTCGGCGCGCGGGTCACCGTAGGCCGGAGGCTCCACGCTGACCACGAGGATGGTGCGGTGGCCGAGGGCGAGCAGATGCGCCGCGGCCGCCCGTGCGCCACCGACGTCGTCCACCCCCACCGACCCGTGCCCGGGCCAGGCCGGCGCATCCACGATCACGACCGGCAGGCCGGCCCGGCGGATCGCCTCGACCTCGGGGTGACGGTCGTCCAGGCCGAGCGCCACGATCCCGTCCGCGGTGGCGCGCTCGAGCGCGCCCGCGAGCGAGCCATGGAGCGGCGAGATGAGCAGCAGCCCGAAGCCACGCTCCTCGGTCACGGACGCGACGCCCTCGGCGAAGAGCGAGAAGAAGGGGTTCGCGAAGACGCTGCCGAGCGCCTGGGGGGAGAGGATCCCGATCGTGGCGGTCTGGCGGGCGGTGAGCATCCGCGCGACCGGGTGCGGCCGGTAGCCGAGCTCGGCCGCGACCGCGCGGATGCGGGCCGCGGTCTCCGCGCTCAGGCGCTCGGGCTTGTTGAAGGCGAAGGAGACCGCCGCCTTGCTCACGCCCGCCGCACGTGCGACGTCCGCGATGCCGGGACGTGTCCCCCCGTTGACGTTCACCGACCTGGGACCTCCACCGGCCCGTCTCGCCGCGCCCGGGGACCGGTGGGACGCGGTCCGGCGGGCGGCGTGTAAACCGGTTCAGGGAACGCTACCCGCAGGCGCCCGGCATGTCAACGGGGAAAACGTCACCACGGCCCGCGGCGCCCGCCCGTCGTGCGCGTGGCAGAATCCACGGCCCATGCCGTCCCGCACGCCGCCCGCCGGCGTCCTCCTCGCTCTCGGGCTCGCCGTCCTCTGGCTCCTCTTCGTCGCGCTCACCCTGCCGCTCGTGATCGCGGAAGCCGTGGAAGCGCCCGTCTCGCTGCCCGGGATCGTCTACATGGCGCTGCTCGCGTACCTCATCTTCACGATCGTGCTGATCCTCCAGCGGAAGCAGGCGGCACGCGGTCTCGCGACCGGCGTGGCGATCCTCGGCATCACGCTCGTCTTTCTTCCCCCGGATGGGGGTACCCTTCTGCTTCTCGTGGCGCCGCTCCGCTGGCCGGCGCTCGCGATCTCGGTCATCGCGATCATCGGGCTGCGCAGGCCGTCCAGCCGGGCGTGGTTCAGCGAAGAGTGACGGATACGGACCCGCAGGAAGCACGAGCGAGGAGAGCTGTGAGCACGAAGGACGGAAGCGGCACGCAGGCGCCGACGCGGCGCTCCCCCCGCGCGGAGGCGCGCCGGAGCGGCGGCACCCCGAAGATCACCCAGGAGGCCGGAGGCAGCCCGCTGGAGCGCTACCGGTTCCCGCTCATCCTCGGCGCCATCGTCCTCGGGCTTGTCGCCGTGGGCGCCGTCTTCCTCGGCCCGGTCACGGCCGCCCCGTACACCTGCACGGCCCTCATGACGCCGGGCCCCGTTGAGCCCGTGCCGACGCCGCGGCCGGAGCCCACCGCAGCCCCCGCGACCCCCGCCCCGTCCGCCGACCCGGCCGCCTCGCCCGGCGCGAGCGCGGCG
>JBJTJV010000027.1:0-3801 GCA_046352645.1 Chloroflexota bacterium | reverse complement strand
GGGATGGGACGGGCGGCCCCAAGGTGCCGGTCCGGATGGCCCGTCGGCCCCGGGCCGCGCGCCTCAGCCGAGGAAGTGCGCGTCCCGGGCGGCGGCGGAGAGCGCGGCGCGATGGTCCGGGTGCGCGATCGCGATGAGCGCGCGTGCCCGCTCCGCCACGCTCCGCCCGTGGAGCTCCGCGACGCCCCACTCGGTCACGACCGTCTGGACGGGGCCGCGGGTCGTGACGACACCCGCCCCTTCCCGGAGGAAGGGGACGATCCGTGACTGGCGGCCGTCGAGCGCGGTCGAGGGGAGCGCGATGATCGCCCGGCCGTCGTCCGCGAGGGCCGCGCCGCGCACGAAGTCCATCTGGCCGCCGATCCCCGAGTAGAACCGCGGGCCGATGGAATCCGCGCAGACCTGGCCGGTCAGGTCGATCTCGATCGCGGAGTTGATGGCGGTCATCCGGCGCAGCCGGCGGATCACCGCGGTGTCGTTCGTGTAGTCCACCGGGCGCATCTCGACCATCGGGTTGTCGTCCACGAAGTCGTAGAGCCGCTGCGTGCCCATCATGAAGGCGGTCACGATCTTGTCGCGGTTGATCTCCTTGTGCCGCCCGGTCACCGCGCCCGCCTCCACGAGGTCGACCATGACGTCCGTGAACATCTCGGTGTGCACGCCGAGGTCCTTCTTCCCGACGAGCGCGAGGCCCACGGCCGCGGGGATGGCACCGATGCCCATCTGGATCACCGCGCCGTCGGGGACGAGCTCGGCGACGTGCGCCCCGATCCGCCGCTCGAGCTCGCCGATCTCCGGCGGATGGTGGGCGTGGGGCGGTGTCGCCACCTCGACCGCGAGGTCGATCCGGTCGCGGTGGATGAAGGAATCGCCGAGCGTGCGGGGCATCGCCGCGTTCACCTGGGCGACGACGGGCTCCGCCGACTCGACCGCAGCGAGCGTCGCATCCACCGACGTGCCAAGCGAGCAGAACCCGTGCGCATCGGGCGGGCTGACGTTGATGAAGGCGACGTCGAGCGGGACGATGCGCCGCCGGAAGAGGCGCGGCAGATCGGAGAGGAAGGCGGGGATGTACTCCGCGCGGCCCGCGTTCACCGCGGCACGCGCGTTCGGGCCGATGAAGAACGCGAGGTGGCGGAAATGGCGCTCCATCCCCGGCGCGAGGTGCGGCCCCGGCCCTTCGATGTGGAGATGCACGAGGCGGACGTCCGTGAGGTCGTCGCGGCGGGCGACGAGCGCCGCGAGAAGCGTGTCCGGGGTCGCGCTCGCGCCATGCACCCAGATCGACTGGCCGGACCGGATGGGGGCGACTGCGTCGGCCGCGCTGACGATACGCATCATCTCCGTCCGTCGGTGGCGCCCGCGCTCACGCGGGCGCGGATGCGTCGCCGCGATCCCGGGCGACGATGAGCGTGGTGCCTGCCGTGACGGCGAGTCGGCTGACGACACCGTCGCCGGCGTCGGTCCTCCCGGCTGCCCCGCGGGACGCGCCGACGATCAGGGTGTCATATCCGCCCTCCTCCGCGAGCCGTACGATCGTCTCCGCCGGATCGCCCGCGGGCTCCACGAGCCCCGCGTCGATGCCTTCCCCGCGGAGGGCCTCGCGCGCCTCGACGAGCGAGCGTGCGTGCGCGATCGCCGTGTCGATCCCGCGGTCGTCCCGGGCCGCGAACCCGCCCGGGACGACGGAGACGACATCCACGCGTGCCGTGAACGCCCGTGCCAGGCGTGCGGCGAGCACGAGCGCAGCACGGCCGTGCACACCGCCGTCGTACGCCACGAGGATCCTGCGCATCCCGTCCTCCCGGGGAGGGGCGGCCCTGCGGCCTGCCTGCGCCTAGGCTCGCGGAGCGCGCGCCCGGGGTTGAGGGCCGCGCGTCCCGCCCGCGGATGACCTCCGGCCCGGCGATCGCGGGCCGGCTGGACGCGCCACACCCCGGTCGTCCGCGCGGACGACCGGGGTGTGGGCCGACGCGATCGCGTGCCGGATCAGTCGAGCGGATCGCCGTCCCCGGCCTGGAGAAGGCCGAGGGCACCCCGCCCGACGAAGTTGAACGCGTGCGTGACGATGGGGTAGAGCCCGTCCTCCGCCGTCGTCAGCTCGATGATCGCGCCCTGGGCGGGCGACAGGTCGACCGCCTGGGCGCCGTAGCCCCCGGTATTCCCGGGGAGGAGCGCGACGCCCTCCTTGATGACCGTGTCGAAGATCGTCCCGACGACATGGAAGGAGCTGTCCACGGACGGGCCGGCGTCGAGGACGAAGAGGCGCACGCGCCCGCCCGTCGGCACCGGGAGCGGATGGTCCGCGTACTGCTTCGCGATCCCGTTGAAGACGACCCAGTCCGGCGCGGGTGCGGCCTCGGCGGCCTTCGTGAGGCTCGCCGGCAGGCCGTGGCCGTCGAAGTACCACTCACCCTGGACGAGCGCGTACTCCACGTCCACGGGCGGCAGCCCGTCCGCCGGCTCCACGATCACCATGCCGTACATCCCGTTCGCGATGTGGTGGAGTGCCGGCGCCGTGCCGCAGTGGTACATCCAGACGCCGGCGTAGTCGGCCGTCCAGGTGTAGACCTTCTCCTCGCCGGGGGCGATCGAGGTCATCTCGTCGTTCCACGCGACCTGGCTGCTGTGGAAGTCCACGGAGTGCGAGAGCCGGCTGGATGCGGGGTTCTTCAGGTCGACGTTGATGGTGTCGCCGACCTTCACGCGGATGACGGGACCCGGGACCTGGCCGCCGAAGGTCCAGGCCTCCATCGTGTATCCCTCGGCGACCGTCATGCGCTTCTCCTCGATCACGAGGTCGATGTCGTGGACGTCGCCCGGGAGCCGCGCCGGGGCGGTCGCGTCCACGGGTGTGTACGCGGGTGCCGCGGGATCGGGCTCCGGCAGGGGCGCGCCCGGGCCGCCGTGGTCGCCGCCCGCGTTCGGGGTCGCGACGGGGGCGGCCCCGGCCACGCTGACCGTGCCGTGCATGCCGCCCTCCCTGTGCCCGGGGAGCGAGCAGATGAAGCCGATCCCCCCGGCGGGGACCGTGACGGAGATCGGCGCGGATGCCGTGCCCGGATCGACCGCGCCGGTGGTGGTGCCGTCGTCGAAGACGAGGTCGTGGACCGCCGCACCGTCGTTGAGCAGGATGAACAGGTAGGTGCCCGGGGTCGGCACCTCGATCGCCGCGGGGGTGAAGCCGAGATCGAAGGCCCGTACGACCACGGGCTCCGCGGCGGCCGCGGACGGCGGTGCGAGCGTGCCGACAGGACCACCCGGGGGGATGGCCCCGGCGACGAGGCCGAGGGTGAGAAGGAGCGCCCCAGCGAGCCTGCGGGTCCGATGCATCGTGACCTCCCTGGTGACCGGCGTGACCGGGTGGACGGATAACGTAGCAACATGGTTATATTTCCTGCGCGCAGCGCGACGTGCCGTTCGGCCCGTTCCGGGCGCGCCCGATGGCAGGGAGGGTCCGATGCGGCTGGAGCTCACGCGGCGGGGGGCCTACGCCATCCGGGCGCTCACCGCGCTCGCCCGGGCCGGGGAGGGGAGCGAACGGACCGCAGCGGCGATCGCCCGCTCCATGGGGATCCCCCGCGGCTTCCTCCCCCAGGTCCTCGCGGACCTCGGGCGCGCCGGCCTCGTGACCGCGCGCCTGGGGCGGGGTGGCGGCTATCGCCTCGCGCGCGCGCCCGGCACGATCACCCTCCTCGACGCGATCGCGGCCGTGGAGGGCGATGTCCGGCGGCGCGAGTGCGTGCTGCGGGGCGCTGCCTGCGGCACGGCCGCCGCACCCTGCGAGGTGCACGCGGTCTT
>JBJTJV010000254.1:0-2674 GCA_046352645.1 Chloroflexota bacterium | reverse complement strand
GGCCGCTGCCGTGGGCGCTGCCGTGGGGCCCCCCGTGCCGTCGTCGTCCGTCGCGGTCAGGTCCCGGGGGCGTGCGGCGAGCGCCCCGGTCGCGCGGAGGCGGCCGAGGGCAGCGCGTCGGCGGTCGGTCGTCTCCGGCGGAAGCCGGGAGGTCGCTTCAGCCTCCATCGACGGGGGCGGCCGGATCGAGGGCGCGGCGGAGGAGGCGGAGCGCGTGGGCGGGCGCTGCAGCCGCCGCCGGCGAGCCGCCTTCCGCGTGCGGCCCGACGCACCCCGGGCAGCCGCGGAGGCAGCCGCAGCGCTCGATGAGCTCGATCGCACCCCGCAGGAGCGCATCCGTCCGCTCGAAGAGCCGCGGTGCGAGGCCGACCCCGCCGGGGACGGATTCCCAGAGATAGACGACCGGGCGCTCGGCGTGCGGCGAGCGGACCTGCGCCGTCATCCCAAGGTCGTGCGGGTCCGCCATGAGCAGGAGCGCGGCGACGGTCTGGAGCGCGCGTCCCGCGCCGACGAGCGCCACGTCGAGCTCGTCGCGCCGCCATCCGTCCGCCGCCGCATCGAAGGTGCACCACCAGGCGGTCGTGTGGAGCTCGATCTCCGGCAGGTGGATCCGGCCCCAGCCGAGGTTCTCGTGGGTGTCGAGCTTCAGCTTCTTGTAGATCGTCGCGAGGCTGGCGACCATCACCTCGCCGTGCGACCGGCGCCCGCCCGCGATCGCGTCCTCCGCGAAGGCCTCGAGGGGCTTCAGGGTGACGGCGAGCTCGGCCTGCGTGTAGTGATCGACGTCCACGGGGCGGACGTACGCCTTGCGCTCCTCCCAGTCGAGCCGGTCCACGTGGTGCTGGCGCGTCTCGTGCAGGTAGATCGCGTCCTCGTGCACCTGGGTCTGGGCCGAGAAGAGGTCGATCTCCCCGATCACCCGCGGCCGCTCGCCCGAGGTATCGATGATCAGCACGTTCTCCGGGGCGGCCACCCGCAGGCTCACCTCCGAAGCGGGGAAGCTCTCGCTCGACCAGTACCAGCGGCCGTCCGCCGCCTCGCGGACGTGGCCCTCCTCGGCGAGGAATGCGAGCAGGTCATCCGCGGCTCCGGGACCGAACCGCTCGCCCGGCGCGAACGGCAGCTCGAAGACCGCTGCCCGGAGATGGGCGAGCAGGACATGGAGGTTCTCGGGGTCCAGGCGCGCTTCCTCCGGGGTCGCGGCGAGGATCTCCGCGGCATGGGTCGCGACGTACCGGTCAAGGGCGCCCGCGCCGGTGACGAGGATCGCGACGCTCGGCTCGCCGCGGCGGCCGGCGCGGCCGATCTGCTGGCGTGTGGCCGCGATCGTCCCCGGGTAGCCCGCGAGGATCGAGACATCGAGCCCGCCGAGGTCGATGCCGAGCTCGAGGGCGTTCGTGCTGACGACGCCGAGGATCTCGCCGCTTCGCAGGCCGCGCTCGACGGCACGGCGCTCGCCCGGCAGGTAGCCACCGCGGTAGCCGCGGACGCGATCGACCTGTCCGCGGCCTTCCGCCATCCCTTCGCGCAGCCCGGAGAGGATGATCTCCACCGCCGTGCGCGACCGCCCGAAGACGATGGTCTGGCGGCCCGCGCGGAGGAAGGCGAGCGCGGACCGGCGCGCAAGGCCGTTCGGTCCCGGCCGCACCCCCGGGCGCGGATCGGGCGGCGGCGGATCGAGCACGACGACATGGCGCTCGCCGGCGGGCGCGCCGTTGCGATCGATGACGCGCATCGGACGGCCGGTGAGCGTGGTCGCCAGCTCGCCGGGGTTGGCGATCGTCGCGGAGCAGACGACGAACCGTGGATCGGAGCCGTAGTGCGCGCAGATCCGGGCGAGTCGCCGGAGGACGTTGGCGACATGGCTGCCGAAGATGCCCCGGTAGACGTGTGCCTCGTCGATGACCACGTAGCGCAGCTGCTCGAAGAGCGCGAACCACTTGGTGTGGTGGGGAAGGATCGCCGCGTGGAGCATGTCCGGGTTGCTGATGACGATCTGCCCGGCGGTGCGCACGGTCTGGCGGATGGGCGCGGGTGTGTCCCCGTCGTAGACCGCGGCCACGAGGTCGAGACCGGCGAGCCCGGAGAGCTCGCGCACCTCGGCGAGCTGGTCCTGCCCGAGGGCCTTGGTGGGGAAGAGGGAGAGGGCGCGCGCGGCAGGGTCGGCGGCGATCGCATCGAGGACCGGCAGGTTGTAGCAGAGCGACTTGCCCGACGCGGTCGGCGTCACGACCGTGATGTCCTCGCCGGTCGCCAGCGCGCTGACCGCGTCGGCCTGGTGCCGGTAGAGGCCGTCGATGCCGCGGGCGGCGAGCGCGGCACAGACCCGCGGATCGAGCGTCGCCGGGATCGGCACGCGGTCCGCGGGGCGAGGCGGGACGACCTCGTGCCAGGCGACCGCCGGGGCGATCCGCGGGTCCGCGAGGAGCGACCCGAGGGTCTCCACGGTCCCGCGGGGCTGATGGATCCGCACCCTGCCCTCCGCTGCAACCGAACAAACAGACGGTTTGTCCGCGAGGATAGCAGAGCAGCGGCGTGCGCCGGTGGCCGGGCACGGGGTGTGCGTCGTGTACCCTGCGCCGCGTGCGGCGCCCATCCTTGCCCGACCTCGGCTCCCGGATCGGCCGGCGCATCCCCGGGCGCGGCATCGTCTGGGCCGCGATCGCGCTCGTGC
>JBJTJV010000253.1:0-9664 GCA_046352645.1 Chloroflexota bacterium | reverse complement strand
CGCCGGGCCCGGCCGGAGCGGGGGCGCGGCTCGCGGGCGGGGCACCAGGCCGCCCCCGCGCAACCCGGGGGGCCTGGCGCTCCGCGGCAGCCGCCGGCGGTCAGTCGTCCGCGCGGAAGAGCTCCACGTGGACCGGGCAGCCATCGACGACGAGCGCGCCACCGGAGAGCCGGACGGCCGAGAGGCGCAGGTCCGTCCCCGCGCCGACGGACGGGCGGGCGATCGCGGTCCCGGATGCGCTCCGGGCACGGGCGAGCATCCGGTCCACGGCGCCGGGATCCGGGTAGCGGTGGAGCGGCGCCGGCTCGTATCCGGCCGTGACCGCGCGACCGTGGTCCGCCCACGCGGCGACGGCCGCCTCCACGAGCCGCGGCCACTGCTCGGCGAGCGTGGCCTCCGCATCGAAGAGCTCCGCGCTCACGATCCGGCCCCCGATCCCGACCGCCACGCCGTGCGCACCGACCGGGCAGGGGAAGGAACGCGCGAAGCCCGCGAGGTCCTGCGCCTCGGCGGCATAGACCTCGTGGAGCGCCGACGTGTGCGACCGGTACCGGGCGCGCTGCTCACGCTGCGCGATCTCGCTCCAGACCTCGCCCTGGTCCGACGCGAACGCGGAGATGTCCGGCGGCGCGGCCGGCCACGCCCCTGCCGCGGCGTGCGCCCGCCCTGCGCTGTCCACCACCTGGCGGCTCATCTTCGCGCGCATGCGGACATCCGCCTTGATGGACGACCGGAAGCGCACGCCCGCGTTCCAGCGGCCGGCCTCCAGGCAGGAGACGGGGATCTGCGTCACCTTGCCGGCCGACAGCCAGACGGTGACGTTGATGATCCGGTTCTGGCGGCCACCCTCGACCGTGTCCCCGGCGAAGATGACGACCGGCGTGGTCGTGGTGACGGCCTCGATGGCCGGGACGGTGGCGGCCGCCTGCTCGCGGAGCTCGAGCGTGCCCTCCCGGGCAGCCGCACTCGCGGTCCTGTATCCGGGCGCGTCCACCCCGTCCCACGCGAGCGCGACGAGCACGAGCCCGTCCCGCGAGAGCACCACCTCCTGCCGGACCGTGCCGAGCGCCGTGTCCAGCGCCGTGCGTGCCTCGATGTCGTCCATGCGCACCCCCATCTGCGATCGCCTGCGGGGAGACGATGCCGCGGGGGTGTGCCAGTTGTGTGGCACGGGGTGGACCGGGCTTGCCGCGCCTTCCGCGGCGCGCTTGCGGGAGCGACGGCTACCCGGCCGGCGGTCCCCCGAGCGCGGGTGCCAGCCACGCGAGGTCGCGCGCCCGGAGCGCACGGACGAAGAGGCCGTGGAGCCGGCTGGACGGCTCGGGCCGCGTCGCCTCGGCGTCCGGGGCGCTGCCGGCGAGCGGGGCCCGGATCTCGATGACCGCGACGCCCAGCCCGTCATCCGCCGGGACGGCACGGCCCGCGACGTCGGTGACGCCGGCCCGCGCGAGGACGTCCGCCCACGGTGCCTCCATGACGATGGACGGCATCGCGCGCAGGCGCGCCGGCACGACGGCCGCCGCGGCCTCGGCATCCGCGCGCGAGGGAAGGACGAGGACGATCCGCACGACCTGCGCGTCGGCCGTCGCGCCGTCCGCGACGAGGATGAGCGCCGCGGGGGCGATCGCCACGAAGCCGGGCGCCAGGTCCGCGAGAGTGCCGGCGACCGCGGCAGGGTCCGCAAGCGGCGCGAGGAGCGTCGCCACGTCGGCGAGGACGTCGGCGCCACGGACGAGCTCCGCCTGGAGGAGCCGGCCATCGGCGGTCGCGTCGAGCGCGGCGAGCGCAGCCGCGACGTACGGATCGTGGACGAATGCCGACGCGCTGCCCGTGGTGGCCGCGATCATCGCGGTGACCGTGGCGTCGTCGGCGGAGCCCAGCAGGACGTCCGGCGCGACCGCCAGCGGCTGGCGGCGTCCGAGCCGGCCACCGAACGGGTCCGCGGGCTCGCGGCCCGCGAGGTCGACCGCCAGTCCCGCGGCACAGCCTTCGGGGGAGCACCAGCGGGTGAACGCGCCCTCGGCCTGCGCGACGAAGCCGCGTGCAGCCAGGGCCGCGCCGATCGCGTCGGGGGAGAAGCGCCCCTCGGCCACGATTCCGTTCGCCGGCGGCGCACCGAAGCCGGTGAGACGGTCGAGCTGCGTCGGGTCGAAGCCCACGACCGCGGGCCAGTCGGTGCCCGCGACGAGCAGCGTGCCGAGGAGGTCGACGGGACCGGAGGCGATCCCCATGAGCGCCGCGCGCCACGCCGCGGATGCGGCGTCGTCCGCGGCGAGCGCGTCGGTGAACGCCACGGTCGTCGTCGGGTCCGCGGCCCCGGGTCGCGCCGCGATCACGGCGCGCAGGTCCACCCACGCGACGGACGTGCCGGGAGCGAGCGCGTCGGCGGGGACGTGCGCCAGGGATCCGCGGAGCGCGGCGGTGTGCGTCCCGTCCGCGGGCTGCGCGGGGTCGGCGGCCGCCACCGGACCGACGATCAGGAGCCCGGCGAGGGCGGCCGCGAGGAGCCGGGTACCACGTCGCGGGAGCACGTGCAGAAGGTCCACGCCCCGAAGGATAGTGCCGGGAGGAAGGGGCGGGACGTGGCGGTCAGCGCGGGGCGACCAGGGCGACCGCGGGCTCTGCTCCGGCGACCGGGCCCTCGATCGACGCGGCCCCGTCTCCCGACGTCGTCCGACCCCGACGCCTCGTCGGTCGTCCACTTGACAGGCATCAGGGGGACGCATAGCATCCCGTCGCCATCGGACGCCCTCGTGATGCATAGATTTGCATAGGTTCCGTGGCAGGCGAGGCCTGGGGTTGGTCGATGGGTGATCCGGTACGGGGTGCGCGAGCCGGAGAGTGGCTCGGGATCGGCGAGGCAAGCCGGCTTGTCGGCGTGGATGTGGGCACATTGCGCCGCTGGGCGGACGAAGGGATCGTGGAGGTGCACGTCACCCCCGGCGGTCACCGGCGGTTCGAGCGTCGGGCGCTCGGCCGCGCCGTCGCGGCACGGGCGGCATCGGGACCGGCCTCCCTCGTCCGGATCGGCGGGACGCCCGACCGGATGAGCGCCGCCTACCGCCGCACCTACCGGGGTGCGGGGCAGGGGGCACGGATCGCCGGGATGGTCCCGCCCACGGACCGGTCGTCCTACCGGGAGACGGGTCGGGGACTGGTCACGGCCCTCGTCGCGCACCTGGACACCGGCACGGACGGCGACCGCGCCGCCGCCCTGGCGGACGCGTCCCGGCTGGCGCACGAGCTCGGCGTCCGACTCGGCAGCAGCGGCATCAGCCTTACGGAGGCGGTCTCGCTCTTCGTCATGGCCCGCCGCCCGTTCCTCGAGGAGCTCGGCGTGCTCGCCCGCCGGCGCGCGCTGGCACCCCGTCAGGTCGTCGGCCTGCTCGACGAGGCGTCGGTCGCCCTCGACCAGTGCCTGCTCCGGTTCATCGACGGCCACCGGGGCGTCTCCTGAAGGTTCGCACCCATGGGTCGCGGACCTCATCCATGCGTCAGGCACGGCCGGTGATGGCTGTGCGCAGGGTGCCCGTGGCACCAGGAGGGATCATGTCCACCAGATCGATCATCGGGACCGCGCTCATCGCGCTGTCGCTCGCGGTCGCGCCCGCCGGCACGGCGGCCCAGTCGCCTGCTCCGGTGGTGGTCATCGGGGCTGACGGCGCGGACGTGGCGATCGCCGACAGCTCGCGCGTGGTCACGCTCGGCGGGGTGACCACGGAGATCGCCTGGGCGCTCGGTGCCGCCGACCAGGTCGTGGGCTTCGATGCCTCGTCGTACTACCCGCGCGAGATCTTCGCAAAGGGTGCGCCACTCCCCTACTACCGTATGCTCACGGCGGAGCCGGTCATCGCGCTGGAGCCGACGCTCGTCGTGGGGACCGCGGATGCCGGCCCGGCCGAGGCGATCCAGCAGATCCGGGACGCGGGGATCCCCGTGCTGCTCCTGCCCACGGACGACGGGGTCGAGGCCGCACGATCGAGGATCGTCACGATGGGGACCGCGCTCGGGCACGAGGACGAGGCGGCTGCCATCGTCGCGACCCTCGACGCCGATCTGGTCGCTGCGTCAGACCTGGTGGCCGGGGTCACGGGGGACCGGACCGTCCTCTTCCTCCTCCTGCCTCCCGGCTCACCGATGCTCGCATCGGGAAGCGGCTCCGCGGCGGATGCCATGATCGGCCTCGCCGGTGCACGGAACGCCCTGGCCGACGTGCCCGGGTATCTCCCGCTCACGCCCGAGGTCGCGGCCGCGGCAGCGCCGGACGTCATCCTCACCACGACAAGCAGCCTGGAAGCCGCCGGCGGCATCGAGGCACTGCTGGCCACCCCGGGCCTCGCCGAGACCCCGGCCGGCCCGGCGGGCGCGGTCGTCGCGCTGGACGACCTCGAGCTCCTCGGCTTCGGTCCGCGGACCGGGCTCGCGGTCGCCGCGCTCGCGCGGGCGCTCCACCCGGAGCTTGCGCAGTAGCGGTCCGCAGAGCGGCGAAGACACGAAGATCGTGCCCCGGAATCGCCACCGGCGCGCCCCCTGGGGGCGCGCCGGTCTGCTCGTGGCCGGTCTCCTCATCGCCGTGTCGGCGTCCGTCGGGCTGGGGGCGGTATCGATCACGCCCGGCGACCTCGTCGGCATCCTGGGAGAGCGGCTCGGCCTCACGGATGGTCCCGTCGATGCGCGACAGGCGGCGGTGCTCATGGGGATCAGGCTCCCCCGCGTGATCACGAGCGGCATCGTCGGTGCGCTGCTCGGGATCGCGGGTGCGCTCATGCAGGCGCGGTACCGCAGCGGCCTCGCCGACCCGGTCCTCGTCGGCATCGGCGCAGGGGCCGCCTTCGGCGCGGCGCTCGGGACGGTGCTCCTCCTCACGGTGGGGAGCGGGTCGTCTGCGGTCGTGGCGACGACGCTCCCCGGCGGCGAGGTGGTCGGGGTCGTGGTCCCGTTGCTCCTCGCGATCGGCGGTGCGCTCGTCGCGTCGGTGCTCGTCGCGGGTGCCGCGGGCGGGGCGGGGCGGGCGACCGTCCCCACGATGCTCCTCGCCGGCATCGCGCTCGGGGCGCTCTTCACCTCCGTGACCGGGATCCTGACCTTCGCGATCCACGATCCACGGCTCCGCGACACCGGGTTCTGGACGCTCGGAGGGCTCGCCGGAGTGACGTGGCGCGTGACGATCCCGACGATCGTGGCGCTGGGCGCGTGCGCGCTCGCGGGCTGGAGGCTCGCCCCCGGCCTGGACGCGCTCTCCCTCGGCGAGGAGGAGGCAGCGCATCTCGGGGTCGATCCCCGCTCTCTGGGTCGTGCGACCGGCGTCGTCGTCGTGCTCGCCACCGGGACCGCGGTCGCCGCCGCCGGTCCGGTGGCCTTCGTCGCGCTCCTTGCCCCGGCCGCCGCACGGCGGATGCTCGGATCGGGCACCCGCCTCACGCTGGTCGGTTCCGCGTTGGCCGGTGCGATCGCCCTGACCGTCGCGGACCTGGCGGCCCGCTCGATCGCGAGCCCGGCGGAGCTGCCGGTGGGGCTCATCACCGCGGCGGTAGGGGCGCCTGCCTTCCTGTGGCTGCTTCGGCGGGACAGAGCGGGATCCGCGCCGTGAGCCTGCATGCGATCGATATCCGGGTGCGCGTCGGCCGGACGACCATCGTCGACGACGTGGCCATCGACGTGGGGCCGGGGCGCGTCGTGGCGATCGTCGGCCCGAACGGGGCAGGGAAGTCCACGCTGCTCCGCGTGCTCGCGGGCGGGATCCGGCCGGACACGGGCCAGGTCACGCTGGAAGGCCGACCCCTCGGTGCCATCCCGCGCGCCGAGCAGGCTCGACGACGTGCGGTCGTCACCGGTGTGACGGACATCGCGTTCGACCCCCGGGTCCACGACGTCGTGCTCCTCGGCCGGCTGCCGCACCACGGGGGCCGGCCCGGACCCCGAGACCGGGCGATCGCGGACGCAGCCCTGGCGTCCGTCGATGCCGGGCATCTCGCGGATCGGGCGCTGGTCACGCTGTCCACCGGCGAACGTCAGCGGGTGGGGATCGCCCGGGCCCTGGCCCAGCTCTGGTACGGGGAGCCCGGGACGGCGACCTGTCCGGAGCCGCGCTGGCTGTTGCTGGACGAGCCGACCGCGAACCTCGACCTGCGCCACCAGGAGCAGGTGGCCGCGCTCCTGCGCGCCCTCGCTGCCGACGGCCTCGGGATCGCGCTCGTGCTGCACGACCTGAACCTCGCCGGCTGGGTCGCGGACGAGATCCTCCTCCTCGATCGCGGCCGCCGGACCGCGTCCGGTAGCCCCGCCGACGTGCTCCGGCCCGACGTCCTCGAGCCGGTCCTCGGCCTGCCGCTCGCGACCGGCGAAAGCCCCGGTGGGCAGGGGACGATCGTGGTCCCGCGGCGCGGCCGTCGCTGACGCCGATGCGGATCGAGACGATGCTCGCGCGGACGATCCACCCGGCCCGGCTCAAGGCAGCCGTCAGGGAGGGGTGATGCAATCCTCGTGCGTGTTGTCGTGGACGTTCCCGCCGCAGACGACGCCCGTCCTTGACGAGCTCGGCGCGGCGTAGATGCCGCCGCCCTGCCCGGTCGGCGCGGTGTTGTGGTGGATCGAGGCCGTGCCCGCCATCACGAGCGTGGAGCCCAGGTCCAGGTAGGCACCGCCGCCGCCCTGGGTCGCCTCATTGCCCGAGACCGTCGCCTGGCCCTGGAGGCGGACGATCCCCTGGCTGAAGATGCCGCCGCCGTAGCCGCCGGTGTTGCCACGGATGGCGGCGCGGTCGCGGAGGATGAGGGTGGCGCCATCGTAGACGGCGACGCCGCCCGCGTACGACTCGTCGTCCGTCCCGACGTTCCCGACGACCCGGGTCCGGCCGGCGAGCGTGAGACGGCCGTTGAGGGAGATCGCGCCGTCGTACACGGAGCTGTTCCCGCGGACGATGACATCGCGCAGGAGGACCGTGGCCCCGGTCTCGATCGAGAGCCCGCCGCCGCAGGTCGTGGGGCAGGCCACCGTGGTCCCGGACCCATCCCTGATGACGAGCCCCCGGATCGTCACGGACGCGTCACCGCTCACGGTGATCACCGCGCCGCCTGCATCGCCATCGAGCGTGGGAACGGGTGCCCCGTTCGGCCGCACGCCGACGAGGGAAAGGTCCTCGGCGATCTCCGTCGTCCCGTGGCAGATTCCGCGGACGGTGAGCGACGCCCCCTTGCCGGCGACCGCGACCGCCGCGGCGAGCGAGCCGAAGGTCGTCACCGGCACGGTCGAGGTGTTGCGGACGCGGCAGGCGGAGGACGCGCCGAGCGCGGGTGCGGCCGCTCCCCCGACACCGGCGAGCCCGGTGAGCGCGAGGGCGACGGCGAGCGCGTGCACGCCGAGCGACAGCGAGCGGATCCGGGTCATGGGGCGCCTCCGATCGGTGCGGCCCGCTTCGACCGCCTACTCACGCAGCGGAGGGAGGAAGTGGAGCGGGAGAAGGGATTCGAACCCTCGACATTCTGCTTGGGAAGCAGACACTCTGCCAACTGAGTTACTCCCGCTCGGGACTCCTGACACTCTAGCGCACCCGCGCAAGGCCGGCCACCGCGCGCACCGTCGCGGCCCTCCCGTCCGTCCGGTCAGCCGCCGACCGGGCGGGCGCGCGGGATGAGCTCGGGCACCTTCTCGAGCAGTGCCACGAACGGGCCGACCGTCTCCGGCACGCTGCCGCGCAGCCGCTCCACGAGGACCATCGTGCGCCGGATCGGCGGCGCGCCGGTCATGCGCACCTCGCACAGCGCTCCCGCCGCGAGAGACCCCGCCACCGCCGTCCCGGGCAGGAGCGCCACGCCCAGGCCGCGCTCCACCATCCGCTTCGCCGCCTCGATGGTGTCCAGCTCGATCACCGCCCGGGGCATCACGCCGACCGAGCGGAAGAGCGCCTGGGTGAGGTCGTAGTAGCTCGACGCCCGGTCGAAGAGGATGAGCTTCTCGCGATGGATCTCCGTCACGTCCACCTCCCCCGTCGTCGCGAACGGGTGGTCCGGCGGGGTCACGAGGACGAGCTCGTCGTCGAAGAGCGGGCGCATCCGCACGCGCGGGTCGCGGATCTCGCGGAGCACCGCAAGATGGAGGTCACCCCGCGCGACCATGGCCACGAGCTCCTCCGAGTGGTAGGTGCGCACGATCACGCGCACGTCCGGATGCACGTCCGTGTAGCGCGCGAGGATCTCCGGCAGCACGTACGCGCTCATCGCCGGTGCGCTCCCGAGCACCAGCTCCCCCGCCACCCCGTCCGCGACCTCCGCCACGAGCGCTGCCCCGCCCTGGAGCGCCTCGAGCGCGCGCTCCGCGTAGGGCAGGTACGCGCGCCCCGCGTGCGTGAGCACCATCCCCGCACGCGTCCGCTGGAAGAGCGGCGTCCCGAGGTCCGCCTCGAGCGCCGCGATCCGCGCGGAGAGCGCGGGCTGGCTGATGTACAGGCGCGCCGCCGCCCGCCGGTGGTTGCCCTCCCGTGCGACGGCGACGAAACCCTCGACCTGTCCGTGCTGCATGGCGCGAATGATAAGGAATCTCGATCACATCCCACACCTTCCATCGACTGGACGGAAGGACGCGCATCGGGCAGACTTATCAGCGGAAGCAGCGCTTCCGACCATCTTCTCCGGGCAACCCCCCCTGCCCGGGTCTGACGAACGGCCCGCCGGATCTCCTCCCCCGGCGGGCCGTCGTCATGTCCGGCGGCTGCGGTAGGCTTCGTCGATGGAGATCTCCCTCCAGGTCCTCGAGATCGGCGCCGTCCTGACCGCGGCCGCGCTCGCAGGCTGGATCGCCCGCCGCCTCACGCTCCCCGCCGTGATCGGCTACCTCGTGGTCGGCCTCGCCGTCTCGCCGTTCACCCCCGGCTACGTCGCAGACCGCGACCAGATCACGCTCCTCGCGGAGATCGGCGTCGTGCTCCTCCTCTTCGAGGTCGGCATCGAGCTGGACATCGGTCGGCTGCGGCGCGAGCAGCCGGGGCTCATCCTCGCGGTCCCGGTCCAGCTCGGGATCTCCACCGCGATCGCCGGCGCTGCCTTCCACCTCGCCGCGCTGCCGCTCGGCGTCGGCCTCGTGCTCGGCCTGGCGGTCGCGATGTCGTCCAGCGTGGTCGTCGTGAACATCACGCGGAGCGGCCGGCGGCGGACCGACCGCGCGACGGAGACGTCGCTCCTGGGCTGGAGCCTCGTCCAGGACGTGGCGGGCGTGCTCTTCGCGGCGGTGCTCCTCGCGCTCGTGGGCTTCGGCGAGCGTGGCGCCGACGTGGCGATCGTGGGCCTCGTCGCCTTCTCGATCATGGCCACGATCGCCGCGCGCATCCTGCCGCGCGTCCTCCATGCGCTCCGGCCGCACCCGGACCTCTTCCTCATCGTCTCGATCACGAGCGGGCTCGTGGGCGCGGGCGTGGGCGCGACCTTCTTCGTCATCCCGCTCGCGCTCGCGGCCTTCATCGCGGGCCTGATGATAACAGATTCCCCCGAGGCGTCCGAGGTCCGTCGGCGCCTCCTGCCGTTCCGCGACGTCTTCGCGGTCCTCTTCTTCGTCGCCATCGGCTCGCTCCTCGACCCGAGCGCGCTGGCGGACGGCCTCGGCTGGCTCGCGCTCCTCGTGGCGCTCCTCATCGGCACGTAGCTGAACTCCCCGATCTGGGCGAGGCCCACCG
>JBJTJV010000026.1:0-7249 GCA_046352645.1 Chloroflexota bacterium | reverse complement strand
GGTCCTTCCAGGATCGTCCCGTCCGCGGCGAGGAAGAGGGCATCCTCCGCGCCCCGCCGGACGGCCTCCGCACGGGCCGCGAGGTTCACCGCGTACGAGGTGGACTTCACGCCCGCGAGCAGCCACGGCAGCGCGTCGCGGGGCGCCGAATCGACGCCCAGGCTCATGGACGCGACACGGATCCCCACGAGCCGCTGGGCGTCGAAGCCGACGGGCAGGTCCGCCACGGTGGCGAGGACGACGGAGCGGCCCGCGCCCTCGCGACCGCCGGTCCAGTAGTAGCGGAGGGCGCAGTCCGCCGGACGGCCCGCGGCCGCGAGCGCCTCGTCCGCGATCCGCTCCAGGTCCGCACGGGCGACCGCCGGCAGCTCGAGCCGCTCCGCGCCGGCGACGAGCCGGTCGAGGTGCGCATCGAGCGCGAACGCGCGCCCGCCGTAGACGCGGATCGTCTCGAACGCCGCCTGGCCCCGGGTCATGCCGACATCGTCCACATGGAAGAGCGGCTCGTCGGGGGAGACGACCCCCCGGCCGAGGAGCACGATGGACCGGATCGCCGTCATCGCCGGAGCACCTCCTGCATCGGGGCACCGATCGCCCGGAGGAGCGGTCGTGCCTTCACCCACGATTCCTCGATCTCCGCGGCCGGGTCGGAATCCCAGACGATCCCGCCGCCGACCCAGAGGTGGATCCGTCCCGCCGCGACCGCGAACGTCCGGATCGTCAGCGCGAGGTCCAGGTCGCCGTTCGGATGGACCGTCCCGAGCGCGCCCATCGATGCCCCCCGGCCCACCGGCTCGAGGGCCGCGATCCGGTCGATCGCGGCGATCTTCGGTGCGCCCGTCACCGACCCGCCCGGGAAGAGCGCGCCGAGGAGCGTCGCCAGCCCCGTCTCCGGGAGGAGCTCCCCCTCGACGACCGAGACGAGATGGACGACCCCGGCCATCGGGCGCGCCGCCATCAGCTCCGGCCAGCCGACGCTCCCGGGGCGACAGACCCGGCCGAGGTCGTTCCGCTCGAGGTCCACGATCATCACGTGCTCGGCGCCGTCCTTGGGCGAGGCCCGGAGCGCTGCCCCGGACGCGCCGGCCGGTCGGGTCCCCTTGATGGGCATCGTCCAGGCGCGATCGCCGGCGCGCGCGAGGAAGAGCTCGGGCGAGGCCGAGACGATCGCCCAGCCGTCGCCGATGAACGGCCGGGGCCGATCCGCGCCGAGCGCACCGAGCGCCACGTCGAGCGCGAGCGGATCGCCGAGGAACGGTGCGGAGAGGTGCTGGACGAGGTTCACCTGGTAGACCTCGCCGGCCGCGATCGCCTCGCGGGCCGCGACGATCGCCCGCGCGTAGCCCGCGTCGTCCCAGCTCCGCTCCCAGGGTCCGATCGCGGGCGGCACGTGGCCGGCGGGCGCGACGGGCCGCGGCGCATCCGCGGGCCGGATCCGGCAGGCGGCGAGCGGCAGGGGGCAGGGCTCGGGGGGCGTCGGCCAGGGCGCGCGGCGGAGGGCCGTGGAGAGCCCGTACCCGAGGTACAGGTCCGCGACGACGCCGGTCGCCCCACCGCCGAAGAAGCCGTGGTCGCGCAGCCATGCCTCGATCCGCGCGAAGGCGCCCGCGGGTTCGTGGATCTCGAGCATCCGCGCCAGTGTACGGGTCCGCGTCCCCCATCCCGGCACGACCGGTACGATGCCGGGGATGCGCACCCCCACCGAGCCCGCCCGCGCCGACCTGCCGCTCCTCGATCCGGCGATCGCGGCCCGGATCGAGGAGCGGACCGCGGACCACCTCGCCGAGCTCGCGGCGCTCTGCCGGCTGCCGAGCATCTCCGCCGAGGGCCGGGCGCTCCGCGAGACGGCGGAGGCGGTCGCGGACCTGATGCGCCGCTGGGGGATCCCGGGCACGGTCGTGGAGACCGGCGACGCGCCCGCGGTCCTCGCCCGCATGGCCGGCCGGAGCCCGGTCGTCCTCCTCGCGTACAACCACTACGACGTCCAGCCGCCGGACCCGCTCGAGGCATGGACGAGCCCGCCCTTCGAGCCCACGCTCCGCGACGGGCGCCTCTACGCCCGGGGGGTCGCGGACGACAAGGGGGACCTCCTCGCCCGGCTCGCGGCGATCGAGGCGATCCTCCACGTCCGGGGCGAGCTGCCGATCGGGGTCGTCCTCCTCGTGGAGGGGCAGGAGGAGATCGATGGCCCCGCGATCCAGGGCTGGATCCGCGAGCACCGGGAGCTCCTCGCGTGCGATCTCGCGTTCGTGGAGGCGGCCGACCGGGACGCGGGCGGGCGGCCGGGGCTGATCCTGGGCACCCGCGGGATGTGCTACGTGGAGCTCGAGGCGCACGGGCCGCCGGAGGATCTTCACTCCTCGCTCGCGGCGGCGGTGACGAACCCGGCCTGGACGCTCGTCCGGGCGCTCGCGACGATCGTGGACCCCGCGACCGGGCGGATCCGGATCCCCGGCTTCCACGATCGGATCAGGCCGCTCACCGACCACGACCGGGCGCTCATCGCGGACCTGCCCGATCCCACCGATTCCTGGCGCGACGACCTGGGCATCGCGGCGCCCGCGGACCCGGCTGCGCGCCATCGCCTGATGGAGGAGATCGTCGGCGCCCCGACCGCGACGATCTGCGGGCTCTCCGGCGGCTATGCGGGCCCGGGGCTCAAGACGGTCATCCCCGCGGTCGCGCGGGCGAAGATCGACTTCCGGCTCGTCCCCGACCAGGACCCCGCGGAGATCGTGGCGCTCCTGCGCGCCCACCTCGATGCCGAGGGCTTCGCCGACATCCGGATCGTCGTCCACACCCAGGACGGGATCCCCGCCCGGACCCCCTCGGATGACCCGTGGGTGACACGGGTCGCCGAGCTGACCGAGGCGTGGTACGGCGCCCGGCCCGCGATCTGGCCCAACAGCCCCGGCGGGATCGTCATGGAGCCGTTCATCCGCGGCCTCGGCGTCCCCACGATGTTCGGCGGCATCCGGCCCGCCGGCGGGCGGTACCACGCCCCGGACGAGTTCCTCGTCGTCGATTCCTTCGCCCCTGCCGCGCGCTTCTTCGCGTGGCTCCTGGAGCGGCTCGGCGACCCGCGACCGGACGCGCCGTGAGCCGCGCGGGGCGCACAGCCGCGCCGCCGCAGCGGCTGGAGCGGGTCTTCGCGTGGATCGAGGTCCGCGACCGGCGACGCTACGGGATCAAGCCCCTGACGGCGGGCGGGGTCGGCGGCTGGGGGATGCTCCGCCACCACGGACCCACGGTCGTCCTCCGCGACGGCACGACGGTCCGGCACGGCGACCGGCTCATCGGCCCCCATGCCACGAACGACGCGCTCGCCGCGCTCACCCGGGACGGCTGGCAGTCGGACCTGATCCGGCGCGGCCTCGCCGACCTCGCCGAGCTCGCCGGGATCGTGGCTGCCATGGACCCCGCCGAGCGGCCGGTCGCGCTCTGGGGCGCGACGATCCTCTGGCCGTTCGCGAAGCGGGCCGGGTGGGAGGTGCGGGAGCGGCCGCGGACCGTCCGGGTGCGCATGGAGGACTGGTACCTCCGCGGCGTCCTGCGGCGCTGGGCGAAGGAGGGGAAGGGAAGGATGCGGCGCGGCCGGGGCGCCCTCCGCACCCGCGACTGCTGGCTGTCGACCGGCGAGCTGCTCGCGCGCCACGGGCCGGGCACGGCAGGGAAGAGGCCGGGATGACCGACGTGGCGTCCGACCGCCCGGCGGTCATCGAGCTGCGCGAGGTCGTGAAGGAGTACCGGACGGACGCGGGTCCGTTCCGCGCGCTCGACAGCGTCTCCCTGCGCATCGACGCGGGCGAGCTCGTCGCGGTCGTGGGTCGCTCGGGGTCGGGCAAGTCCACGCTGCTGAACATCGTCACCGCGATCGACCGGGCGACGTCGGGCGAGGTGCTCGTCGCCGGGACGGACATCGGCCGCCTTGCGGAGCGCCGGACCCCGCGCTGGCGGGGCATCACGGTCGGCGTCATCTTCCAGTTCTTCCAGCTGCTGCCCACGCTCACGATCCTGGAGAACGTGATGCTGCCGATGGACTTCGCAGGGCGCGGCACGACCCGGGAGCGGCGGGAGCGCGCGCTTGCGCTCCTCGATTCGGTGGGCCTCGCGGACCAGGCCGGGAAGCTCCCGCTCTCGACCTCCGGCGGGCAGCAGCAGCGCGCCGCGATCGCGCGGGCGCTCGCGAACGACCCGCCGCTCCTCGTCGCCGACGAGCCGACGGGGAACCTGGACACGGCGACCGCGGAGGCGGTCTTCGCGCTCTTCCGGGGCCTCGCCGCCTCCGGCAAGACGGTCGTCATGGTCACGCACGACAGCGAGCTGGCGGCCCGCACCGGCCGCGCGATCCGGATGGTCGACGGCCGGATCGTGGACGATGGCCGCGCGGGGCACGGCACGCCATGATCGGGGTCCGCTGGCGGAAGGTCCTGCGCGACCTCACCCACCTCCGGTCGCGGACCATGCTCGTGGTCGCCTCGATCGCCGTCGGCGTCGTCGCGGTCGGCACGATCTCCGGGGCGCAGGCCGCGCTCGACCGGGGGCTCGCGGAGAGCTACGCGCTCGCCCGTAGCGCGAGCTTCACCGTCTACACGTCCGAGCCCTTCGACCGGGCGCTCGTCGCCTCGGTCGAGCGGATCCGCGGGGTGGACGTGGCCGCGGGCCGGCGGACGGTGAGCGTGCGGATCCGGACCGGCGACACGTGGCGCGACCTCCAGCTCAGCGCGATCCCCGACTGGCGCGACCAGCGGGTGGACGTCGTGCTCCCGGCCGGGGGCACCTGGCCGCCCGAGCGCGGGGAGATCCTGCTGGAGCGCTCTGCGGGCACCCTCGCGGAGCTGCCGGTCGGCGGCGTGGCCCGGATCGAGCTCCCCGACGGCCGTGAGCGGGACCTGCGGATCGCCGGGACCGTCTGGGAGCCGGGTGCGTCGCCCGCCTACTACTTCGGCCGCCTGAGCGGGTTCGCGACCTTCGAGACGCTCGCCGACCTCGGCTTCGACGACCGGTTCCAGGAGGTCCGCGTGCGCGCCGCGGACGCTGCCGCGCTGGGGCCGTCGGGTGTCCGCGCGCTCGCGGACGCCGTGCGCCTCCGGGTCGAACGGGCCGGGAGCTCGGTCACGTTCGTGCTCCTGCCCCCCGCCGGGCGACATCCGGCCCAGGAGCTCCTCGATGCCGTCTTCGTCATCCTCACCGGCTTCGGGCTGCTCAGCCTCGTCGTCT
Organism: Chloroflexota bacterium; assembly: GCA_046352645.1. Classification (GTDB taxonomy): domain Bacteria; phylum Chloroflexota; class Limnocylindria; order Limnocylindrales; family CSP1-4; genus JAFMJV01. The sequence goes on along the minus strand of JBJTJV010000026.1, from coordinate 2,029 downwards.
CGGGCTTCCTCGTGGCGAACACGATCGGCGTCGTCCTCACGCAGCAGACGCGTCAGATCGGCGTCATGAAGGCGATCGGCGCGGACCGGCTGACGGTGGCACGGCTCTATCTCGGCCTCGTCGGTGCCTATGCGGCGATCGCGCTCGCCATCGCCGTCCCGTGCGCGGTCCTCCTCGGCTACCTGCTCACGGGCTTCGTGAGCGGGCTCGTCAACCTCGAGCCGGGGCCGCTCGCCGTCGAGCCGGGCTCCATCGCGCGGATGCTCGCGGCGGGCCTCATCGTCCCGCTCGTGGCCGCGCTCGTGCCGGTGATCCGGGGCACGCGCGTGACCGTGCACGCCGCCCTGCGCTACACCGGCGTCGCGGAGACGTACGGCCACGGCGCCCTCGACCGGCTTGTCGGGGCGCTCCGCGGCCTGCCCCGGCCCGCGCTCCTCGCGCTGCGGAACACGTTCCGCCGCAAGGGCCGTCTCGTGCTCACGCTCGCGGCTCTCGCCTGCGGGAGCGCGGTCGCGATGACGCTCTTCAGCGTGCGCGACGGGCTGCGCCGCGAGATGACCGAGACGATCGCGTTCTATGACCTCGACGCGCGCGTGGACCTCGCGCGGGCGACGCGCACGGAGGCCGTCCTCGACGTCGCGCTCCGGACCCCGGGCGTGATCGCGGCGGACGCGTGGCAGTACGGGACCGCGCTCCGGCTCCGGCCCGACGGTACGGAGAGCTCCGCGCTCACGGTCTTCGGCCTGCCGCCCGATGCGCGCACGGTCCGCCCGCGGGTGGAGGCCGGCCGCTGGCTCCTGCCCGACGAGGGACGTGCGCTCGTCGTGACGGCCAACCTCCTGCGCGACGAGTCGGACCTCCGGATCGGCGACACGGTCCGCCTGCGGATCCGCGGCCGGACCGCGGCCTGGACGCTCGTCGGCACGATCCGGGCGCCGACGATGGAGCCCGCCCTCTACGTCAGCGATCGCGCGCTCGGCGAGATCGCGGGGACCGAGGGACGCACCGGGATGGTCGCGGTGCGCATGGATCGGGGGAGCGGGATGACGGAGGCCGAGCTCGCCACGTCCGTGCGCGGAGCCCTCGAGGAAGCCGGCATCGGGGTGACCGGGACGACGACGATGGGCGACCTCGAGGAGACGGTCGGAACGCTCTTCGACACGCTCATCCTGATCATCACCGCGATGGCCTTCCTCCTCGGCATCGTGGGCGCCCTCGGCCTGGCGGGGACGATGACGATGAACGTGGTGGAGCGCTCCCGCGAGATCGGCGTCCTGCGCGCGGTGGGGGCAGGCGACCGCTCGGTGATCGTGGTCGTGCTCGCCGAGGGCCTCACGATCGGGCTCCTCGCGTGGGCCGTCGGCGCGCTCCTGGCGATCCCGCTCGCGATCGGGCTCTCCGCCGCGATCGGCGAGGCGCTGCTCCAGCGACCGATCCCGGCAGCGCCGTCCGTGCCCGGCTTCGCGCTCTGGCTCGGCGTCGTCCTCGCGCTCGCCACGCTCGGCAGCATCCTGCCGGCCTGGCGTGCCGCACGGATGCCCGTCCGCGAGGTGCTCGCATACGAGTGAGCGCGGACCCGTCCCGCGCGTCCATCCGCTACCGTCTGCGCGTCCCGCAACGAGGTGAAGGGGTCCCGATGCCGACGTCCGTCCGCCGAACACACGCGCTCCTGCCCGCGCTCCTCCTGGGGATCGCCCTCGCGGCCCCGGTCGCCGCGCAGGACCCGGCACCCACCCTCGTGCCGCCGGTGCCGCGCGGGGACGAGGTGATCGCCGAGGGGCGTGCCGTCCCGGGGCGCGCCGTTGCGCTCGGCGTGGAGGTGCCCGGCGTCGTGGTGGCGATCGCGGCGCTCGGGGCACGCGTGCAGCCCGGTGCGCCGCTCATCGTCCTCGACGCGACCGCGGAGGTCGCTCGGCGCGACGAGGCGGCGGCGGGCCGGGACGCGGCCGCGGCGGCCCTCGTGCGGCCGGAGGCGGCGGCGAGGCAGGCGGCGGCGGGCGGGGACGTCGCGAGCGCGGCGGGGGCCGGG
>JBJTJV010000025.1:0-7146 GCA_046352645.1 Chloroflexota bacterium | reverse complement strand
GTGTTCTGCCGGACGACCGCGTGACCCGCGAGGATCATCGTCCCGCCGCCTGCCCCAAGGTGGATCCCCGCCCCGTCGACGGCGCTGTTCGCCTCCACGATCGCGCGCCCGTCGAGCAGGAAGAAGCGCATCTCGTTCGCGGCGATGCCGCCGCCGTTCGTGGCCGCCTCGTTGTTCGCCACGACGACGGACCCCTGGAGCGCGAGCGTCCCCTTGGTCTGCGCGATGCCGCCGCCGTTGCGCCCGGCCGTGTTCCCGATGACGACCGCGGTGCCCTGCACGCGAATCACCGCCCGCCCGCCGAAGATCCCGCCCCCGTCGTCCTCTTCCGTGCGGACGCGCCGATGACGAGGGTGCCGCCGGTGCGCACGCGTACCGCGCCACCCTGCTTGCCCGTGTTCTCCGTGAGCAGGGCGGTGCCGGCGATCGTCGTCCGGCCACCGAGGATGTCGATGCCGCCCGCGGACGCGTCGCTGGTGTTCCCGTGGATCACGGATGCGCCCTCGATCCGGAGCGTGCCTCGGGTGACGATCGCTGCCCCACCCGCGCTCGTCGTGTCGACGACGGACGTGGTGAACAGCCGCACGGCCGCACCCGTCCCGATCGCCAGGCCGGCCGCGTCGCCGCCGGAGCTGGTCGCGCCGCCGATCGTGATCCCGCGCAGCGTGAGCCGCACGCCCGGATCGACCGTGACGACCGGGCCGGTCGCGGCGTCGATCCGCGGTGCGCCGGACCCGGCCGCCCGCACGCCCCGGATGCGCACGCCGCGCGCGACCGTGACCGGACCCGCGCACCGACCGCGCAGCGTCAGCCGCGCGCCCGGGCGCGCATCGAAGAGCGCGTCCTCCAGCGCGGTGCAGGCACGCGTCGTCCCGACGTTCACCACGCGGCAGTCATCCGCCGCGGCGAACGCGACACCCGGCACGGACGCGGCGACCATCGCTGCACCGGCCACCGCCGCCACGAGCCTCCGTGCGCCGAGCGCGCGCCTGCATCCGTCCGTTCAGCGGGAGCCCCCTCGTATCCGCCGCGGCCGGGACCGGCCACCGTCCGTGTGGCGCGGAGCGTAGCGGTGCGGTGCGGCCTGGTGCACACGGGGCCCGATCCGGGTCCCCGGCGGCAGCCCTACGGGCAGCTGACGCGCGTGTCGAAGCCGCCGCCGTCGACGATGCACGTGTCGCGGCCGGTGCCGCCGCGGACGAGGTCGATCGTGCCGTCCCGGGTCGTCAGCGTGTCGTCCGCCGGGCCGCCGTCCACCACGTCCGCGCCCGCGCCCGGGTTCAGCGCGTCCGCGCCGCCGAAGCCGCACAGGATGTCGCGCCCGCGCGTGCCCACGACGCGGTCCGGGCCGTCGGAGCCCAGGCGCACCACGCCCGCGCCCGCGGCGGTCGCGCCGAGCTCGAAGGCCCCGATGTCCACCGCGAGGCCCGCCACCCGGAAGCGGCCCGCCCCGTCCGTCCGGCCAAAGCCGCCGACCACGCACGTCTCGCCCGCATCGATGAGCTGCGAGACCACGCGCAGCCGGTAGTCACCGCCCGGCCCGCGCGCGTAGGACGGCGGGACGGAGAGCTGCGGCACGGACGGCGGGTAGCCGCCGAAGTCGGTCGCCTCCGCGTTCCCGTGGTCGTTGTTCACCCCGATCGCGATCGCGAGGCGGTCCGTCAGGCCCGGCAGCTCCAGCGCCGGCCCGCCGTTGGCCGTGATCGCGTTGTTCGCGATGCCGATGCGGGTCTGGCCGCCCGTGGCGGTCGTGCGCACCGTGATGCCCGTCCCCGCCGGCGCCACGGCACGGTCGATCGTGTTGCCGACGATCTGGACCTTGCCGAACGGCGCCGCCGACGTGCTCACCGCGATCGCGCCCGTGCCCCCGCAGTCGCATCCCATCGCACCGCGGACGGTGTTGCCGTAGACGGTGACGACCGGGCTGCCCGCGCCGCGCAGGTCGATGTCGATGCCGTGGCTGCCGTTGGGCACGTCATCCGCGGCGAGCCGGTTGCCCACGATGGAGACGCGTGCGCTCTCGGCGTCGGGCAGGATCATCGTCGTCGCCACCGGCTGACCCGTCGACCGGATGTCCGAGCGTGTGAGCACGACGAGCGAATCACCCCGACGGACGTCGATCCCCACGCCCGCCGTGTTATTGGAATCCGGCGCGCTCCGGACCACGAGGTCGCGCAGGGTCACCTCGCTCCCCGCGTGCGTCATCAGCTGCACGCGCACGCGGGCGCTGCTCAGCTGCAGCCCGGCGAGCGTGACGCGGACCGGCCCGCCGGCATCGTCCGCGATCGTGACCGTCTGCGGGTCGGTGGGATCCGCGCTCCCGATGCGCGGCGTCACGCCCGGCGCGCCGGTGATCGTGATGCTCCTGCCGATCGCCAGCGACTCGTCGATCCGCGTCGTCCGGCGGATCTCGATCCGCGCGCCTGCGGGTGCGCCATCGATGCATGCCTGGAGGGTGCCCGCGCACGCGGCGCTCGGATAGGTGCGGACGACGGCGCCGCCGGCCTCCGCGGGCTGTCCGGGCGCGATCACCACCACGATCGCCCCCGCGATCGCGACACGGAGCATGGTCTGGCGGCTGCGGCGCGGGAACATCACGACCCCCTTCTGCTCTGCACGGGCACGTGCATCGTTGCACCGCGGGTCAAGGCCGCGCGCGCATGGGACCCCTCGCTCCCGGGGTCGTCGCGTGCCGGGACGATGGCGCGGCCGCGGACCCCCGTGTCGTCCTCCGGATCGCGGTCAGTGCAGCCAGGATGATAACGATGTTATCATGTGCCCATGAGCGAGCGCCGGGTCCTCAGGCGGATCGTCGGGGTCGGGTGGCAGGTCGAGCCCCCCGGCGGCGGTCCGATGCTGATCCGGGACGATGGGGTCGTCCTGGGCGGAGGCCCGATCGTCGGGACGGCGGAAGCCGCCGTCATCGCGGGGGTGCGGCCGCAGAACTTCGTCCGTGACTGGGCGTCCCGCGCGGACTTCCCGCGGCCCGTCGCGGAGCTCGCGTCGGGCCGGATCTGGCGGGAAGCGGACGTCCGCGCCTACGTGCTTGCGCGGCGTCGCCCGCGGCCGGGGCCCGATCGGCTGCTGGAGATCGCGCGTCGGGTGGCCTGGTGGGATGACCCGGCCCGGACGCTCGCGCGTCCCGCGACCTACCTCGCCCGCGTGATGGGGCGCGGGTCCGCGGAGGAGATCGTCGCGGTGGAGGCCGAGTTCGGGCGCGCAGCGATGCGGGATGCCCTCCGGCGCGCCCCCGCCGACCTGCTCGGCGAGCGTGCGCGCAACTACTGGGAGGTCGTCCTCGGGATGACGCACGCGCCGCCGCCGCCGGCCCGGGTCCTGCCGCATGGGTAGCGGGGCACGGCGCACGCGGTTCGCGCGTCTGCCGGCCATGCAGCCCCGGCTCGACGTCCTTCCGGAACCGCAGGTCTCCCTGTGGTCCCTCCTTGGGGAGATCCCCGACCACTTCGTGCTCTATGGCGGGACCGCGATCGCCCTGCGGCTCGGGCACCGCCGGTCGATCGACTTCGACTTCTTCTCGGCCGAACCCTTCACGACCGCCGGGCTACTGCGGGACCTCGCGTGGCTCGGGCGCGTGGAGATCCTCGACAGCGCCCAGAACAGCCTCGTGGTCGTCGAGCCCGGCGGTGTGCAGCTGGCCTTCTACGGCGGGATGCGCCTCCAGGCGGTCGCCGAGCCGTCCCTCGCGCCGGACAACGGGCTCGTCATCGCGTCGATCTTCGATCTCGCCGGCACGAAGGCGAAGGCGCTCCTGGACCGCTCGGAGTGGAAGGACTACGTGGATGTCGCGACGATCCTGGCTGCCGGCCACGCCCTCACGGACGTGATCGGCTACGCCGCGGCCATCTTCGACCCGCTCTTCGTCTTCCCCGCGCCCGTCTTCCTGCGGAACCTGGTCTGGTTCGGCGACGGAACCGCCCCGGACGTCCCTGCGGATGTCCAGCGTGCACTGGAGCGGGCGGTCGCGACGACGGGCCTCGCCGACATCCCGCTCGTGGAGCCGTACCGCGACACGATCGACCCCCGCTGAGCGTCCACGGTCCGTTCGGGCGGCGCGCCCACGGGCCGATGTGCGAGAGTGCGGGGGAGCGGCGCTTCCGTGTGCGCCGACCGCGGGGAGGAGATGCGATGACGGCGGTGGGTATGTCCGCGCGCGCGGGCGGGTCGGGCCGACGGGCGGTGGTGGCGAGCGTCGCGGCCCTGTGCATGGCCGGGCTCATGCCCGGGATCGTCCGTGCAGGGGTGAGCGAGGCGAGCTCGAACCCGACGGACCTGCTGCGGGTGGGGACGCGGGTCTACTTCGTGGCCCGGGACGACACGCACGGCACCGAGCTCTGGCGGACGGACGGGATGGACGCCGGCACCGTGCTCGTCCGGGACATCGATCCGACCGGGTCCTCGAACCCCGGGCAGCTCACGCGCGTCGGCAGCCGCGTCTTCTTCACCGCGGACGACGGCGTGCACGGCCGCGAGCTGTGGGTCACGGACGGGACGGAGGCCGGCACGCGCCTGGTGCGCGACATCCTCCCCGGCCCGGATGGCTCGAACATCGACGCCGCGATGGGAAGCGTGGGCGGCATGGTCTACTTCGGCGCGGACGACGGGGTGCACGGGCGCGAGATCTGGCGCTCGAACGGGACCGAGGCGGGTACGCGCATGGTGCGCGACCTGGAGCCCGGGATCACCGGCTCGGACCCGCAGGACTTCGCAGCGCTCGGGTCGCGCATCCTCTTCACCGCGCAGACGAGCGCGAACGGGCAGGAGATCTGGGCGAGCACCGGGCGCCGCAAGACGACGCGGGTCGTCCGCGAGCAGGCGCCCGGCAGCCAGGATCTCCAGCCGTACGACCTCACGCCCTACGGCGGCCGGGTCTTCTTCTCCACCGCCGACCTCGACGGTGGCACCTCGATCCGCGCGACGGACGGCACGCGCACGGGCACGCGTCGTATCGCCCGCGTGGCGCCCGAGGGCGGCGGCTCCCAGCCGGACGGCCTCGTCGTGGTGAAGGGACTCCTCTTCTTCGGTGGGGACGACGGCGTTCACGGCGTCGAGCCGTGGCGGTCGGACGGCACGAAGCGTGGCACGCGGATGCTTCGCGACATCGCGACCGGGCCGGCCGACAGTCAGCCCGGCTTCTTCGTGGGCACGCGCGAGCACATCCTCTTCGTCGCCTTCGATGCCGACCACGGGCGGGAGATCTGGCGGACGAACGGCGCCAGCGCGTCCAGGACGGTGCTCGTCTCGGACATCGAGCCGGGCGCGACCGGGTCGCAGCCGCGCGAGCTCGTCCTCTTCGACGGGGCGGTCGTCTTCGCCGCCGAGGACACGGACGATGGACGCGAGTTCTGGAAGACCGACGGGACGGATGGCGGCACGGTCCAGATCCGGGACATCGTCCCGGGGCCCGCGTCCTCGCAGCCCGAGGGGTTCGTCGTCATGGGCGGGCGCGTCTACTTCGCGGCGCGCGACCAGATCGTCAAGCGCGAGCTCTTCGCGTCGGACGCGACCTTCGCGGGCACGGCGGTGGTGAAGGACGTCCGCACGATCCCCTGATCGCGCGGGGCGTGGCGGTGGGGGGCGTGGCGCCGGCCCGACCCGCGGCGCCAACCCGACCCGTGGCGCCGGCCCGGCCCGCGGCGCCGATCACGGCCACCGCCACGGCCGGCGATCGTGGGTGCCGCCCGTCCGCCCTCACGCCTCGCGGGCGGGCACGTGCTTCCGACGACCGGCGACCTGGGCGACCCGTTGGTGGGAGATGCGGAGCATCCGGCCGGTGTCGCGGCTGGTGATCCCCAGCCCGGCGGCAGCGGCGACCGCACGTTGCATCGCGAGCGCCGCGGCAGCACGGGCGCGTTCGGATTCCTCCTTCGCCCGGAGTGCCTGATCCACGACGGACTGCACCTCCGGCGGCGCGACGACCTGCAGCTCGATCGCGATCGTGTCCGCCGGAAGATCGAGGAAGAGCGCGATCGCATCGCGTGCCATCGCCTCCGCCTGGTCGAGGTTGCGCGCCTGCGTGAAGACACCGCGCAGCTCGGGCACCTCGATCGCCCACCAGGCGCCGGCCCGCTGCGCGACCACCGTGAACGACCTCATCGCCACCACCCCTGTCCCAGCTCGTCCTGCAGCGACTGCCTGATCCGGAGCGCGGTCAGCTCGTTGATCTCCGAATGCCGCGGCATCGCCACCCTCGTCGCGCCGCATGCCCAGATCTCGTGCTCGGAGCCCTGTCGGACCAGCGCCCACGTTCGGCCGCGGCTCCGGGCTGCGGCGCGGATCTGGCGGAGGAGCAGGCTGCGCTGCACGTCAGTCTAGGTATCTTGCCGGACGATGGCAAGGGCAATAGCAACACTCCTGCGACGAGACGAACGCCCGGCTGGCGCGCGGGGAGGGAAGTGATATGCCACGAGCCCGAGGATGACCGCGCGCGCTTTACCGTTGCCCTCGCGGATGTGGACAGGGCGCTGACCACGAGCGCGGCGCCGGCCGCCGCCGTCTCAGTCCGGGCGCGGGATCCGGAGCGTCGGCGGGGGCCGGAGCGCGGTGTCGGTCGGCGGGGCTCCACCCCAGATCACGACATCCGGATCCAGGTCGAGCGCACCCGGCCAGGCAAGCGCACCCGGCCAGGCAAGCGCACCGTGCTCGACGCGCACCGCACGGAACCGGGCGGGATCGGTCCGCAGCTCGCCGAGCAATGGACCGTCGATCAGCGCGTCGAGATCCCGCTCCACGACGGAACCGTCCGTCAGGACGAGCCGGACACGGAGCGCATCGAGGGGGATGGCATCACGGATCCGCAACATCTGCGGGGATGCCGGCGGAGGCCCGGGATCGGTCGCAACGGGAGCTGGGCCCGTGCCCGGTCCCAGTCGATCGCGAGCTCGTCGCGATGGAGCATCGCCCACTCCGTCACGAGGCCGAGCACCCGCGGCGGAAGCATCCCGCCGCCGCGCCGCCCCACCGCGCCCTACGGGCAGACGACCACGCGCGAGCCGCCGGAGACGCCCATGACGTCGTCCGGGGTGTTGCCGCGGACGGCCGACGAGCAGGTCCAGTCGATCGAGTCCTCGAAGTAGATCCCGCCGCCGCCGTGCCGGCGGGCGATGTTCCCCTGGACGAGCGCGCCGC
>JBJTJV010000252.1:0-17431 GCA_046352645.1 Chloroflexota bacterium | reverse complement strand
TCGGGGCAAATAACGCGGCATACCGCCCAACACACCGGCGTCCCCGCCCGCCGCTCCCGCGGCGCGGCCCCGCGCGCCACCGCGCCGTGCATCCCCGCTCGCGCCGCGTGTCCGTCCCGGCACGCCCGGCGCCGCGCCGCGCCGCCCGACGCGATCGTCAGTCCTCGTCCGGGCGGAAGATCCCCGTTGCGGTGCAGCCCGCGCAGATCCCGCGCGCGCGCTCGAGGTCGCCGAGGGGGATCGCCTCCTCCATCCGCGGGTAGAGGCAGTCCGCGGCGTAGCCCGTGGCCGCGTTCCGCGTCGCCGGCGTGACGACCGTGAGCCTCCGGTAGGTGCAGCGCCGGATCGGTGCGGGGTCCGCCGCCGCGAGGGCGAGCGGCAGCCAGGGGCGGACGGGGAGGGGCGCGACATCCGTGGGCAGCGCGGGGGCCCCCGCCGCCGGGCGCGCGGCAGCACCGCTGCCGATCCTGCGTGTCCGTACGAGCGCCATGCCGTCGTTCTCCCGTGTGCGCGGGCTCCGTCGCGGTCTGCCCGGCCCCGGGAGTCTCCATCCGGGGGTCCTGCCTGCTCCATGACCCGTCGGTACCCCCGCCCACGGTCCCGACGGGGGACCCCCGGTGCGGGGCGCCACCCAGGGCGCGCGGGCCCGCGCACCGTCCACGCCGGGTCCGCGGTGCCTGCGCGCGCCGCGATCGACGGTGGGTCCGCCGTGCCTGCAGGGAGGGGCTTGACGGCCCCGCGGAAGCCGCTAATATGCGCCGAGTGGCGCGAAGTGGCGCAAAGTGGGGCAAAAGGGGGAGGCTACCCCCGCCGAGGACCCGCAAGGGGAGACGGCGTGGGGCGCCGAGCCGGCTCCGCCGGTCGCCGGGCACCGCGAGGTGCGCGCCACGGACGGGAGGCATGTGTTCACCGGCGAATACCGGCACGCGGTCGATGACAAGGGGCGGGTCGCCGTCCCTGTCCGCTTCCGGGCCGATCTCGCCGCGGGCGCATTCGTCTCCAAGTGGATCGACGGGTGTCTCGGGCTCCACCCACGCGCTGCGTGGGATGCGCTCGCGGCGCGCGTCGGTGCGCTGCCGATCACGGATGCGAACGCTCGCGTCTTCCAGCGGCACATCTTCGGCATGGCGTTCGAGATCGAGCTCGACCGCCAGGGACGGCTCGTCGTACCGGCCGTCCTGCGGGAGTTCGCCGGGCTGGAGGACGAGGTCGTCGTCGTCGGCTCCCGGGACCACCTGGAGCTGTGGGCGCCCCCGACGTGGGATGCCTACTGCGCCCGGATGGATGACCCGGAGCTGCTCGCGGCGAACCTCCAGGGCCTCGGCATCTAGCGCGGGAACGGCCCCGCGCACCGACCACATGAGCCTCCGGGATCCGGGGGTCCGCAGCACAGGGGCAGGGAGATGGAAGAAGGGCACCTGCCGGTCATGGTCGAGGAGGTCATCGCGGCCCTCTCGCCCGTACCCGGCGGCTTCCGGATCGACGCGACCCTGGGCGGTGGAGGGCACACCCTCCGGATCCTGGAGGCATCCGCTCCCGACGGGCGGGTCCTCGGCATCGACGCGGATGACGCCGCGATCGAGCGGACGCGGGCGCGGCTTGCGCGCTTCGGCGACCGCCTCGTGGTGCGCCGGTCGAACTTCGCGCACATCGGCGCGGTCGCGCGCGACGCGGGCTTCGGCAGCGTCGACGGCATCCTCATGGACCTCGGGCTGAGCTCGTACCAGCTCGCGGCCGCGGACCGCGGCTTCAGCTTCCGCGCGGACGGCCCGCTGGACATGCGCTTCGACCCCACGAGCGGCACGCCGGCGTCGGCGCTCGTCGCGACGCTCTCCGCGCCGGCGCTCGCGGACATCTTCCGGCGCTACGGCGAGGAGCCGCACGCTGCCCGCATCGCCCGCGCGATCGTGGCGGAGCGTACCCGCGCACCGATCGACACGGCCGCGCGGCTCGGTGCGATCGTCGCCGCGGCCGTCCCGGCGCCACGCGACGGCCGGAGCCGGATCCACCCCGCGACGCGCGTCTTCCAGGCGCTCCGGATCGCCGTCAACGCCGAGCTCGACGTCCTCGCGACCGCGCTCGCCGACGCCGTCCTCCTGCTCCGGCCGGGCGGCCGGCTCGTCGTCATCGCCTACCACTCCCTGGAGGACCGGATCGTGAAGCGGTTCGTGGCGGCGGAGAAGCGCGGCTGCGTCTGCCCGCCGGCCTTCCCGGTCTGCACCTGCGGCCGGACGCCGCGCCTGCGTGCCGTCGGCCCGCAGCCCGTCCTGCCGACCCCGGCCGAGATCGCCGCGAACCCGCGCGCCCGGAGCGCCCGGATGCGGACCGCGGAGCGACTCGCCGCATGAGCGCACGCCACGGCGCCTCGCGGCGCAGGAGCTACGGCCGGCGTGACCACGAGATGCGCGGTCGCCGCGCCGGCGATCTCCCGGTCGATCTCGACGGCCCGTCCGGCTGGTCGCGGGGCAGCGCCTGGGACCAGACGCTCCCCGGCACGTCCGGTGCGCCCGGCACGGGCCGCGGGTTCGCGCCGGAGGCCCGCGACTGATGGCGGTCCAGCGCGCCGCGTTCCCCGCCGGGGCCGGGCTCACCCCGCGCGCCCGGCTCGCGGCAGCCCTGGGCCTCGCGCCGGCCCCGGCCCGCCCGGCCGTGCGCCGGACCGCCTCGCCGACCCCCGTGCGGCGCACAGCGCGCCCGGAGGCCACAGCCCGGACGTCCTCGCGCTCGCGCGCGAGCCAGGTCGCCCCTCTCCCGCGCGGTGGGGCGGCAGCACGGCCGCGCTCCGCCGTCGCGTTGCGCACGGGGTCCGGTGCCGCCGCGGCGGTCCTGCCCGGCGTGCGGACCGCGGGGATCGCGCTGCCCCGGCCGCGGCGCGCCTTCTTCATCGCGGCCACGATCATCGCGGCCACGCTCCTCGGGCTCATCGGCCTGACGCAGACGCTCGCGATCGCCGGGGACCGCTATGCGATCGACACCCTCCTCATGGAGCGCGAGGTCCTCCTCCGCACGGTCCGCTCGCAGGCTGGCCTCGTCGCGCAGCGCGGCGCCGAGACGGAGATCGTCCGCTGGGGGCTCGGGGACGGCCTTGTACGGGTCGTCCAGACGATCCGCGTTCCGGCACCCTAGCCCGCCCGGATGCAGGTCACCGCGAAGGACCGCAGGCGGCTCCTCGTTCTCCTTGTGCTCTTCGTGGCCCTCGCGGCCGCGCTCGGGCTGCGGCTCGCGTGGTGGCAGGTGGTCCGGGGCGACGAGCTCCGGGCGCGAGCGCTCGTCCAGCTCGCGCGTCCCGCGGAGATCCCCGCGGTCCGCGGCACGATCCACGACCGCAACGGCACGATCCTCGCGCTCACGACCTACCGCGACCGCCTCGCCGCGTATCCCAAGCTCATCCCCGAGGAGGCGCGCACGGAGACGGTACAGCGGCTGGCGGGCTTCCTCGGCCTCACGAGCGCGCAGGAGGCGCGCCTTGCCGAGCAGGTCGCGGCCGGCGGCGAGTACGTGCTCATCGACCGGGCGATCGACGAGGCGGAGAGCGAGCGGATCCGGGCGGCGATCGACGAGGGCACGCTCACCGGGGTGGGCCTCGAGCCGCAGCCCTTCCGCATCTACCCCGTGGCGGGCGGGGCACCCCGGACCACGCTCGCGAGCCGCCTGCTCGGGTTCGTCTCGCTCGACGGGAAGGGGAGCTTCGGCATCGAGCAGGAGCACGATGCGCTCCTCGCGGGCTCGCCCCGGGTCGTCGAGGCGAGCCGCGACCGGTTCGGCAGGCCGCTCGGCTCCTCCGCCCGGATCATCGAGCCGGGACGTGACGGCGCGGACATCACGCTGACGATCGACGCCCAGCTGCAGCTGCGCCTGGAGAAGGAGCTCTACGCGGCCTGGGTCGCGGACAAGGCGAAGCGGGTGAGCGGCGTGATCCTGGACCCGGCCACCGGCGAGGTCCTCGCCTGGGCCACCGTCCCCGGCTACGACGCGAACGACTACGCGGCCGACTGGGCGCGCGACCCCGGGCTCTTCCCCGACCCGATCGCGGGCCTCGTCTACGAGCCGGGGTCCGTGATGAAGATGCTGACCGCCGCCGCCGTCCTCGACGCCGGACGCGTCCGGCCTGGATCGGCCGTCTACGACGCGCGCAAGCTCGAGTTCGATCCGTACGTCGTGCGCAACGCCGACCACAAGGCGATGGGCCGGATGAGCTTCCGCGATGCGATCGCCTACTCACGGAACGTGGCGACCGCACGCACCGCCACGCGCCTCGGCCGCACGACCGCCCGGGCCGCGACGGCGCTCCATGCCATGTGGGAGCGGCTCGGCATCGGCAGCCGGACCGGCGTGGGGACCGCGGCGGAATCGGCGGGCATCGCCGCCGACCCGGCGGAACGGCCGTGGGCGCCGCTCGACCTTGCGAACCGCAGCTTCGGGCAGAGCGTGCTCGTGACGCAGATCCAGCTCGCGGCCGCGTACGCGCCGATGGTGAACGGCGGCTTCCGCGTCCACCCCCGTCTCGTCACCGCGGCGGGCGATGCGCCGATTGCCGCGCCGGAGCCCGAGCGCATCTTCACGCCGGCCGTGGCTGCCGACCTCCGCGGCCTCCTCGACCACGTGACCGGTGCCATCCCCTGGTACGCGGAGGGTTCGCTCATCCGCGGCTGGCAGGTCGGCGGCAAGACGGGGACGGCGCAGATCTGGCGGGACGCGAAGGGCGCATACAGCAAGCACACGTTCAACTTCAGCTTCGTCGGCTACGTCGGCGGCGACCGGCCCGAGGCGGTGGTCGCGGTGCGCATCGAGGAGGCGCGTGCCCGGAGCGCGGTGCAGGGCCAGATCGAGATCGAGGTCACCTCGTACCAGCTCTTCCGGCGCGTGGCCCAGGGGACCATCGAGGTCCTCGGGATCCCGCGCGCCGGCTCCCCGGGCGCGGGCTTTCCCGAGCCGCTCAGCCCGGCCGATCGCGCGCTCACCCCGAACCGCTACGTGAACCACCGCGCGGAGCTCGCCGCGGGGAACGACCCGCGCCTCGCCTACCGCGCCCGCTACCGCGACAGCGGGGAGCCCGCTGCGGACGCGAGCCCCGGGCCCTCGGCGAGCCCCACGCCCGGCGCGGACGGCGGCGGCGAGCGCGGCGACCGCGACCGTCGCGGCGGACGCGACGAGGGCCGCGACGAGCGCAGGGGGCGCGACGGACGCCGGGACCGGCCCCCGAGGCGGCGATACCCGCACCCTCCCCGCGGCCATCCCCGGCGCCGGGCGGCTGAGCGACGACGATGCGACAATCCGCCCCCGTGAGCACCTCCCGCACCGAGCCCGGCAGCGCCGGCGCGATCCGCTTCACGCCCGCCGGCCTCGCGGCCGCGACGGGCGGGCTTCTGCTGCACACGGGCACCCGGCCGATCCTCGGCGGGGCCGTGGACACGCGCCGGATCGTGGGCGGCGAGGCGTTCTTCGCGCTCGCCGGGGAGCGCACGGACGGCCACCTCCACCTGGCTGCCGCGGTCGCCGCGGGCGCCGCGGCCCTCGTCGTCCGGTCCCTGCCGGATGGGCGCCTGCCCGACGGGGCGGAGGCGGTGACGGTCGTCGCGGTGGACGACCCGCTCGCCGCCCTCGGCGCGGCCGCCGCGGACTGGCGCGCCCGGATCGCCCCGTTCGTCGTGGGCATCACCGGCTCCTTCGCCAAGACCTCGACGAAGGAGCAGGTCGCCGAGGTGCTCGCGGAGGCGCGCGGTGTCCTGCGGAGCGCCGGCAACGAGAACAACGAGATCGGCCTGCCCCTCACCCTCCTGCGCGCCGAGCCGGACGCGGACGTGCTCGTCCTCGAGATGGGCTTCTACCGCGAGGGCCGCGATCTCCCCCTCGCGCGCATGGCCCGGCCGCACGTCGGCATCGTCACGGCCGTCCGCGGCGTCCACCTCGAGCGGGCAGGATCGATCGACGCGATCGAGCGCGGCAAGCGCGAGCTCATCGACGCGCTCCCGGTCGGCGGGACCGCGATCCTCAACGCGGACGATCCGCGGGTCGGCGCCTGGCGGCCCGGCCCGGGCGTCGCCTGCCTGCGCTACGGGTTCGCGCCGGACGCGGACGTGCGCGCGGAGGACGTGGCGTCCGAGGGCGCGGACGGGATGCGCTTCACCCTCTGCCTGCCGGGCGTGCGGATCCCCGCCGCCACCCCGTGCCTCGGCCGGCACTCCGTCCACAACGCGCTCGCGGCGGCCGCCGCCGGCCATGTCCTCGGCCTCGAGCCCGCGACGATCGTCCGCGGCATCGCCCGAGGGTCGGCCGCCCCGCACCGGACCACGCTCCGCGCGGTCGGCACCCGGCGCATCCTCGACGACAGCTACAACGCCGCACCGGATACCATGGTCGCCGCGCTCGACCTCCTCGCGACGCTCCCCGGCCCGCGCATCGCCGTCCTCGGCGAGATGCTCGAGCTCGGCGCGGGGACGGAGCCCGGGCACCGTGCCGCCGGCGCGCACGCGGCGCGCACCGCCGATCGGCTCGTCGTCGTCGGCGCGGCCGCAGGCGCGATCGCGGAGGGTGCGCGCGCGGCCGGCATGGCCGACGGCGCGGTCGCCTGCGTCGCGGACCGGGCCGCGGCCGCCGACCTGCTCCGGGCGGAGGCACCCGACGGGGCGACGATCCTCGTGAAGGCATCGCGCGGCGCCGCGCTCGACCTCCTCGTCGATGCGCTCGTCGCCGCGTGGGACGGACCGGAGGCCCGGCCATGAGCACCGGCGAGGCGATCGTCTCGGGCATCGCGCTCGCGTTCGCCCTCGTCGTCATCCTCATGCCCGCGTTCATCCGGCTCATCCGTCGCTACGGGATGGGCAAGCGGATCCGCGTCGACGGCCCCGAGACCCACCGCGCCAAGGCGGGGACCCCCACGATGGGCGGTCTCCTCATCATCCTCGTGGTCCTCGCGGTCGCGGGGCTGTGGCACCTGATCACCGGCCGCTTCCTCGACGGCTCGACCGTGGCGCCGCTCGCGACGCTCGCCCTCGTCGGCCTGCTGGGCACGGTGGACGACTGGCTGAACGCCCGGAGGGGGGAGGGGATCCGCGTCCGGCAGAAGCTCCTCTGGCAGATCGTCGTCGCGCTCGCCGCCGCGTGGCAGATCCAGCAGACGTACGCGATCACCGGCATCGTCGTGCCCTTCCTCGGGCCGATCTCCATCCCCGAGTGGGCGTACATCCTGTTCGCGGCCTTCGCGATCGTCGCCACGAGCAACGGCGTGAACTTCACGGACGGGCTCGACGGGCTGGCGGGCGGGACGCTCATCTTCGCCTTCGGCGGCTACATGGTCATCGCCATCGTCGCCGCACCCCTCGCCCAGCCGAACCTCGCGGCGCTCTGCGCCCTGATCATCGGAGCGCTCCTGGGCTTCCTCTGGTTCAACGCGCACCCGGCCCAGATCTTCATGGGCGATTCCGGCTCGTTGTCGCTCGGGGCCGCGCTCGCGGTGGTCGCGCTCATCACCGGCCAGGTGCTCCTCCTGCCGCTCATCGGGCTGATCTTCGTGCTCGAGGCGGGCTCCGACGTGCTCCAGATCGGGTGGTACCGGCTGTCCGGCGGCAAACGAGTCTTCCGGATGGCGCCGCTCCATCACCACTTCGAGCTCTCCGGCTGGCACGAGCAGAAGATCACGCTCCGCTTCTGGATCGTCGGCGCGCTCGCCGCGACCGTGGGTGTCGCGTTCTTCCTCGCGACCCGCGGGCGGCTCGTGTGACCGGCCGGCTCCCCGGCGCGGACGACGCGCCCGTCGCGCTCGCGGGCCTCTCTGCCGCGGACCTGCGCGGGCGCCCGGTCGCCGTCCTCGGGCTCGCCCGGAGCGGGATCGCGCTCGCCCGGTTCCTCGCGGGCGCGGGCGCGCTCGTGACCGTCTACGACGTGCGTCCCGCGAGCGAGCTCACCGACGCGCTCGCGGCGCTCGGCGACCTGCCCGCGCGCCGCCTCCTCGGCCCCGATGTCCCGCCCGAGGAGGCGCTCCGCGGCCAGGCGCTCGTGTGCACCTCCCCGTCGGTTTCGTCGCGTTACCCCACGACCGAGCCACGCCTCCGGTCCGCGCTCGGCGCGCTCGAGGCGGAGGGCCGCGTCCCCGTCGTGAGCGAGGTGGACCTCTTCCTCCGGCTCTGCCCGGCGCGCACCGTGGGGATCACCGGGACGAAGGGCAAGACGACGACGAGCGCGCTCTGCGCCTCGGTCCTCGCCGCGGGCGCCGATCCGGTCCTGCTCGGCGGGAACATGGGCATACCGCTCATCGAGCGGCTGCCGGAGGTCGGGCCGCGCCATCGCGTCGTGCTCGAGCTCTCCGAGCTGCAGCTGCCCACGGTCTCGCGGGGGACCGACGTCGCGGTCTACACGCACGTCACCTCGGATCACCTCGACCGACACGGGACGCTCGCCGCCTACCGCGCGGTGAAGCGCCGGCTCGCGGAGCTCGCGCCCGCCGATGGCGCTCTCGTCCTGAACCTCGAGGACCCCGTCAGCCTCGCCTTCGCGTCCGCGAGCCGCGCTCGCGCGGTCCACTACTCGCGCGGGCTCCCTGCGCCGGGCGGCGTGGGCATCGCGGACGGCTGGATCGTGGCGGACGGCGTCGAGCGGCTCGCGGCCGTCGGCGGCGGGACCGCGATGACCGGTCCGCGCGGCCGCATCCTGCCGCTCGAGACGATCCCGCTCCCCGGCGAGCACAGCTGGAGCAACGTGGCCGCGGCGGTCGCGACCGGCCTGCTCTTCGGCATCGCGCCGGACGGGATCCGCCGTGCCGTGGAGGCCTTCCCCGGCGTGGAGCACCGCCTGGAGATCGTGGCCGAGGCGGACGGCGTGCGCTACGTGAACGATTCCCAGGGCACGCAGCCGGACGCGGTGATCGCCGCGCTCCGCGCGTTCCCCGCACCGGTCGTGCTCATCGCGGGCGGCCGTGACAAGGGCGTGCCCATGGACGCGCTCGCAGCGGTCGTCGCGGAGCGGGCCGCCGCCGCCGTCTGCATCGGCGAGAGCGGCCCGACGCTCGACGCGCTCTTCGGCGCGGCCGGGCTCGCGGTGCGCGAGCGTGCCGCCACCCTGGAGGAGGCCGTCGCGCGTGCCGATGCCCTCGCCCGCGCCGCGCGTGCTGCGGCCGGCCCCGGTGCGCCCGTGGCGACCGTCCTGCTCAGCCCTGCTGCCGCGAGCTTCGACATGTTCGCCGACTACGCGGCCCGGGGCCGCGCCTTCCGGAACGCCGCGATCGCGCTGGTCCGCACACGTGGGGCGGAGCGGCGGCCATGACGGCCACCACGCGCACGGGGGTGCGGACGGGGGCGCGCACGGTGCGCACGCCGGCCGTGCCCCGGTCCGGCGGTCGCGCGGAGCGACCGCCGGAGCGCACCCGCCACGAGCCCGACTACCCGCTCGTCCTCGCCGTGGTGGCGCTCGTCGCGATCGGCGTCCTCGTCGTCTACTCGAGCAGCGCGATCCGCATCGCGCTCGACCCCGGCGGCGATCTCGTCCGGTCGCTGCTCGTGGAGCTCGGCTGGGTCGCGTTCGGCGCGACCGTCTGCGTCTTCCTCTCGTTCCTCGACTACCGCCACCTGCGCGCCGCCTCCGTGCCCCTCATGGGCGTCGCGCTCCTCCTGCTCATCCTTGTCCTCCTCCCGCCGATCGGCCCGATCCAGCCGATCGAGTCCGGTGGCGCGGCCCGCTGGCTGAAGATCGGCCCGCTGCCCCAGCTGCATCCCGCCGAGCTGGGCAAGCTCGCCCTGCTCGTCTATCTCGCGCACTGGCTCGCGCGGCGGGGCACGCGGGTGCGGGAGCTGCGCGCCGGGTTCCTCGCCTACTGGGCGATCGCGGGCACGGTCATCGGGCTCGTCCTGCTCGAGCCCGACCTCGGCACGGCGGGCGTCATCGGGTTCGCCACGCTCTGCCTCTTCCTCGTCGCGGGCGGGCTGCTCCGCTACGTGGTCCTCGCCGGCCCCTTCGTGGTCATGGGGGTCGTCCTCTACGTCCAGTCGAACCCCTACCAGCTCGAACGGGTGACGACCTACCTCGACCCGTGGTCCGTCGCGCTGCAGCAGGGCTTCCACACGGTCCAGGGGCTCTACGCGCTCGCCCTCGGCGGGCTGCTCGGCAGCGGCCTCGGGCAGAGCCGTGCACCCGGCGGGCTCTACCTGCCGAACGCGGACAACGACTACATCTTCGCCATGGTCGGCCAGGAGTTCGGCCTCGTCGGCGGCCTGATCGTCATCGGGCTCTTCCTCTTCTTCGGGTATCGTGGCCTGCGGGTCGCGATGTCGGCCGCCGACCCGTTCGGGATGCTCCTGGCGACGGGGATCACCACGATCCTGTTCATCCAGGCCTTCCTGAACATCGGCGTCGTGGTGAACCTGCTCCCCGTCACCGGCATCACGCTCCCGTTCATCAGCTCCGGCGGCACCTCGCTCGTCGTGAGCCTCGCGGCGGTGGGGATCCTCCTCTCCGTCTCGCGCGAGACCGTCACGGGAGACGTCACGGCAGATGCGGATCCTGATCGCGGCGGGCGGCACGGGCGGGCACATCTACCCCGCCCTCGCCGTCCTTCGCTCCCTCGCCGCCGCGCAGCCTGACCTCAGCGTCCGCTGGCTCGGCGGGCGGCGCGGCCTGGAGGCGCGGATCGTCCCCGATGCCGGGGTGCCGCTCACGCGGCTGATGCTCCGGACGCTGCGGACGGTCGATCTCTCCGTCGCCACCGTCCTCGACCCGCTCCGGCTCGCGGGGAGCATCCCGGAGGCGTGGCTGCGCCTGGGCGCATGGCGCCCGGACGTCGTCTACACGACGGGCGGCTACGTGGCGATCCCCGCCCTCGCCGCCGCGGCCGCGTGGCGCGTGCCGAGCCTGCTCTGGGAGGGCAACCGCCGTGCCGGCCGGAGCGTCCGCGCGACCGCCCGCCTCGCGACCCTCCGCGCCACCGCCTTCCCGGGCACCTGCTCGGACCTGCCCGGCCCGTGCGTCACGACCGGGACGCCGATCCGGTCGCTGGCCGGCCGCGACCGCGCCGCCGCCCGGGCCGCCCTCGGGATCCCGCCCGGGCCGCCCGTCCTGCTCGTCTTCGGCGGCTCGCAGGCCGTTCGGCGCCTGAACGACGCGGTGGCGGGTGCGCTGCCCCGCCTCCTCGCGCGGTGCGCCGTGCTCCACCTCGCGGGCGATGCCGGCATCGGTGCGGCGGAGGCCGCGGCCGCGGCGCTCCCGGTGGAGCTCCGGCCGCGCTACCGCCCGTTCGCCTTCCTCGGGGCGGAGATGACGGACGCGCTCGTCGCGGCGGACCTCGTCGTGGGCCGGGCCGGCTCGAGCACGCTCGCGGAGGCCGCCGCGGCGGGCGTGCCGCTCGTCGTCGTCCCCTACCCGCACGCCGCGGCGCACCAGGAGGCGAACGCGCGCGAGCTCGCGGAGGCGGGAGCGGCCCGGATCGTCGCCGACGCCGCCTTCGATGCGGACGCGCTCCTCGCGGCGGCCGCGATCCTCGATGACGGGGCGCTCCACGCGCGGATGTCGGCGGCCGCGCGCGCCATCGGCCGGCCGGGTGCGGCGGACGCGACCGCGCTCCTCCTCACGCGCCTCGCCGCGCGCGCGCCGCTGCCGCCCGCGGCCGAGCTCGACGCGTGCGTCCGGGGGCAGGCATGAGCGACGCGGCCGTCCCGTACCCGCGCCTCGCGGACGACGCGGCGGCCCGGATCGGCACGGAGATCCAGCGCCGCATCGGCGTGAAGACCTCGCGCCACGAGCCGCTCGCGCGCTTCACCACGCTCCGGGTCGGTGGTCCCGCGGACCTCTTCGCGGAGGTGCGCAACCTGTTCGAGCTGCGGGCGATCGTGCGCTTCGCCCGGAGCCGGGAGATCCCCGTCTTCCTCCTCGGCCGCGGCTCGGACCTGTGCATCGCGGATGCGGGGATCGGCGGCCTCGTCGTCCACGTCCGGGCGCAGGAGGTGCGCGTGGAGGGTGACCTGCTCATCGCCGACGCGGGCCTGCCGCTCGCGAAGGCGTCCACGATCGCGAAGGAGGCAGGCCTCACGGGCATCGAGTTCGGGCTCGCGATCCCGGGTACCGTGGGCGGCGCCGTCTGGGCGAACGCGGGCGCCCACCTCGGCGACGTGCGGGCGATCCTCGCCTCGGCGCTCGTGATCGGGGCGGACGGCACGGAGACGGCGCTCGACGCGGACGGGCTCGCCCTCGGCTACCGCTCGAGCACGCTGAAGGACGATCCGCCCGGCCTGCCGCGCGTCGTGACCCAGGCGACCTTCCGGCTGGCGCCGGACGACCCCGCCCGGATCGCCGAGCGCCTCGACGAGATCCGCCGCTGGCGCCAGGCGCACCAGCCGCTCGGCGTGCCGTCGGCGGGATCGTGGTTCCGCAACCCGCCCGGCGACAGCGCCGGGCGGATCATCGATGCGCTCGGGCTGAAGGGCCGTCGCGTGGGCGGCGCATCGGTGAGCGAGAAGCATGCGAACTTCCTCGTGAACGATCGGGGAGGGAGCGCCGCCGACATCCGGCGGCTGGGTGAGGAGGTCCGGGAGATCGTGCACAGCCAGACCGGCATCGAGCTCGTCGAGGAGGTCGTCTTCGCGGGCGACTGGGGCGACCGCGGGGCGTGGGCGTGAGCGCGCAGGCGCGGGCCGTGGCGGACCCGGCGGCCGTCCCCGTGGCGGTCCTGCTCGGCGGGCCGTCGGCGGAGCACGACGTCTCGCTCGTCTCCGGGCGCGCGATCGCGGGCGCGCTCGCGGGCCGTGGCCACCCGGTGTCGGGCTGGTGCATCGGCCTCGACGGTGCATGGTGGCGCCTGCCCGCCGCCGCGCTCGACCCGGCGATCCCCGCGCGCGCCTTCGACGACCCCGCCGGCCTCGGCGCGACCGGCCCCTTCCCGGCGGCCGCCGCGCTCGCGGCGATCGCCGGCGAGGCGCCCGCGCCCGTCGTCTTCCCGGCCCTCCATGGCCCCTTCGGCGAGGACGGCGAGGTCCAGGCGCTGTGCGCCGCCGCGGGCCTCGTCGTCTGCGGCTCGGGGACGGCGGCGTCCGCGATCGGCATGGACAAGTCGCTCTTCAAGCGCGTCTGCGGCGCGCTCGAGCTCCCCGTACTGCCCTGGGTGGAGGTCCGGAGCGCGGACCGCGCCGCGGATGCCGCGGGCGTGCGTGCCGAGCTCCGCGCCTTCGCGGCCTCGCTGCCGGACCCGCGCCTCATCGTGAAGCCTGCGCGGCTCGGCTCCTCGATCGGCGTCACCATCGTCCACCGGCCGGCGGACGACGCGGACCTCGATGCCGCCCTCGCCGAGGCGCTCCGCTTCGACGACCTCGCCCTCGTCGAGCCGTATCTCGACCATCCCCGCGAGCTCGAGGTGAGCGTGCTCGGCAACCATCGTGGTGACCTCGAGGTCTTCGGCCCCGGCGAGGTCGTGCCGATGCGCGAGTTCTACGACTTCGTGGCCAAGTACCGCGACGACGCGTCACGGACGATGGAGCGGGCCGCGCTCGATCCCGCGCTCCGCGACGATGCCCGGCGGATCGCCGGCGAGGCCTTCCTCGCGATCGGCTGCGCGGGCTTCGCGCGGGTCGACTTCCTCCTCGCGGCGGACGAGATGCTCTACGTCTCGGAGATCAACACGATCCCGGGCTTCACGCCGATCAGCCTCTTCCCCCGCATGTGCGCGGAAGGCGGGTACGGCTTCGCGGACGTGTGCAGCCGGATCGTCGCCCTGGCGCTTGCCGCCGCGGCCGCGCGCCCCGGACGCCGGCTCACCCGGGCGGACCTCCCCTGAGGCTGCCGCGCCCCCGGCGTCCGGGCGTCGGTCCGGCCGGGGCCCCGGGGGCCGCCGGCGTCGCGCCGCGCGGCGGGCCGCTCCGCCGGCTCCTCCGCGCCGTCCCCTGGGCGCGCCTGGCGGGCGCTGCAGGCCTCGTCGGCGCGAGCGCCGCGATCTACCTGCTCGCGACGAGCACCCGCCTCGCGGTCGATCCCGCGGCCGCCCCCGTGCGCGGCGTCGTCTACACCGACCCCGCCGCCGTCCGTGCCGCGCTCGACCTCCCCGACGGCCTCGGCATGAACATCTTCCGCATCCGCACCGCCGAGCTGGAGGCGCGCATCGCCCGGCTGCCGTCCGTCCGGAGCGCGCGGGTGCGCGCCTGGCTGCCCGATCGCCTGGAGATCGACGTGGTCGAGCGCGCGGCGATCCTCGCCTGGGCCACGGACGCCGGCGTCTGGCTCGTGGACGGCGACGGGCGCCTCTTCACGCCCGCGGCGGCGATCGAGGGAGACGCACCCCCGCCGCTGCCGATCGTGCGCGACCGGCGGACCGTGGCGACCGGCGGCACCGGGACCGTGCTCGCCGCCGAGGATCTCGCGGTCGCCCGTGCGCTCGCCGGGCTCGCCCCCGCGGAGGTCGGGAGCGATGCGCGCGGGCTCGCCCTCTCGGTGGACGATGGCGACGGCTGGGTCCTCGAGGTCCCGGGCGCGTGGCACGCGGTCTTCGGCATCTACACGCCGACGGTCCGCCCGGTCGCGCTCCTGCCGGCCCAGGTCCAGTGCCTCGCGGGGATCGTGGGTGCCCGGGAGGCGAGCCTGGAGCGGATCGTGCTGGCGCCCGGGCCGGAGGGCTGCGGCACGTTCGTGGGCGGACCGCCGGCGCGGCCCACGGCACGGCCCGGCGCGCGCGGGGGCTGATCGCGCCCCGACCGCGGCGGGCACGGGCGAAGGCGCCCTCGCGCGGACGGCCCAGCGCCGAACCGGCGCATGGCGGACAATGCAGACAGATGGCACGAGGCGGCCGGGTCGCCTCCGGCTCGCGCACGCCGTACGGTGCGCTCACGCGAGAGATGTGCAGCGTGGAGTACGAGTCGACCCTCGTCGCGCTCGACGTCGGGACGAGCAAGGTCGTCGCCCTCGTCGGCGAGCTGCGGACCGATGGCTCGATCAACGTCATCGGCAACGGGACCGAGCCGACGACCGGCCTGAAGAAGGGCCAGGTCATCAACATCGAGGCGACCGTCGCCGCGATCCGGACGGCGGTCGCCCGGGCGGAGACGCGCTCGGGGTTCCGCCTCGAGGCAGCGTTCGTCGGCGTGGGCGGCGCGCACCTGCGGAGCATGAACTCGCGCGGCACGGTCGCCGTGAGCGGTCAGCACCGCGAGGTCGCGCGCGAGGACGTGGAGCGGGCGACCGAGGTCGCGCGCACCGTCCACCTGCCCAAGGACCAGGAGCTCCTCCACGTCATCCCGCGCGACTTCCTCGTCGACGGCCAGGAGGGCGTGAAGGACCCGATCGGGATGAGCGCCGTGCGGCTCGAGGTGGAGGCGCACCTCGTCCACGGGCTCGTGACGCCGATCCAGAACCTCCAGAAGTGCGTCCGCCAGGCCGGTGTCCGCGTGGACGAGCTCATCGCGAACGCGCTCGCGTCGGGTGAGGCGGTCCTCTCGGACACCGAGCGCGAGCTGGGCGTGGCCGTCGCGGATATCGGCGCCGGCACCACGGACGTCGCCCTCTACGTGGACGGCTCGCCGTTCCACACCGCGGCGGTTCCGCTCGGCGGCTCGCACGTGACGAGCGATCTCGCCATCGGGCTGAAGACGACGATCCTCATCGCGGAGAACCTCAAGCTCGTGGCCGGGAGCGCGGACCCGCGGAGCGTCGATCCCGCGGAGCCCATCCCCCTGGGTCTCGCCGAGCACCTCGAGGGGCGCCTGCCCCTGCGCGCCGATCTCGCGGACATCATCGAGGCGCGGATGCGCGAGATCTTCGAGAAGATCGGCGAGGAGATCGCCGCGGGGTCCCGCGGCCATCCGATCCCCGCCGGGCTCGTCCTCACCGTGGGCGGGGCGAACCTGCCGGGCGTCGCCGACCTCGGCCGGGAGGTCCTCGGCCTGCCCGTGCGCGTCGCCCTGCCGGTCGATCCGGGCGGGCTCACGGACGACATCATCTCGCCCGCGTACGCCTCGTCGATCGGCCTGCTCCTCTGGGCGGCAAGGGTCGTCGGCCAGAGCGAGGTCCGGCGCTTCGAGCCCGCCACGGACGGCTCGCTCGGCGATCGCGTCCGCTCGATCCTCCGCGGCCTCTTCCCGTAGAGGGCATCGGGGCGGCGGGGCCGCAGCGCAGCGGGGTATACTCCGCGCTCGTTCCTCCGGAGCGGCGGCTTGTTCCGCGCGTCCCGGGATGGCCAGGGCCGGACGCCGTCCGGAGCTGAGGGAGGCCCGCGTGACCGTGCGGTCGGATTCCGAGAACTTCGCGCTCATCCGCGTCGTCGGCGTCGGCGGCGGCGGGAGCAATGCCGTCAACCGGATGATCCGCGCCGAGATGATGGGCGTCGAGTTCATCGCGGTGAACACGGATGCCCAGGCGCTCCTCCAGTCGGATGCCCCGAACAAGATCCGCATCGGCGACAAGATCACGCGCGGCCTCGGCGCCGGTGGCGATCCCGCGATCGGCCAGCGGGCGGCCGAGGAGGACAGCGAGCGGATCCACGAGGCGCTCAAGGATTCGGACATGGTCTTCATCACCGCCGGCATGGGCGGCGGCACCGGCTCGGGCGCCGCGCCCGTGGTGGCGGAGATCGCGCGGGACCTCGGCGCCCTGACGATCGGCGTCGTGACCAAGCCCTTCGGCTTCGAGGGCGCGCGCCGGCGGATGAACGCCGATCGCGCGAGCGAGGCGCTCAAGGCGAAGGTGGACACGCTCATCACGATCCCGAACGACCGCCTGCGGGACGTGGTCACCAAGGACACCTCGATCGTGGACGCGTTCCGTGTCGTGGACGACGTCCTCCGCCACGGCGTCCAGGGGATCTCCGACCTCATCACCGTCCCCGGGCTCATCAACCTCGACTTCGCCGACGTGCGCACGATCATGCAGGACGCGGGGTCCGCGCTCATGGGCATCGGCCGCGCGTCCGGGGAGAACCGCGCGGAGGCGGCGGCCCGCGCCGCCATCTCCAGCCCGCTCCTCGAGGTGAGCATCTCCGGCGCGCAGGGCGTCCTGTTCAGCATCTCCGGCAGCACGGCGCTCAGCCTCTTCGAGGTCGAGGCGGCCGCTGCGATCATCCGCGAGACGGCGGACCCGGAGGCGAACATCATCTTCGGCACCGTCATCGACGAGCGGGCGGGCGACGAGGTCTCGATCACGGTCATCGCGACGGGCTTCGACCTCGCGCGCCGCGGCGCCGCCCAGCGGCCCGGCGGCGTCTTCGGGAGCGTCGACACCGGCGTCCCGCAGCGCGATCCGCGGGCTGTCCTCTCCGGCGCGGGCTTCACCGAGCCCGTGCCCGTCGCCCCGCAGGCCCCGGTCGCGCAGGCGCCCGTCGCGCCGGCGGCGCGGAGCCCCTGGGAGGATCAGCCGGAGCCGCTGCCGGAGGACGAGGTGCCCTGGACGCCCGCGCCCGCCGCTGCGCCCCCGGCCGCACCCGCGCCCGAGCAGGTCCGGCGCGGCACGCCCGCTCGTCGATGACGGTGCCGAA
>JBJTJV010000251.1:0-2790 GCA_046352645.1 Chloroflexota bacterium | reverse complement strand
TCGTGGACGACGACGGCGTCTCCCTGGACCGGACGGCCGCATCGGTGATCGCGACGCTGCGGACGGCGCCCGGCGGGTTCGACATGCCGGCCGTGGAGACGGAGCGCTTCCCGATCGATGGCTGGGGTGGCCAGCACGCGGAGGTGCTTGCCAACTTCGTGGCCGCGATCGCGCGCGGCGAGCCGCTCATCGGACCGGGCGAGGACGGGCTCGCGGCGGTCGAGCTCGGCAACGCGATGCTGCTCTCCTCGATCTGGGACCGGACGCTCCAGCTGCCGCTCGATCCGGGGGCCGTGGAGGCCGAGCTCGAGCGGCTCGCCCGGACGGGTCGCCGACCGGATGCCGGGCCCCAGGGCAAGGTGATCGATCTGACCGGGTCCTTCGGGGCTCGGCGCACGGAGGTCTGACGGATGTACTTCACGGGGCTGGCGGACGAGGCCGCGCGCGACCTGCCGACGCAGATCGCGATCACGAAGGAGCTCGGCTGGTCGAGCATCGAGAGCCGGAACATCGATGGGGTGCTCCTCCACGAGCTCTCGGACGAGGCCTTCGAGCGCGTCGTCGAGCAGCTTGACGGGTCGGGGGTGCGCATCAACTGCGTCGCGTCGGGGATCGCGAACTGGGGCACGTCGATCGACGAGCCGTTCGACCGGACGCTCGGCGAGGCCCGACGGGCGATCGCGCGGATGCAGCGCCTGGGCACCCCGCTCATCCGGATCATGTCCTTCGCGATCCGCGAGGACGCCGCCGGACGGGCGCTCCCCGAGCAGCACGAGGCCGAGCGCTTCCGGCGCCTGCGGGAGCTCCACGCGATGTTCTCGGACGCGGGCCTCACGCCGGTCCACGAGAACTGCATGAACTACGGCGGCATGGGCTGGACCTATACGCAGCGGCTGCTGGACGAGGTGCCCGGGCTGCAGCTGGTCTTCGACACCGGCAACCCGGTCCACAGCGACGACAACAGCGCCCAGCCCGGCCCGGATGGCCGACTGCCCAAGCAGTCCGCGTGGGAGTTCTATCGCCACGTCCGCGACCACGTGATCTACATCCAGGTGAAGGACGCGCGGATGGTGAACGCGGATGACGTCGTCCACACCTGGCCCGGGGAGGGTGACGGCGACGTGCGCCGGATCCTCGCCGACATGCTCGCGCGCGGCTACGACGGGGGCATCTCGATCGAGCCGCACCTCGCCTCGGTCTTCCACGATCCGTCGAGCGGGACCAGCAAGGCGGACGCGATGCGCGACACCTACCTGGAGTGCGGCCGGCGGATCATGGCGATGGTCGCGGAGATCCGCGCGGAGCAGGCGGCGTCGGCCGGTGGCTGACGGGCTCGTGCCCGGGGTCCGCGGCGACGAGCCGGCCATCCGCATGAGCGAGGACGGGCTTGACGCGGCGCGGCGCGTGCTCGCCGCGTACGAACGCTTCGCGACCGGCAGCCCGGTCCGCATCGGCCGCTGACGCACCCCACGGCCCGCCACGGTGAGCGATCGGTCGTGCTGTGCCCCGGGGCGGGAGGCTGCTGCCGACGCCCCTGCGCGCGACGGCGACGGCCGGCCTGCGACTCGTGCGGCCGTGCCGGCGGGCGGGGCCCGGGGCCGCTCACCTGCGCTCATCGCCCTTGACGGCGGCGCGTTCCGTGCCGGTACCGACGCCGCGAACGCGATCCCCGGCGACGGCGAGTCCCCGGTCCGGACGATGCACGTGGCGCCGTTCCGGATCGCGGCCACGGCGGTCAGCGTGGACGAGTTCGCCGCCTTCGTGGCTGCCACGGGCTGGGTGACGACTGCCGAGCGGCACGGCTGGAGCTTCGTCATGGCGGCCCACCCGGTCGATCCTGCCGCGATACGTGGGCGCGCGGCCGGGACCCCCTGGTGGCTGGGGGTGGACGGCGCGTCCTGGCGGGCACCGCACGGACCGGGATCGAGCGCGATCGGCGGGCATCCGGTCGTCCACGTGAGCCATGACGATGCGCTCGCCTGGTGCGCGTGGTCCGCGACCCGCCTGCCGACCGAGTGGGAGTGGGAGCTTGCCGCGCGCGGCGGCTACGAAGGCCTCGACTTCCCGTGGCCCGGGGTGGACGAGCCCAGGCTCGCGGACCGCGCGAACGTCTGGCGCGGCCCGTTCCCGCACAGCACGCCGGGTGTCCGGAACGGCACCGTCCCGGTGGACGCGTGCGAGCCCAACGCGTTCGGCCTCCGCAACGTCATCGGCAACGTCTGGGAATGGACCGCGAGCCCGTGGGCCGCGGACGACGCCCGGCTCGTCCAGCGAGGCGGCTCGTACCTCTGCCACGCCTCGTACTGCCGGCGCTACCGCGTCTCGGCACGCACCGCGCACGATCGGGAGGACACGGCCGGCAACGTGGGGTTCCGCGTGGCCGCCGACCCGGATCCCGCGGACCCCGGACCGGTGGTGTCGCGGTAGCGTTCGGGATCGTGGTGGCGCCTGGCGAGCGGGGGCGGACCGGCCGCCCGGTCGGTGCTCAGCGCCGGCGCAGCGTGACCTCGCCGATCCCGGCATCCGGCGATCGCCGCGGCTCGAGCCCGGCGGCACGCAGCCCCGGGTAGGGGCACCAGCCGACGTAGATCGTGCCGAGCGATCGATGCCGGGCAAGGTTCGGCACGACGCTCGGCCCGGCGACGTGGACCGGGTCGTCGCCCGCACCGGCAGCAGCCCAGACGGTCACCGTGCCGCCCGCCTCGCCCTCGTGCCGATAGTCGAACCCGAGGGTGCGCGGCACGAGACCGCCCGGCAGCGCGCCTCCGACCCGGGTCGTACGGCCACCCG
>JBJTJV010000250.1:0-4197 GCA_046352645.1 Chloroflexota bacterium | reverse complement strand
CTCCCGTCGGGGCGGACGGGGCCGGGACGATGCCGGCCCTCCGCGCGGAGGATCCGCGGAGGGCCGCGACGGCGCCGCCGCACGACCGGCAGCGCGCGGCGGCCGTCGCGCGCCACGCCGGACGTCGCTACCCTGAGCGCGGTGGCCGCGCCGTGCGTGCCGCCGGAGGAGCAGGAACGATGCCCGACGCGCCGGACGATCCACGTCGCCCAGACGGACCACCGCAGCAGCCCCCGCCCGGCTGGGGGCCGCCGCCGCCCGGCTGGGGGCTGCCGACCACGCCGCCACCGCCGCCCGGGACCCCGCCCGGGCCACCACAGGGCTGGGGGCCGCCGCCCGGCTGGGCGCCCCGGTCCGGCCCGCCGCAGCCCCCGCCCGGGACGCCGGCGGGCTGGGGCCAGCCGCCTGCGCCCGCGCCGTCGCCGTGGGCACGCCCCGCGTCGCCCGCAGACGGCGGCTACCCACCGCCGCGCCGCTCGGACGCCGCGGACCCGGACGGTCCGGGCCCCGGCCGGGGAGCCGGCGCGCCACGACCATCGACCGCCGGCCCGACGCTCATCGTCACCGGCCGGCGCCGGGACCCCGCGGCCTACCCGGTCCGCGTCAGCTACGACCGGACGACCGGCATCGGCCGCGGCTGGGGGCTGCCGGTGGTCGGCGTCGCGCTCCGCGCGCTCCTCCTCGTGCCGCACGCGATCGTGCTCGCGCTCGTGGCCGTCGCGGTCGCGCTCATCCTGCCGTTCACCTGGCTGCCCGTCCTCCTCCTCGGGCGACAGGCGGACCCCGTCGTGCGCATCGTCGGCGGCTTCTGGCGCTGGAATCTCCGCTGCGACGCGTGGCTCCGGCTCCTGTGCAGCGGCTACCCGCCGTTCTCGCTCTCCGGGGAGGACGAGCATCCGGTGCGCGTGGAGATCGACCGGCGCGTCCCGATCGCGCGCTTCTGGGGGATCCCCATCGTGGGCATCGGGATCCGTGCGATCCTCGTGCTGCCCCACCTCGTCGCGCTCCTCGTCTTCGGGACGATCGCGCTCGTGCTCGCGTGCGTCGCGTGGGTGCCGGTCCTCGTCGCGGGGCGGCAGGCGGCGGCGATCCACGCGCTCGTGGGCGGCCACCTGCGCTGGGCGATGCGCGTCCTCACGTGGCTCTTCCTGCTCCACGACCGCTATCCGCCGTTCCGCCTGGGCACGGACGAGGACCTCGTCGCCGCGGGCTGACCCGGGACCGATGCGCGGTCAGCCCGGCGCCTTCCGCGCGCGCCAGACCTCCTGGGCCGGCCAGCGGCGCGCCCACGCCGCATCCATCCCGAAGCGCACGCCCGCCGCATCGTCCGGGGCGTAGAGCTCGTCGAGCGCCTCGACCACGAACCCGTGCCGGCGCAGGAGCGCGATCCACGCCGCGGGCTCCGCCCAGAGGCAGGCGCCGTACTCGGAGATCGCGAGGTCGAAGGACGCGTCGGGCAGCGGGACGGCCGTCGCGCTCGCCTCGAGGAGCGGGAAGTCGAGGCCATGCGCGGCCTGGAGGCGCCGCGCCGTCGCGAGCTGCCCGGGGGAGAGGTCGATCCCGACCGGCCGCCCACCGGCCCGCGCGACCTAGCAGCTGACGTAGCCGGTCCCGCAGCCGAGCTCGATGACGTCGCGACCGGCGACATCGGCGAGGAGCCCGAGGTCCGCGTCCGGGATCCCCCAGATCCCCCAGCTCGGTGGCTCCGTCCAGAGCCGCTCGCCCGACGCGACCCAATCCGGCGCCCGGAGGTCCCAGGCGGCGCGGTTCCGCCCCTCGTGCTCCGGGAGCTGCGTCACGCGCCCGCGGGGCGGTCGGCGAGCTCGAGCGCGAGAAGGGACGCCTCGATGATGTGCGGGGTGTCGATGCCCATCGCAGCGTAGAGGTCGGGGATCGTGCCCGTCTGGCCGAAGGTGTCCGAGCCGAGCGGCACGACCGGCGCGCCGAACGCGCCACCGAGGACCGAGAGCGCGTGCGATGCGCCATCGAGGACGGTGACGATCGGTGCATGGCGGTGCGTGGCCGGGAAGAGGTCCGCGAGGTGCGTCGGCGCGGCGTCCGTGCCCGCGCGGACCGAGGCGAGCCGGCGGCCGGCGATCTCCGCCGCGAGCCGGTCCGCGGAGGTGACGACGACGAGGTTCACGTCCACGTCCTCGGCCGCGAGCAGCCGGGCCGCGGCGATCGCCTCCGGCACGATGGCGCCCATTGCCGCGATCGTCACGCGCGGGGCGTCCGCGGGGAGCGCGGGCGCGATCTCGCGGCCGCGCAGGAGCAGGTAGCCGCCCGCGAGCACCTGCCGTCGCCACTCGTCCTCGCCCAGGCCGAGCCGGACCGGCTCGGAGAGCGACTGGTCCACCGCGCGCGTGGTGAGGCGCAGGTACGTGGAGAAGCCGGCCCGCTCGCCGATGCAGCCCGCGATCCCCTCCTCCAGGCACCACGCGACCTCGCGCGCGAACGCGGGCTCGTAGGCATGGAGGTTGGGCAGCTCGATGCCGAGCGAGGGCGTGATCGTGGACTGGTGCGCGCCACCCTCGGGGGCGAGCGAGACGCCGGACGGGGTCGCGACGAGGATGAAGCGCGCCTCGTTGTAGAGGCCGTAGACGAGGGCGTCGAGGCCGCGCGCGATGAACGTGTCGTAGACCGTCCCGATCGGGACGAGCGGCTCGCCGAGAAGCTCGGCGGTCAGCCCGAGCTGGCTCAGCATCATGAACAGGTTCATCTCGCTGATGCCCAGCTCCATGTGCCGGCCGGACGGGCCCGGCTGCCACTTGAGCAGGCGCGGCGTCTCGTCGAAGACGGGGCGCTGGTGGCGGTCATAGACGCCGACCTTGTTGATCCAGCCGCCGAGGTTCGTGGAGACCGCGACATCGGCGGAGGTCGTCACGAGGCGCTCCGCGAGCACGGGGTGGCGGGCGGCTTCCGTGAGGACGTCCCCGAACGCCATCTGGGTGCTCACCTTCGCGGGGATCCGCGCTTCCAGGCGGACGTCCGCGGGGATCGCCCGCCGCAGCTCCATCCCGCGGACGGCGCTCCGGACGGGCGTGCCGGCACCGTAGAGCGCGACCCGTCGCTCCGCCGCCCAGCGGGCCTCGGCGGAGCCGTCGGGGAAGGCGGCCCACGGGTCCGCGGCATCGGCGCCGAGCAGCGGTGCGAGCGCGGTGATCTGGTCCGTGCTCATGAGCGCGGAGTGGTTCGCGGCATCGCCCGCGAAGGGCAGCTGCCAGCCCTTGATCGTGTACGCGAAGATGACCGTCGGGCGCTGGGTCTCCGCGTCCGCCTCGCGGAGGAGCCGGGCGAGGTCCGCATGATCGTGCCCGCCGAGGTCGGCGAGGATCGCGGTGAGGGCGCTGTCGTCGATCTCCTCGGTGATCCGGAAGAGTGCGTCGCGGTCGTTCGCCGCGGCCCCGCCGATGATCCGCTCGCGGGCGTCCCTGCCGGGGATCCGCAGGAGCGCCTGGTACTCCTCGTTGGACATCTCGTCGATGCGCCGGCGGAAGACATCCCCGTGCTCCCGGCCGAACCAGGCGCGCAGATGCCGTCCGTACTTCGCCTCGAGGACCTGCCAGCCTGCCGCGGCGAAGACGGCCTGCGTCCGCCGGACGCGGATCCCCGGGATCACCCGGTCGAGGCTCTGGCGGTTCAGGTCGATGATCCAGGTGACGTTGCCGAGGCCCTGGAGCGATTCCTCCTCGAGCGCCTCCCAGATGTTCCCCTCGTCGAGCTCTGCGTCGCCCACGAGCGCGACGAAGCGCCGGGCAGGATGCTCCCGCGCACCGACGAAGTGGTTGCGCAGGTAGCCGTCCGCGGCGGAGGCGAAGAGTGGCGAGGCAGGCCCGAGGCCCATGGAGCCGAGGGAGTAGTCGACCGGGTCCGGGTCCTTCGTGCGCGAGAGGTAGGGCTGGAGGCCGCCCTTGCTGCGCAGCTGGGCGAGGTACGGCTGCGGCAGCATGCCAATGAGGTACTGGATCGCGTGGTAGGCGGGGCCGGCGTGCGGCTTCGGCGCGAAGACGTCGCCTGCACGGAGCCAGCGGAGGAGGACCTCGCTCATCACCGAGACGGACGAGGCGGAGGACGCCTGGTGGCCGCCGACCTTCAGACCGTCCGGGCTCTGCCGGACGACGTTCGCCTCGTGGATCATGCGCACCGCGAGCCACAGGATGCGTCGATCCATCCGCTCGAGGAGCTCGTCCGCGGCGG
>JBJTJV010000249.1:0-3682 GCA_046352645.1 Chloroflexota bacterium | reverse complement strand
GCTACGCTCTCGTCCATGCCCGGAGCCACGCGTCTGCGCTTCCTCTCGACCGCGCTCGCGGTCGCGCTCGCCGCCGGTGCCGCGGCGGGGAGCCCCGTGACGACCGCGTCCGCGGCCGATACCGTGGCACTTGCGGCGGCGATCCTGCCGCTCGCGTCCGTCCTGCCGGTGCCGGAGGTGATGACGCCCGACCCATCGGGTCGCGCGGTCACGGTCACGGCGACCACCACGATCCCGCTCGTCTGCTCCGTCGTGCTCGGCGCGGGCAGCACGTTCGACCGTGTCGTCGCCGGAGCGATGATGGGCCCCGAGGCATCGACGGACCACCACCTCGTCATCGGCGGCCTTGCGCCCGCGACCACCTACCGCTACCGGCTCCAGGGCGTCGGCCCGGACGGGACGCTCTACGTCGGCGAGACGGGCACGTTCACGACCCCGGCTGCGCCGGCGGCCGCGGGACCGGACCTGCGCGCGGGCGCGTCGATCGTGGGCGTGAGCTCGGAGTACTCGGACGCCTTCGCGGCTGCGCTCGCCATCGATGGCGACCCGTCGACCGCCTGGTCCAGCCGCGGGGACGGGGATGACGCCTGGCTGGAGATCGACCTCGGCGCCCCGATGGCGGTCGACAGCGTCGCCTGGCTCACCCGCTCGATGACCGACGGCAGCGCGATCACCGAGACCTTCGCCGTCATCGCGGACGGTGTCGCGCTCGGCACCTTCGCCACCGGTCCGGACGGTGCCCCTATCGGCCGCACCGTGCGCATCCTCCGCCTGGAGGCGGAGACGACGACCGGCGGGAACACCGGCGCGACGGAGATCCTCGTCCTCGGCCCGGCGGCCGAGACCACCCCCTGAGACGATAGCCGCGGACCCCCGCGGCCCGACACGCGGCCACCGACCGGTCGGCCGGCAGCGATGGAGGACGGATGCAGACACGGCGCTTCGGGAAGACGGGCTGGCAGGTCGGCGAGATCGGCTTCGGCGCGTGGGCGATCGGCGGCGCATGGGGCGCGCTCGACGATGCCGCGGCGCTGCAGGCGCTCCACGCCGCCGCGGACACCGGGGTGAACCTCATCGACACCGCGGACGTCTACGGCGACGGCCACTCCGAGCGGCTGATCGCCCGCTTCCTCCGCGAGCGCCCCGGCGAGACCTTCCGCGTCCTCACGAAGATGGGGCGGCGCGTCGAGCAGCGGTCGGAGAACTACACGCCGGAGGCGTTCGTCGCCTGGACCGAGCGGAGCCGCGAGAACCTCGGCGTCGCCACCCTCGACCTCGTCCAGCTCCACTGCCCGCCGAACGAGGTCTTCTACCGACCGGAGCTCTTCGCCGCCTGCGACGCGCTCGTGGAGCAGGGCGTCATGCGCCACTACGGCGTGTCGGTCGAGAAGGTCGAGCAGGGCCTCGTGGCCCTGGAGCACCCCGGGGTCGCGAGCGTCCAGATCATCTTCAACCTCGCCCGGCAGCGGCCTGCCGAGCGCTTCCTCGCCGAGGCCCGCCGGCGGGACGTCGCGGTGATCACCCGCGTGCCGCTCGCGTCCGGGCTGCTCACCGGGAAGATGGGCGCGGCCACGGCCTTCGCGGACGATGACCACCGTCTCTTCAACCGCAACGGGGAGCGCTTCGACCGGGGTGAGACGTTCGCGGGGATCGACTACGCGACCGGCCTCGCCTTCGTCGAGGAGCTGCGTTCGCTCGTGCCCGCAGGCGCGACGATGGCGCAGATGGCGCTCCGCTGGATCCTCATGCACCCGGAGGTGAGCGTCGCGATCCCCGGCGCGAAGACCCCAGAGCAGGCGCGCGCGAACGCCGCGGCCTCGGACCTGCCGCCGCTCGACCCCGCGACGATGGATGCGATCCGCGCCCTCTACGACGCACGCATCCGGCCGCTCGTCCATCTCCGCTGGTAGGCCGCGGGCGGACGGTCGGGGCGGATGGGTGGCAGCGAGCGCGTCAGCGCGGGCATCCTCCTCTGGCGGCGAGCGGCCGACGGCGCGCCGGAGGTGCTCCTCGCCCACCCGGGTGGGCCGTACTTCGCCCATCGTGACGCGGGCGCCTGGGGGATCCCCAAGGGCGAGCCCGAGCCGGGCGAGGAGCTCCCGGCCGTGGCGCTCCGCGAGCTCCGCGAGGAGACGGGCGTCGTGGCCGAGGGCCCGCTCGTGCCGCTCGGCGACATCGTCCAGAAGGGCGGGAAGCGGGTGCACGCATGGGCCTGCCGCGGCGACCTCGACCCGGCGGACCACGTGAGCATCACGTGCCGCATCGAGTGGCCACCCGGCTCCGGGCGGCGCATCGAGATCCCGGAGGTGGACCGCGTGGCGTGGTTCGGCCTCCACGAGGCGAAGCAGCGGATCCGCGACCGCCAGGCGCCGTTCATCGATCGGCTCGCGGTGCTGCTGGCGATCGGGCCAGAGGAGGAGATGGCATGACGGAGGCGGCTGGGGGGTTCCTGGCGGGGATCGAGCGGCGCGAGAGCTTCGCGGGCGGCGTGCCGGCGATCCTGCGCATCCCGGGTGATCCCGGTGGCCGTCTGCCGGCACCCTTCGACGGAGCCGACCCACGCCGTCTCGCGGGCCCGGACGGCAGCCACCCGCTCGCCGCGATCGCGCTCGCCGAGCTCGTCCGGGGTGCGACCGATGCGCTCTCCGGCGAGATCGTGCTCACCGGTCCGGTGCGTGTCGGGGACGCGATCTCCGGCACGCTCCGGATCCGGGCGGAACGGGCGATCGACGCGCGGTCGGCGGGGCTGCGCCTCGTCGGCGTCCTGCTCCGCGAGGAGGACCGGACGGCCGAGCAGTCGGATGACCCCCTCGCCCGTGCGGCCGCCGGCGTGGCGATGGTCACGGGGTCGCTCGGGAGCACCGCGCGCACGGGCGGCGGCGGCACGGAGCGGGACGCCACGACGGTCACGTGGGTGGAGGTGACCGGGCGCGAGATCTCGGCCGACACCTTCCCGGACGTGTCACTGCCCGCGTCGCTCGCGGCGGGCCAGACCGTGGAGCAGACGTTCTCGATCCCCGCGCCGCGCCTGGGACCGCCGTCCGCGCACGCGGGGATCGCCGCGATCGCGTGGGCCGTGGAGGCGCGCTGGGAGATCGCGATGGGGGCGGACCAGCGGGTCGCGACGATCGTGGACGTGCGCCAGCACCCGGACCTGCTGCGCGCGGGCGTGCTGCGCCTGCCGTCCGGCGCCCTGAACGATGCGACGGAGGACGAGGGTGCGACGCTCTCGGTGACGCCGCTGCCGCCGCTGGCGGCAGGGTCGGAGGTGACGCTCGCGATCGGCTGGCCGGATGCGCCGGACGGGCGGTCCGTGCGGGCCGAGCTGCTCGCGCAGGTCGGGGCCGGGGCCGGGATGCCGCGCGTGATCGGGACCGTCGCGCTCGAGCGCG
The DNA here is from genome assembly GCA_046352645.1 of Chloroflexota bacterium. Taxonomy (GTDB): domain Bacteria; phylum Chloroflexota; class Limnocylindria; order Limnocylindrales; family CSP1-4; genus JAFMJV01. Next base: position 290 of record JBJTJV010000249.1, on the reverse strand, counting down.
CGGCGCTCGCCGGGGGGACGGTGACGTTCCGGCTGCCGGAGGACGCGCCCCCGACGCTCCAGACGGACGGGCTGACGGTGGGCTGGAGCCTGCGGGTGACGGTGGATCGCAAGCTCCGCGGCGACGTCCACCGGGAGCGCGCGATCGTCGTCGCCTGAGGGGAGGGCGTACCGGGATCGGCGGGCGCGTCGGGGTGCGGCGTCGCCACGGGGTCCGCGGGCCGCCCGAACGTGGCAGCGGCAGGGTGGGGAGTGGCGCGGTTGGGGACGCGCGGCAGCGGTCCGGTGGCC